>PAWX01000035.1 GCA_002714245.1 Gammaproteobacteria bacterium | reverse complement strand
GAACTCACCGGCGGGATCTATTTCGGCCAACCCAAGCGGACCGAAACTCTAGAAAACGGGGAAATCGAGGCCATCGACACGATGGTCTACCGGAGTAGTGAAATCGAGCGGATCATTGAGATCGCGGTACGGGCAGCCGGTCTCCGAGGTGGAAAAATCTGCTCGGTCGACAAAGCGAATGTACTCGAAGTCACCGTGCTTTGGCGCGAAGTGATGGAGCGGTTGGGTACAGAGTATCCCGAAGTCGAGTTGTCACATATGTACGTAGATAACGCGGCCATGCAGCTCGTTCGCCAACCCAAGCAATTCGACGTGATGGTGACGGGTAACCTGTTTGGAGACATATTGTCGGATGCTGCTGCAATGCTGACAGGATCTATTGGCATGCTTCCTTCTGCATCTTTGAATCGCCAAAAACAGGGGCTCTATGAGCCTTGTCATGGCTCGGCTCCAGACATTGCAGGTCAAGATATTGCCAATCCTTTGGCAACAATTCTATCCGTATCGATGATGTTACTTCATTCGCTCAATGCCCCGAAGGCAGCTGCTGCGATCGAAGAGGGAGTGAAAAATGTTTTGGCTTCTGGGTACAGGACAAAAGATATCGTGACAGGTTCATCGGGTGAGAAGATCGTTGGGTGTAGAACAATGGGTGAGGCCGTGCTTGATGCACTGAATTAAGGAAAAAGAATGCGAGCTGGATTTATAGGGTGGCGGGGCATGGTCGGGTCCGTTTTAATGGACCGGATGCGTGCCGACAATGATTTTTCCGGTATTGAGTCTGTATTTTTCTCAACCTCTCAGGTTGGTCAGGATGCACCGGCTGAAGCAACTGAACCGGCGTTACTGAATGCGATGTCTACGAACGAGTTGGCGAGCTGTGACGTTATCGTCACCTGTCAGGGGGGAGAATATACCAAATCAGTGTACGGACCACTTCGAGATTCGGGGTGGTGCGGATACTGGATCGACGCGGCGTCTGCTCTGCGAATGTCTTCAGACGGTGTGATCGTTTTAGATCCTGTAAATCATGACGTCATTAACCAGGCATTGGCTGATGGATATAAAGATTTCATTGGCGGTAATTGTACGGTGAGTCTCATGCTCATGGCTGTGGGCAGTTTGATTCGCGAGGGTTGGGTTGAATGGGTTACGGCAATGACATACCAAGCTGCCAGTGGCGCGGGCGCCAATAATATGCGCGAACTGTTGTGGCAGATGGGTTATTTGCAGTCACGAGTTTCCAGAGAGTTGGGGACACCATCTTCTGCAATTTTAGATATCGATCGTAAGGTAACGGACGCACTCCGTGGGGATGAAATTCCGACAGAGTATTTTGGTCATCCGTTGGCCGGTAGTCTACTACCCTGGATCGACACCAAGCTCGAGAATGGTCAAAGCCGTGAAGAGTGGAAGGCAATGGCTGAGTGCAACAAAATCCTTGGTAGAGAGGGGAGTCCAATACCAATCGACGGAACCTGTGTGCGTATCGGTGCGATGCGCTGTCACAGCCAGGCGCTAACGATCAAACTCACATCCGATGTACCGATCGATGAGATTAACGATGTACTCGCAAATAGCACCGAATGGACTGACCTAATCCCGAATGAGCGTGAAGATTCGATGGAGCGGTTGACTCCGGCTGCTGTCACAGGAACGCTTCGGATCCCGGTGGGTCGTGTTCGTAAAATGAATCTCGGACCCGAATATCTCAATGCATTTACTGTGGGGGATCAGCTACTTTGGGGTGCCGCCGAACCACTAAAGCGGATGCTTGCGATCCTCAGGGATGCCCAGTGATTGAACTCATTATCACGGGCGCAGGGACCGGTCTGTGTGATTCGATACTGGAGGCGGTTGATTCCGTAGAGGGCGACTATCGATTGCGGCTGATTGATGCGACGGATTCGGCTGGAGAGGCACGGCGCTTCCAAGCACGTACCCTGGTGATTGAACTCGATAGTGACGCTGATCTCGAAAGTGCTGATTTGGTGTTTGATCTCAATCAAACTTACAACGGGCAAGCGGTTGCTTTTCGTCCTAATCTCTCATTGTTACCGATGCTGAGGAGAGTTCTTGCGCCCCTCGAATCAGGTGACATCAAAATGCTCCATGGTGTCGTGGGAGAGCCTGCGGTAGAACATATTGGCGGTGTCGAGGCACTGGCATCGCAAGTGACACAGTTATTTAATGGCCGGGATCCAAACCCCGAGCCGTTTGGAGGCATATTAGCGTTTAATGCGCGAACCCTGGATGAATCGGGCGAGGTGAACGCACTTAGGTCGATTGGTGCCCTAAGCGACACTGCCATTTCTATAGAGCGGCTGCAGACCGACTCGTTCTATACTGTGCACGCAAGCTTGTGGTTTCAGGCATGCTCACCCGCTGTCGCCGATGTCATTTTAGAGTTAGGAACGGAAGCTTACACAGCGGGTCTGAGTGTCTCCCCTTATTCTGGTCGAGTCGCCCATGACGAAGGCATCAGAGTAAGTGCTCGTCGTGTGGCTGATGACTGGGTCCATATGATGCTGACCGCGGATCTGGAAAAGACGATTTGGGCCCAAGAGGCAAAAACTATACTTGTCGATGCGTTAGGGAAGGTGTCATGAGACGTTGGGCTTTGATTCCGCTGATTCTTTGGTCATTAATGGCAAAGGGATTCGATTGGAAACCACCAATTGCCGTGTCTCATCAGGGTGAACCGCTAGAGGTGCGGCTCGAGATAACCGACTTGGCATCGGTTAAGCCCGCGCAATTGTTTCCACTACTCGCGTCAGAATTGGCGTTTACAGAGCGAGGCATTGATCGTCCCGAATATTTGTCAGGGCTTACCTACGCTATTGATTCCACCGGCGTTCGCGTTGATCTGGTCATTCGAACGGCGGCAGCGTGGAACAAATCAGACCTGACGACGCTCATCGAAGTATTTACACCCAATGGTCCTGTATCAATTCCAGTTTCCGTGCAGATCGCAGCGAAACCTGTGTCGACAACGCAAGCAGATTCTAAATTGGTTTCGCAAAAACCGGACATCAAAATCACAGCCAACGAAGGGCCAACTGTCCCGGCCTCGTCCACGAAAGTTAAAAATAAAATATTGATTGTTAAAAATGGTTCAACACTCTGGCGTCTAGCCAACAGCGTAAAGCCCGGTGCTCTCACCATAGAGCAGGTGATGATGGCCCTGTACGACGAAAACCCAGATGCATTTGAATACAACAACGTCAACGCCTTAGAAAAAGGTAAAACACTGGCCGTACCATCGGTTGAACGTCTGGCGCAAGAGTCAGCGATTGATGCTACGAAGCGTTTTGATGCGCATATGAAAGCGCCAAAGAAAAATTTCCCCCGTACACCGAGACCTGCATCTGAGCCGGTCGATGAAAAAGCGGAACCACGACTGATAGTAATGCAAAACACGCCGGATCAGGCCCCATCCGTGTCAGATAAGCAAGAAACTGAAGAGCTCGCTGTACCTGCGACAACCCAAGCCACCGAGCCGTTGGACCAGCCTCAGGTTCAACAAAACAGCGAGCCTCATCTTGTACCAAACCCGGCTGTGAACAACGTCCTCAGTTTCGAGGTGATAGAGCTCCTAGAGAAGATCACTTCGCTGGAATCGAAACTTAACGCCATGGATGTCAAGTTCGAAGAGATCGCAACGGAGGCCAGAGAGAAACAGCCGATTGAGATTCGGATTCCAGAGTCGCAGGTGCCGCCCACAAAGACAGAGTTTGATGAAAAGATTACGGCTCTAGAGTCGAAGCTTGACGCTATGGACGCAAAGGTTGATGTCATTGCAAGTAAAGCCAAGGAAAACAGCACCACCTCGCTTTCAGCACCGGAGTCGATGCAGGCACGTACCGACCCAGAATATGACCTTGCCGAGTGGTTGCCGTCACGAGCGGAGCTGGAAGCTTACCTCCAAACTATGCTTGGCCCCGATTTTGATATTGATGGATGGGTGCCGTCATGGGAACAAGTTGAGGCCTTCTCGCGCACAGATCTTGATAAAGGCGTACTTATCTTTGTTGCGGTGGTGGCCATCGTTATAGTGGGGCTCCGTGTCTTCAAGGATAAGCATTCGAGCGCTACACCGGATAGGCCGACCTCTGATACACCTTCCCCCCAAGTATCTGACCTAAACTTTACGGCGACGTTGGAATCAGTTTCTAACCCCGGAACCACTTCCAATCCAGAGGAAGGGGCACTGGAATCGGCAATAGAGCGTCTCAAAGCAGAGATTGAAGGGCCGACCAAGCCAGAAGAAATAGCGGTTAAGGAAACGGCTATTGAGCGATTAAAATCAAAGATCGAGAATCCTGAGAACCAACAGGAGGCCGAAGAGCTTTACGCGGGAACAGATGACTCACTGATTGACGCGTTTTCCGCAGATACGCTGAATCAAAACCCAGAGTGGGGCGAGGACCCTGATGATGAGGCCGATGTCGCGTCACACCAGTTGGAGCTTGCCCAGAATTACCTTGACATGGGTATGGCCCAGACGGCGATTGAGCTTCTCGAACGTGTGTTGGTATCGCCTGACCGTGCAAGCGCAGAAAAGGCCCGCGCCCTGCTCGATGCTCACAAGACCTGATAGCCAGCAACGACGTGTTGCTATCTCAGTTGAATATGATGGGTCTGGCTATCGAGGCTGGCAGACACAAACGCACGACACTCAGGTTGTACAGACGAAGATTGAGCAGGCACTATCCAAAATCGCAGACGAGCGGATTTCGGTGACATGCTCAGGCCGGACTGATTCTGGAGTTCATGCAGGTTCGCAAGTTTGCCACTTCGACACATATGCGATTCGGGATCCATATAACTGGGTAATGGGTGTCAATTCACAACTACCAGATGACATTTCGGTGGCATGGGCATCAGAAGTTGATCCCGCTTTTCACGCGCGTTTTGGTGCCTTGTCCCGGCAGTATGTCTACTTGATCAAATGTTCGTCGTTACGGAGTGCTTTACTGAAAAAAGTGGTGACACTTACACACAAAAATTTGGATCCACAATTGATGGCAGTCGCCGCGCAGTCGCTGATTGGTACTTACGATTTTAATGCCTTCCGCTCCGCGCAATGTCAGGCGAAGACGTCGGTGCGGTCGGTAACCCGTTTGAGTGTGCATCATCACGATCAGTTGATCGCCGTGCATATAGAGGCGAACAGTTTTTTACAATACATGGTGCGAAATATTGTAGGTGTGTTGATGGCGATAGGCGCCAAAGAGCGGCCGACCAGTTGGGTCGAATATGTTCTTGCTTCAAAGGATCGTACCGAAGGTGGTGTGACAGCCCCATCACATGGCCTCTATTTTCTTGGGCCGACTTATTGTGATAGCTATAATCTGCCTAATACCGTCCGAATTCCACAGATTGCCAGAGACATCTTGCGAACAGATCCGTTAGAGTGTTGATGATGACACGAGTTAAATTTTGTGGATTGACGCATCGTGATGATGTTACCGAGGCTGTCCATAGTGGTGCAGACGCACTTGGGTTCGTATTCTATGAGTCAAGCTCCCGATATGTAACGCCCGAGCAGGCGTCAGAATTAACGCGAATTGTCCCCGCATTCATTACCCGAGTCGGTTTGTTTGTTGACGCCGACGCGACCTTGGTTCGAGGGATCTTCCACCAAGCGGGACTGAACCTAGTGCAGTACCATGGTAATGAAAGTTCGGAATTCTGTGATTCGGTGGGTTTACCATACATAAAGGCATTTCGTGTGCGTCCTGGTGTCAATATTCTGGCTGAAATGGAGCGTTATCCAAACGCCTCCGGTTTTCTATTGGATGCCTACGTTAAGGGACGGCCAGGCGGAACCGGCGAACGATTTGACTGGGGGTTGATCCCAAAGACAGACCGCATAATTATACTTGCCGGTGGGTTAACACCGGAAAATGCGAGGGACGCGATCGAATGTGTCGCACCCTGGGCTCTGGATGTCAGTGGTGGCATTGAAACCGAGCCAGGACGAAAGGATCCTGATAAGATGCAACGCTTTGTTAGCGCGTGTCGCAACTAATTTTTGAGAACATTATGACACTCACAGAACAGGAATTAAGAACACTCGATTATGAACCGGACCCCGGTGGTCACTTTGGTGATTACGGGGGCCGCTATGTGTCTGAGACGTTGATGGCTGCTCTAAACGAGCTAGATCACAGCTACCAAAAGCTGAAAAATGATCCAGACTTTCAACGTGAGTTTGATGCTGATCTTGCTTCCTTTGTTGGGAGACCCTCACCTCTTTATCACGCTGATCGTTGGTCAAAGGTCATCGGCGGTGCCCAGATTTACTTTAAACGCGAGGACCTGAACCATACTGGCGCTCACAAAGTTAATAACACAATCGGTCAGGCGCTACTTGCGAAGTATTCAGGTAAGCCACGTGTGATCGCTGAAACTGGTGCAGGACAGCACGGTGTTGCATCCGCTACCGTTGCTGCGCGGTTGGGGCTAGAGTGTGTGGTCTATATGGGCGCTGATGATATCGAGCGTCAGTCTCCTAATGTGTATCGGATGAAGCTACTTGGCGCCGAAGTGGTTTCGGTCGAATCAGGATCACGTACTCTGAAAGATGCGCTAAGTGAAGCGATGCGGGACTGGGTCACCAACGTTGACAATACTTTCTACATCATCGGGACAGTGGCAGGTCCTGCACCATATCCCCAACTCGTAAGGGATTTCAACGCAGTCGTTGGTCGCGAGGTAAAGTGGCAGTCGAGGGAAATTTTCGGAAAATATCCCGATGCACTCGTCGCGTGCGTTGGTGGAGGTTCAAATGCGATAGGGTTGTTCTATCCATTTCTCAGGGATGTGGAAGTCGCTGTTTATGGCGTAGAGGCCGCAGGTCGCGGATTGTCTACCAACGAGCACGCGGCACCGCTCTGTTCGGGTCGTCCGGGTGTGCTGCATGGTGCGAAAACCTACCTGATGGATAACAGTGACGGCCAGATCGCACATACGCACTCAGTGTCTGCTGGTCTCGATTATCCTGGCGTGGGTCCTGAACATTCCTATCTTAAAGATATTGGTCGAGCCAACTACGTGGGCGCGACAGATGAAGAGGCACTAGCGGCATTTCACGAAGTATCTCAAGTAGAGGGTATTATCCCTGCGCTTGAGACCGCGCATGCTCTTGCGTACACGAAAACACTTGCAGCCTCAATGCGTCCGGATCAGACGATCGTTTGTAATATGTCTGGCCGAGGAGACAAGGACATATTTACCGTTGCCAAGATGGAAGGAATTTCGCTGACATGAGTAATACCCGCATTCAACGGCGAATGGAGGCATTAAAAGCCTCTGGACGTAAGGCATTGATTCCATACATAGTCGCTGGAGATCCAATACCAACGGTTACGGTTCCAGCGATGCATGCAATCGTAGAAGCGGGCGCAGATCTAATTGAACTCGGTATGCCTTTCTCGGATCCATTTGCAGACGGTCCGGTCAACCAACGCGGTGCCGAGCGCGCAATAAATAGCGGTATGACGCTTGCAGGTGTTTTAAAAACGGTTTCCGAGTTTCGTAAAGATGATAACGATACCCCGATTGTTTTGATGGGATACTTGAATCCTGTGATCGCCATGGGTGAGACCATTTTCTGTGAGGCTTCAGCTGCGGCTGGTGTCGATGGTCTATTGATTGTTGACATGCCTCCAGAGGAAGAGGGCTCATTAGTTCAATCCGCCAAGACCCATGGTCTTGATCTTATTTATCTAGCAGCGCCAACGACAACAGATGAACGCTTACAGACCATCGGGAAAGCTACGTCGGGATATTTGTATTACGTGTCGCTGAAAGGAATTACCGGTTCATCGAATCTGGATACATCTGACGTGTCAGAGCGTGTTGCGCATATACGGCAGCATGTGTCAGTACCGATTTGTGTAGGGTTCGGGATTCGCACCGCCGAGGATGCAGCAGCAATCTCTTCAACAGCTGATGGGAGTATTGTTGGTACCGTCTTGGTAAGTCAGGTAGAAGCATTAGTCGATGAGGCTGAAAAGATCCCTAACGCGTTGAAAGCGATCTTAGAACCCATGCGTCAGGCGATGGACATCAATGGATAGTCTTGGAGAGACAGCATGAGCAACTGGCTCGATAAAATAGTCCCAGCTGTCGTCCGCTCTAAAGACGTGGAGCGCAAAGCGAGCGTGCCAGATGGGCTTTGGTCGAAATGTGCAGCGTGCGAGGCTGTTTTGTACCAACCAGAGCTTGAGCGCAATCTGACTGTCTGCCCAAAGTGCGGCCACCACGGTCGTTTGGGCGCGCGCGCTCGACTGAATACGTTCTTGGATGAGGGATCTCAAATTGAGTTATTCGAAGAGCTGGTTGCCGAGGATCATCTGAAATTCCGTGACCAGAAAAAGTATAAAGACCGCCTCTCGCACGGTCAGAAATCTACCGGAGAGAATGATGCACTGCTAGTAATGGAGGGGACTCTAAAGTCGAAGCCGATTATTGCAGTCGCATTTGAGTTCGCATTTATGGGTGGTTCAATGGGAGCAGTTGTCGGCGAAAAGTTCGTCCGGTCTGCCGAGCTGTGTATTGGAAAGCGAGTGCCTTTGGTATGTTTTTCAGCGTCTGGAGGTGCACGTATGCAGGAAGCATTGTTCTCTTTGATGCAAATGGCTCGGACATCAGCTGTTCTCGAGAAGATGCGTGAACACAGCCTACCTTATATCTCTGTTCTCACTGATCCGGTGTTTGGTGGTGTAACAGCCTCCTTTGCTATGCTCGGGGATTTAAATATAGCTGAACCAAAGGCTCTGGTAGGTTTTGCGGGCCCTCGAGTGATCGAACAAACTGTTCGAGAGACACTTCCCGCAGGATTTCAAAGGGCTGAGTTTCTTCTCGAACACGGGACCGTCGACATGATCGTACCCCGAACCGATATGCGCGACATTATTGCCCGCGTGCTGACTCGTTTGCATCATTGAATACTCTGGCTGATTGGGAGCGTTATATAGAGACGCTTGCACCTCCCAACCACATAGAATTAGGGCTTGAGCGTGTTGGGCAGGTCTGGAACTCACTAACGCAGGTCGCTCCGAAGCAAGTCATCACAGTGGCTGGAACTAACGGTAAAGGCTCAGCCGTCGAGGCTGCCGGTGTATTAGCTAAGGCGCAAGGCTTGGCTTACGGCCAATACACCTCGCCACATATCTACGCCATTCAAGAACGCATCCGTGTAGATGGCGTGCAGGCTTCTGACCACGAGCTGGTGAGGGCATTCGAGATGGTAGAGTCCGCCAGAGGTTTCATTTTTCTCACTTATTTTGAATTTTTAACGCTGGCTGCCTTTGTGATTTTTGAGCGCAGAAACCTAGATCTTTGGATTTTGGAGATTGGCCTGGGGGGGCGTCTTGATGCCGTGAACATCATTGATCCAAGCGTTTCTATAATTACCTCGATAGGCTTGGATCACCAACTATTCCTTGGCGACAATATCGAATCCATTGCGCGGGAAAAAGCTGGTGTGATGCGGAAGTCTAAGCCCACATTGACCGCAGCAACGAATGTGCGAACTGTTCTCGAGGCAGAGGCTCTGGTACACGAGGCACAATTGATCTGGCTGGATACTGCACTAAAAGGCAGCAAGTTAAATGTATTAGCCTCCGGAGAACAGATTGATCTTTCGGGCATGCAACTGCCGAGAGATGCCGTAGCATTAGCATGTCTGGCATTTGCATCTCTCGGTTATACTTTGGCCAAAGCAATTGAGAAGCCGTTGTCCCGCGTGACTTTACCCGGTCGTCTGTCGCGGTATAGAGCCTCAGGCCGATCCTGGATACTGGATGTCGGGCACAATCCGGCAGCCTGCAAATTTGTGACGAGAACGTTAGCCCAGTCAATTCCGGAGGATCGAAGGGTTGTGGTATTTGGGGCATTGGCAGATAAAGATGTTGATTCAATGCTACCGGTTTTAAGAGCTTTTACATGGAGAATTGTGTTGGTCGGAATCAGCGGCGATCGGGGCCGAGATGTAGAATCTCTGGAGAATAGCTGGTATTCACTTTTTGCACAGACGTGTTGGCGGAGTTTTGCTACAATTGACGACGCTTTGGAGGGCTTGCCCTCAGAATTGAATTCCGAGGATCAGGTGTTGGTCATCGGGTCTTTTTTACTGGTAGCAGACTCACTAAGGCATGACCTCTTCAACTGAACAGACGCAAGCAACAATTGCATCGTCACATCGTCGAAAGCATCAGTGGATTGGTGTGGCGACTATAGCTGCTCTAGCTGCTCTAGTCCTCCCCTGGTTGTTAACTCCTCAATTTGAAACCATTCGGCAGGAGGGGCCAAGATTAAAACGATTATCCGAACCGCCAGCAGTCTCGACAGAGCCCATTGTTCCGCCAGTGATTGATAGAGAAGCATTAAGTAGAAGTAAAGAAAAGCTCGATGCTTTGATGAGCGCTCCGATTGGCAATGAGTCTCTAGCCAGTTTTATTTTGCAGATTGGCGCATTTAAAAATCGCGAAAACGCAAAGGCTCTGCAGACAAAGCTTGAGGACCTAGAGGTCGGGCGGGTGTATCTAAGAACTGAGAACGCTCTCACGCGCGTGTATGTTGGCCCGCTGCTTGACAGAGCAAGCGCCGAAAAAGTGTTGAGAAAAATCCAAACCCAGTTGTCTTTGAAGGCTCAAATTAAGCAATACGATGTGAGAGAGCACGGTCAATCATGACCGAGGAAGTTGGACCGGGCTTGGGGCTTGCACCGTTTGATTGGGTGATTATTGCGATACTGACGGTCTCGACGCTTATGAGTCTTCGGCGCGGTTTCTTGAAGGAGGCCCTGAGTCTCGGTACTTGGATCGCCGCTTTTGTCATCTCACGTCAGTTCCATGGACCAATGGACCAGTTGCTTGAAACACAAATTATTGATTCTTTAATGCGCTCGATTGCCGCGTTCACCGCTCTGTTTGTGTGTACCTTACTGGTTGGCGCTGCGCTTGGTTTTTTTTTGGGAGCATTGATTGATGCGACAGGTCTCTCCTCGACGGATCGCGTGCTTGGCATGGTGTTTGGCTTTGCGCGAGGCGCATTGATCGTGACCGTAGTGATTGGATTGTTAAATCTGACACCATTGGTGAACGACACTTGGTACACTAATTCATCTATTGCGTTTCATTTTGAAACAGTTGCGCAATGGGCCCTAGAACAACTTTCGGCTTCTGGCTTCAAAGCGCCAATTAGCTGACGAGAGGAACGTCGGTCATGTGTGGAGTGGTTGGTATTTTCGGTCGTGGTAACGTCAATCAGGCGCTATTCGACGCGCTCAATGTTTTACAGCATCGTGGCCAAGATGCCGCAGGTATGGTGACCTCAGCTAATGGTAAGTTTCATCTCAGAAAAGATAATGGCTTGGTGCGTGATGTCTTTAGAATGCGTCACATGCAATATTTGATTGGTAACATGGGGATTGGTCATGTCCGATATCCAACCGCGGGAACGAGTTCGTCTGCTGAAGCTCAGCCATTTTATGTCAACAGTCCTTTCGGTATTAGTCTCGCACACAACGGAAATCTAACTAATACCACCGAACTTATGAGAGAGCTGTATGAAGACGATATGCGCCATATCAATACGGATAGTGATTCAGAAGTTTTGCTCAATATTTTTGCACACGAGCTTGAGGCGCGTGGAAATTTCCGTCCGACACCCGACGATTTCTTTTCAGCAGTTGAGGGGGTTCATCGACGTTGCCGTGGAGCGTATGGGGTCGTGGCACTGATTAATGGTCATGGTATTTTAGGATTTCGAGATCCCTGCGGTATTCGCCCGATTTGTATCGGTCAGCGCAAAACCGAGCAGGGGGTTGAGTACATGATTTCGAGTGAATCGGTGGCCCTCGATTGTGCCGGCTTTGTATTGATAGGGGATCTTGCACCGGGCGAAGCCGCATTCATTGACAACGAAGGACACCTTCACAGGAAGCTATGTGCAGGTCAGCAAGAAGCACATCCATGTTTATTTGAATATGTTTATCTCTCGCGCCCTGATTCAGTGATTGACGGGGTGTCTGTTTATCAAGCGCGGATCAATATGGGTCGAAAACTTGCAGATAAGATACTTCGCGAGATGCCAAATCATGACATCGATGTCGTGATCCCTATTCCAGATACTAGTCGAACCAGTGCGCTCGAGGTTGCTCAAAAACTTGGAGTTTTGTTCCGAGAGGGCTTTATTAAAAACCGCTATATCGGTAGAACCTTTATCATGCCCGGACAGACTGAACGTCAGAAATCAGTCCGCCAAAAGCTTAACCCGGTAGTCCAAGAATTTAAGGATCGCAACGTACTGCTGGTCGATGATTCCATCGTGCGAGGTACTACCTGTCATCAGATTGTTGATATGGCAAGGGACGCCGGAGCGAAGAAGGTATACTTTGCATCAGCCGCGCCGGCTGTGGTTTCGCCAAATGTTTATGGGATCGATATGCCGGCTGCTAGTGAATTAATCGCTCATGGGCGAAGTGCGCAAGATATCAATCAACTTATCGGTGCTGACGGCCTGATCTACCAGGAACTTGATGACTTGGTGGACGCGGTGCGTGAATTGAATCCCGATTTGCGCTCGTTTGAAGATTCCGTGTTCTCGGCTTGTTATATCACCAAAGAAGTTGACGATGCGTATCTCGAGGCACTGGCTCGAAAGCGTAACGACGGAGCCAAGCAGGGGACACTCGCCGAATCTGAAGATGCGTGCCTGGACCTCCGCGCAGACGCGTCATGATGGATCGCGATAAACGATTGAAGTCAATACTCCCCAAGCTGTCGGGGGAGACACAAGCGATCCGCGTTGGCTTGGATCGTACACCAGAACGTGAGCACTCGGAGCCTATATTTACAACCTCCAGTTTCGTGTTCCCTGACGCGACTAGTATGGCTGATGCCTTCATGAACAACTCTGGCCTGTCGATCTACGGGCGGGTTGATAATCCGACGGTTGATGGGTTCTGTAAGAGATTGGCGGTAATGGAACGGGCAGAGGCCTGTGAGGCAGCCGCGTCCGGCATGGGCGCAGTACTGTCGACGTTGATGGCACACTGCCAAGCAGGAGATCGTATCCTGATGTCCACAGGAGTATTTGGTGCGACATTGAGCCTGGTGAAGAATTTTTTTATAAAATATGGACTGGAGGTTGAGCTCTTACCGCCGACTGATATTTCCGCTTGGGAGCGAGCTCTGTCTCGACCTGCCAAGCTGGCGTATTGTGAGACNCCATCGAATCCGACCATTGAAATTGTCGATATTGAGGCGCTNGGAGCGATTTGTCGTGCCCATCACTGCTTGTTTGTNGTNGACAACTGCTTCATGACACCGGTACTTCAGACACCATTATCAATGGGCGCGGATTTGGTCATCCATTCAGCGACCAAATATCTTGATGGACAAGGCCGCGTGCTTGGTGGTGCAGTTCTTGGTCCTGCTGAATTGGTTGAACCGGTGACCGCATTCATTCGTTCGGGTGGCGTGACCATAAGCGCCTTTAATGCCTGGATATTCCTGAAAGGTCTTGAGACTCTTGATATTAGAATGAAAGCACATAGCGAGAACGCGCATCAGCTTGCTACTTGGCTTGTGCAACAGCCGCAAATTGCGCATGTTAATTATGCGGGCCTTCCATCACACCCACAAAAGCAACTGATTGATCGTCAGATGCGATCTGGTGGTGGTGTTTTAAGTTTCTCGTTGAAGGACGGTGGGCGCGAGGAAGTTTGGACATTTTTAAATGCCACGTGCCTGATGTCACTGACCGCAAATCTTGGTGACGTCAGGACCACGATCTGTCACCCAGCAACCAGTACTCATGGCCGACTGGATGATGCTGATCGCAATTTGATGGGAATCTCTGAGAACATGATTCGCATCGCTGTTGGGTTAGAATCAGTCGATGATCTGATCGAGGATTGCGAGCGCGGCCTCGCCGCAATCGCCCGGTAATATTTTTGAATCAGCGGCCTGCCCTAAGAGCTGCAATCCGCTCCTCAAGCGGAGGGTGAGTCATGAAGAGACGTGTCATAGATTTACCTCCTGTACGGATTCCGAAAGCCATCATGGAATCGGGAAGCTCTGACGGTATACCTTGCTCGGCTCTAAGTCGTTCTAATGCACCGATCATAGCGGCTCCCCCAGCCAGTCGTGCACCAGCCGCATCGGCCTTGAATTCGCGTTGGCGTGAGAACCAGAAAACTATCATAGAGGCGAGTACACCTAAGATTATCTCGGTAATGAAGGTGGTGATGTAAAAAGCAGGTCCGTGACCGCGCTCAGTCTTAAATACAGCCCGGTCAATGGTATGGCCAATGACCCGTGAGAAGAACATCACAAAGGTATTCACAACACCCTGGATCAGGGCCAGCGTGACCATGTCACCGTTAGCCACGTGACCAATCTCGTGGGCCATAACAGCACGGACCTCATCCTTACTAAAGCGGTTTAGAAGACCAGTACTGACCGCCACCAGCGCGTTGTTCCGATTCCAGCCTGTTGCAAACGCGTTGCTCGTTGGGCTCTGGAAAATTCCAACTTCCGGCATCCCAATACCAGCGTCGTTAGCCAGTTCAGCTACTGTATTAAGGAGCCATTTCTCGTCCGGATTTCTAGGCTGCGCAATGACCTGTGTTCTTGTTCCCATTTTCGCCATGGTCTTGGAGAGAAGGAGACTAACGACGCTCCCGGCCATACCAAAAACAAAACAGAACACCAGTAGGCTCGAGAGGTTTAAATCCACACCGTTTGAAGCGAGATATCCTTCAAAGCCGAGCAGACTGAGTGTGATGCTCGCAACAATTACAATGGCGAGGTTGGTTAAGAGGAATAATCCTATTCGTAGCATATAGACCTCTGTTGAGGGTGGCTTTTCACACAAGTAAGATATTGGTTTTGGCGAAGAGTTCAAGTTATGGGTACACAAAAGAAAGTAAAAAAATCGGAAGCGGAATGGAGAACTGATCTATCTGACGAGTCGTACCGTGTTACACGGGAAAAGGGAACGGAACGCCCTTTTGAAAATGTCTATCATGATCTGAAGACGCCCGCTGTATATCACTGTATCTGCTGCGGTACCCCGTTGTTTGACTCTGATCACAAATTCGACTCAGGTACTGGATGGCCGAGCTTCTTTCAACCAGTATCCGGCGCAGCGATTGAGGAGCACGACGACCGGTCTATTTTCTTCATGCCACGAACTGAAGTTACATGTAGCGTATGTGATGCACACTTGGGCCACGTTTTCAATGACGGACCGATGCCGACCGGACTTCGTTACTGCATCAATTCAGCGAGCCTACAGTTGGAATCAAAAGACTAGATTTTAAACGGTTCACGCGGTGCGATGAGTCTCCAGCCTGGGCCAGATGCTTTGATCTTAAAGGTGGTATTTACGGCCTCTAGCTCTTGAAAACGCGTTAAAGAAATTAGAACCCACTGCCCTTCGGTCGGCGCCTGCTCTCTCGTAATCGCGCCGCGATAAAACGAGAAGCTTGGCATACGTATTCCCTGTGATACGACATCAGCCCCTGCCTTTCTAGCAATCAACGCTGCCTCTTTCAGTGGCCGCTGTCTCGCTTCCGATATGAGTGGGAGAACGATGAACGCAATACAGGCTAGTTGGACGCATCCGAGCGTTATCAATCGTTGACTGAGCTGCCACTTCGGGACCAGCAACGCGGTTAGGCTCAAAAGTAACAAGCCCAGACTAGTAGCTGCCAATGGCATCCGCCATTCGATCATTAACTGAAGCAACATTGTTAGCTGCTCCTGATCCCGGAGGTGGTTTGGTTCCGGTAACAGGTGATGGAGCAGACCAAACCCGAGTATTGATAAAGGAACAAACAAACCGGGTAATGCCCAAAGTCGAGAAACTAGGGTAGGCAAGACCCGGGCATAGAGCACGAACAACGGGGCGGTTGAATACAAGATATAGTGTGGCAGTTGAGTTCCTGATGATGACACCAAGATCACAACGATGGCTACCCAGATCAGCGCAAATCGGTTGATAGGACAGGCCCAGTATTCGCGGATTCGTATCAGAACCGCTATCACTAGCCCGCAGTAGGGCAACAAAACTAACGGCATCATCAATAAATAGTACAGCGGATGGCCGCCATGACCATGGAGGTTGCCAGAGAATCGTTCCACGTTGTGCCGTAGAATGAAGCTCTCGAAGAAGGAATAGCCTTGCGCATCATAGACGCCAATCAACCAAGGTGTCAGGAGCGCAATCATTAAAGCCCAGCCCCCCCAAGATTTGATTGCATTCCAAAATAATGACCACTGATTGGATAACAGAACCCAGAAGCTAAAAGCGCAGGCGGGGATGATTACCGCCACAGGGCCCTTGGTTAGGATTCCCAAACCCAACCATAAAAATACTTTGAGGCGCAGTGAATCGCTCGGGTTAAGGATGTAGCGTGCAATGTCCGTAAAAAGAAGAGCAAGCCACAGGTTCAATAGTGCATCGGCGGTCGCGGCGCGCGAGATAATCGAGGTACCGAGGGTGGTCGCCAGAGCNAGNGCNACGAATACNCCAAGNNCCGNTTTCTTNGTTANTTCTTCGCTAAANCGGCCTAGAACNACTGCCCAAAGNGCACCCGCGACAACCGANGGTAGTCTCCCGATTNTTTCGATGGGAATCGCTGGGCTGAGCCATCCGAANAGAGTCAGGGANGATGCCTGAAGCCAGTAAGACAGTATTGGCTTATCGTAACGNGGCTCCCCNTCTAGTGTGGTTGCCGCCCAATGGCCACCATCTAANAGCTCNCGGGTNGCTTCTAAAAAAGCACCTTCATCGAGGTCGAANAAGGGAACCCAGGTACCGATTAAGCCCAGCACGACAAGGCAAAGAAATAAGCGCCAGTCGGGTTTACTCAGCGCNGTCATCAGATCCTTTCATCCAAACCATCGTATCGATTTTTTTTGTGAGTAATGGCAGCCTACGACTCCGTAATCGAGTCAGCATCTCCGCGATGAGTCCGGTCGTAATCAGTTGAAGTCCGACCAACGCGAGCAAGACACCTGTAATGAGTAGTGGGCGGTTCGCGATATCTTCTCCCACTAATTTAAGGATAAAGAGATAGGTAAGGACTAACCCACCAAGCGAACCAGTGACCAGACCAGCAACCCCAAAAAAATGTCCAGGACGCTCTTTGAATCTGAGGAAAAACCATGCAGCCAGCAGATCAAGTATGACTCTCGGGGTGCGAGAAATTCCATACTTGGAGACCCCCGCAGAGCGAGCCCGATGGTTGACCGGGATTTCAGCGATGCGGCTAGGATGCGTCAGATTAGCCACCCATAATGGGATAAATCTATGCATTTCTCCTCGCAGATCGAGCCCCTCAAGAACGTCACGACGGCCGACCTTTAGGCTGCATCCATAATCATGAAGGGCTACACCGGTGACCTGTCCTATTAGCCAATTTGCAATCCTTGAGGGTAACGTACGGTCCAAACTGTCCTGACGGTTTTTGCGCCAACCGCAAAGCAGATCTAGCCGATTGGATTCAAGCCTTTGAACCATGCTAGGGATATCGGCTGGATCATTTTGTAAATCGCCATCCATGAAGGCTATGACGTCACCGCGGGTGAGTTGCAGACCAGTCTGCATGGCTTGCGTCTGTCCGAGGTTGCGTCTGTGCGAGATGACCATGATGTGATCACCGTGATTTTTTCGGGCCTCAACAAGCAGCTCGAGAGTTCGGTCGGTACTGCCGTCGTCGACGAATACCAATTCAAACTCACCAGGATAATCGTTCAAAGCGGCATGTAATTCGATAACTAGGGCCTCAACGTTATCTTCTTCCTTGTAGAGAGGGATAACGACTGATAGACGGGGCAGCTTTTCAGACATGGAGAGTCCGTTTCAAAAGTAGCAAAACACCAAGTATACCGAAGACCACTGTNAGACTCAGTACGTAAATGTGAAGTTGTATTGTAATTTCTAGGGCAAGAATCGGCGAGAGCCCGATCAAGCCCGAGCCCAAAACACCACCCATTTCATAACTTCCTGCTCCCGCTAGTCCGTGGATGGGTAGGATAGAGGATAGTTCTGCACCCAAGATTGTGGCCATTAGATCGGTCATCGGGATCCCAGATAACGCTGCTAAGAGAATTCCCATGCCCACTATCTTTGAGAGCCAGGCGAGAATAGTTAGGCGCCACATCTGCTGCAGTCGTCGACCATTTTGTGCCTCAAAGATCAATTGGTCTCGAGCATGTTCAAGTACTTGCGGTAGCCGTACGTGCTGGATTTTTGGCACCACAACGGCCAATAACAGCGGTGTCAGGAAGATTAAAGCAGCGAGCAGGGCCAACATAATTGTCCCCACGGATGGCAGCAAGATAATGCAGACACTAATGCCGATCAGGCTGATGAAATCGAGCAGACGGATCCATACAAGGCCTGTTAACCCGACAGAAAATTCTATGTTCCCTATCCATCGAGCCAATGCGGGTAACACCAACTCTCCTAAACGCATGGGCGCGAGATTGTTAGCGGTATTGTGGACGAAGCTCATACCGAGTGATTGAACCAGAGGGACTTTCTCGAACAAAACCCAGGTTCGTAAACCACGCAGAAACCAGCTTACCGCTCCGAGGAGGAACACGATAAGCATTGTACGACCAGGTAGCGATCCGATCGCGTTNATTAGTGCAGTCAAGTCTATGAGCCCGACTACGATCCAGATTGTGGCCAATAAAAGTAAGATAGCAACGACTAATTTAAGCCGAATCATTTTCAATTTATTGTTTTCTTTCAAAGGGGCCATAGNTAAAGGCAACGNGCCGTCATTTTACTTTGGATGGTACAGTGTTATCACCGGCATTGCTGAGCAGCTGCCGAAAAAGCTGGAGACCCCATGATCGATTCATTATCTGAATCCTACCGCGATATAATCCGAGCGATCGGAGAAGATCCTGAGCGGGAAGGCCTTCTAGATACCCCACAACGCGCCGCCAAAGCTATGGAATTCCTAACATCAGGATACCGCCAAGACCTCATAACAGTTGTCAACAACGCTGTGTTCGAGTCAGATAACGACGAGATGGTTGTGGTGCGTGACATTGAATTGTATTCGATGTGCGAGCATCACATGTTGCCATTCAGTGGACGCTGTCATATCGGGTATCTGCCAAACGGCAAAGTGCTCGGGCTGTCAAAATTTGCTCGGATTACTGACATGTTCGCTAGGCGTTTGCAGATCCAAGAAAATCTGACCCGTCAGGTTGCTCTCGCGGTCCGAGAGGTGACAGGGGCGAGGGGTGTTGGGGTTGTGATCGAAGCACGTCACTTTTGCATGATGATGCGTGGGGTTGAGAAACAGAATTCGACAATGGCGAGCTCTGTAATGCTTGGTGATTTCAGAGAGCAACAGGCCACTCGGAGCGAGTTCATGAGGCTAATCGGAAAGGCGTGATGGCAGATTTTCAGCGCGATCAGATTGCGAAGATAAATATCCGAGACCTACGGCTCAGGACCTTTATCGGGATAAACGATGATGAGAAAAAGAATCAGCAGGATGTTGTGATCAATATCCGGATCCATTATCACGCGGAAAAGGCGGTAACGTTTAATGTCATTGAAGAGGCTCTGAATTATCGAACGATTACGAAAAAAGTAATCGCGCACGTCGAACGGAACCGGTTTTTGCTACTAGAGCGGATGACTGATGAGGTACTTTCACTGGTCATGGAACATCCGCAGGTTATGTGGGCAGATGTGACTATCGACAAACCTTATGCCCTGCGTTTTTCAGACTCGGTGTCAATCAGTTTGTCCGCTCGCCGTGAGGGATACTCAGTTTAAATTTTCCTCATCTGAGCTGATTAAAGCGCTCCCTCGATGACTCTCGCGAGCCGCTTAGATGATGGCCCAGTGAAAGACCCAAAACTCCCAATCAGATTGCCGTTTCGGTCGATGATATATTTGTGGAAATTCCATGACGGGAAATCGCCGTCCGCGGCTTCGGCCAATCCTTTAAAGAGCGGATTCGCTTTTCCTTTCTTTGCGCTCGTTGTCGCGTACATTGGGAATTGGACCCCATAGGTCAAGCGACAAAAATCAGCGGTTTCTTGTTCGGTTCCGTACTCTTGATTACCAAAATCCTTCGACGGGAATCCTAACACTGCGAACCCTCGGTCTTTGTACTTTTGGTAGAGAGCCTCGAGACCATCAAACTGCGGAGTAAAACCGCATTTCGACGCTGTGTTTACAATCATCAAAACCTGACCTTGATAAACCTCGCAGAGTCGATCGACGTGGTCTCCGGCTAATTGTCGGACGGAGTGGTCAAGAAGAGGAGCGCAGGTTGCGTTTGCCTTTAAAATTGTCATGCTAATCACCACAACTACCGATTGGAGAATATTTTTTCTGAGGTTCATGGATGTCATCCTCGTTGTTACAGGAGCACATCTTTGGCCCGTTGTTGCCTTATCCTTGGGGATCAGTTGTCTTTTGACCTCCCGTCGCTGCAACTTCTTGAACCTGAAGACGTTGTCGTAATGGCAGAGGTTTGGTCAGAGGCCTCATATGTCAAGCACCATAAGCAAAAAATCGCACTTATTTTCAGCGCGATGCGTCATTTTGCGGCCGATTTACGTGACGCTGGTCGTGAAGTGATTTACATCGAACTGACCGATTCTGAGAACAGTCAGAGTCTTGTCGGTGAGGTGGAACGCTTACAGATAGCCCATCAGTTCGATGCCTGGTATGTCACCGAACCTGGCGAATGGCGCCTGAAGAACGAGTTCGAGGCACTAGCATCGAGAATTCCTGTCCCGTTCGAGATCTGTCCAGACAAACGATTTATTTGCTCACACGAGGAGTTCAACGAATTCCTCAAAGGCCGGAAACAACCTCGGATGGAGCACTTTTATCGGAGGATCAGGCAATCGACAGGTCTACTGATGGACGGCAAAGACCCAGTCGGAGGGAAGTGGAATTTTGACCATGATAATCGTAAGGCATTGGATCGCCGAGAGACCCCCAGTCCGCCGACCTGGCCAGTTGATGCGATCACCGAAGAGGTGTTTGCACTGGTCAAGACGCACTTTGCCGACCATTTTGGTGAGTTGGACAAAGATAGTTTTCAATGGCCAGTTACCCGTTCACAAGCGCTACAGATATTCGATCATTTTACAGAAGAGCGGTTGGAATCATTCGGGGACTTTCAGGACGCCATGGTTTTGGGTAAGGACACGCTGTACCATAGTCTGATCTCAACCAGCTTGAATCTTGGGCTGTTGAGTCCGCTCGAAGTCTGCGTCGGCGCTGAAAACGCATTCCGTGACGGCGCAGCCCCGATTAATGCCGTAGAAGGATTTATCCGGCAAATCATCGGTTGGCGTGAATATGTGCGTGGTCTGTATTGGGCATACATGCCTGAGTATAAGGATCGTAATACCCTAAACGCATCATGGCCCCTACCATCGTTTTTTTGGGACGAAACGAAGACAGATATGGTCTGTCTGTCTGAGGCAATACGCAACACAAGACAGAATGCCTACGCGCATCATATTCAGCGACTGATGGTGACAGGCAATTTTGCCCTGATCGCGGGGTGTTCTGTTGAAGCAGTCTGTGACTGGTATTTGTCAGTTTACGCAGACGCCTATGAGTGGGTCGAGCTTCCCAATACGCTAGGGATGGCGTTGTTTGCCGATGACGGTGTGATGGCGTCGAAGCCCTACTGTTCAAGCGGCAAATACATCGATCGGATGAGTAACTACTGCAAGTCGTGCCGATACAGTGTGAAAGAGACAACGACAGACGATGCCTGCCCATTCAACTATTTGTATTGGGATTTCTTGCACACTCATCGGGAGCGTTTCAAGTCAAATCCGCGTATGGCCATGATCTTAAAAAATCTCGATCGATTTGGAACTGAGAAGCTAGAGGCAATAAAAGTCAGGGCGTCAGCTTTTCGTGACCGTGTAGCTGCAGATGGTGGTGACACTAGGGTGTTACCGGAAGGCCGGTTGCTATGAACCGGAGCGGCAAAACAGTTAAGAAAAGTGATTTACCGACCAAACTCTGCCCGGTATGTGATCGTGCGTTTTCGTGGCGAAAAAAATGGGAGCGTGACTGGGATTCGGTTGTATATTGCAGCGAGCGGTGCAGGCGACGAGGTGTGATTCGTGAAGCCTGAGGTTGTCGTCTGGTTGGTTCGCGACACGTGCCGCTTGTCTGATAACCCTGCTCTCGGGCGTGCATCGACACTAGCGAAATCGATTGGCGCTCAGCTGGTTCCGCTGGCTTGTTTGGAGCCCAGGCGTTGGGCTGATCAGCAATTTGAGTTGCCTCACGTCGGGGAGCACTGGGCTCGTTTTCGCGCAGAGAGTCTTCAGTCCTTACGTGACGATCTCTCCACGCAAGGATGTGGGCTCTGGATCAGTGCCGAGGAACCAGTGCGTGCGTTGATGCGGGCGCGACAAGCATGCCAAGTATGCACCGTAGTGAGTGACGCGCCTCTGGGAACGGAGGAACGGCTCGAGACAGAGCGAATTCAAGCTGAGGATTTTCAGAGCGAGGTTGTGTATACCGATGAGCTCTTTCGCTTCGAACAACTACCGTTTGACCTAATTGATCTACCGGCAACGTTCTCAAAGTTCAGGAAAGNTGTGGAAAAAAAACCGGGAATTTTTCCGGATCCACCACAGTCAANTCCTGAGCTNCCCCCGTCATTGCCCCAACCNTGGCCAGATCCAAGNGAGTGGATAGAGGCTTTACGAAACCAAATATCGCCTGAGACNGAGGTCCAGACNATTGGCGGTGAAGNTTCAGCTTTGGAGCATTGGCAGGCATACCTCGATGCGGGAGCGTTNTCTCACTATAAACTGACNCGGAACNCTCTGTGTGGGCCNACGCNGTCGAGTCACTTATCGGCCTGGCTCGCCCATGGATGCATCTCTGCCCGTCAGATTTGGTCTGACATACTCGATTATGAGCACAGAGAAGGGGCCAATGAATCGACTTATTGGCTTCGATTTGAGCTCTTATGGCGTGAATTTTTCCGCTGGTACTCGAGAGCATGTGACTGGACCCTGTTCCGGGTAAGTGGACCGAACGATAAGGACGCGGGGGGCGACCAAAATCGTCGACGTTTTGCGGCGTGGAGTACAGGTAATACTGGGTGTGACATCGTTGATGCGGCGATGCGTGAACTAAACCAGACTGGATGGATGAGCAACCGTGCCAGGCAGTTGGTCGCCAGCCATCTGATCTATGAATCGAATCTTGACTGGCGGTTGGGGGCTGCCTATTTCGAGAGCCGGTTAGTTGATTTTGATGTGGCCAGTAATTGGGGTAACTGGGCCTATATTGCTGGTGTTGGACCGGATCCGAGGGGTGGACGGATTTTCAATTTAAATGACCAGGCTGATCGGTATGACCCTGATAAGACTTATCGGAGGCGTTGGTTGCAATGACCCCACAAATCGTAGTTTGGTTCAAACGCGACCTACGTGTGGTTGATCACGAGCCCCTAGATCAGGCTGTTAGGANAGGANAGGTACTCCCCTTGTATGTTATCGAACCCGATTATTGGGCAATGGAATACACCTCGGGTCGTCAGTGGTCCTTCCTCAAAGACTCTCTGATATCTCTGGACCAAGAACTAACGGCATTGGGACAACCGCTTTGGATCCTAATTGGCAACGCTCCGGAGGTTCTCGATCGTCTCTACAAACAATTTCAGTTTTGCAGGATAGTTTCCCATCAGGAGACCGGATCTGGTTGGACCTATGAGCGAGACCTGAGTGTGAAACGTTGGTCCGAAGACCACGGGATCGCATGGGATGAGTATCGACAACATGGCGTGGTACGTGGCCTCCGAGAACGCCGGGGTTGGTCATCACAGTGGGACCAGTTGATGGGCCTGCCTCAGTTCTCTGCACCCAAGAAGATACTTGGTATCGGACTACCTCCGAAACCGGCGCCTGACGTGCTGCAAAGTTTTTCAGTTGCGGATGAGATTCCGATGTCCAACCAAGAAGGGGGCCGNAGTAACGCGCTATTGTTATTGGATAGTTTTCTTAATGACCGTTGTGAGACATACCGAAGTGGTATGTCTAGCCCCTCGACTGGAGAAATCGCATGCTCACGAATATCAACACATCTATCTGTCGGAGCATTGAGCGTAAGAGAGGTCTGGCAGCGTACGTTGGATCGTCGTCAGGATCTNAAGGAAGAGACGGGGAGAAGTGTTGCCCGAAGAAGCCTTAAATCATTTCAGTCGAGGCTTCATTGGCATTGTCATTTTATTCAAAAACTAGAGTCTGAGCCGCGGCTTGAATTCGAGGAATTACATCGTGGCTATATAGGACTTCGACATGGAGCGCCGGACCTGGAGATAGAGCGGCGTGAACGATTCTGTCGCGGTACTTTGGGATGGCCTTTTGTTGATGCCTGTTTGAGATACCTCGCCGCAACTGGCTGGCTGAATTTTCGGATGCGAGCGATGCTGGTCTCGATCGCGAGTTATCACTTGTGGATTGATTGGCGTAAAACCGGGATTCAGATGGCGCGATGGTTCACTGATTTCGAGGCGGGGATTCATTGGTCGCAGATTCAAATGCAGTCTGGTACCACTGGAATTAATGCGAATCGTATGTATTCACCTATTAAACAGTCAGAGGATCAGGATCCCTACGGTATTTTTATCAAGCAATGGATTCCAGAGTTGAAATCAGTGCCATTAGAGTGGATCCACCAGCCGTGGAGGATGCCCTTGAGTCTGCAACAGAAAATTGGCTGTCGGATCGGTCTAGATTACCCAGAACCGATTGGAGACCCTGCTCAACTAGGGCGTGAAGCACGATCACGGCTGAAATTTTGGATCGAGTCACATGATATGAAGCCCGAAGCTCAGCGGGTCTTGAGGGCGCACGGGAGTCGACTGAGACAGGCTCGGCCTCGTTATGGTAAAAAGGCACCTCTTTCACAAATGGCTTTGGATCTGGAATGACTGTGGACGAGCAAGTGCGCGTTGAGACCATGGGTATGCGGCTAGGCTATTTGGGCCTGATACCCTTCGTGTTTGGGGCGGTCACGGCCCTTCTCTCGCAGGAACTTGTATCGCTTGCCTTTCAAGCGTTTATTCTTTACTCACTCGCAATCTTATCATTCATGGGGGGCGTTCATTGGGGCTTGGCTCTGATTACCGGGACCCGACAAAGCACACGACTCTTAATATCCGTCGTTCCCGTTGTCGCGGCTTGGATTTGTCTGATAGCCCTTCCGGCTCCTCTAACGTTGGCCGTGCTGGGCGGTGGTTTCATCGCGCAGTGGTTCATTGACCGTCCGATTCTGGCCGAGCTTCCGATACCTTCTTGGTATCTCGAAATGCGACCACGCCTCGCCTACGTGGTGGCCGGATGTCACTTATTCATGCTGTTCCGAATGATGAGCTGATCACTGCGGTAGTGAACGAATTTCGGGTATGAAGAGGGCTGGATCGACTGAGACGCCATTTAGAACGACACCGAGATGTAGATGGGGTCCAGTAGAACGGCCAGTAGATCCGACAGTACCGATTGACTCGCCTCTAGAAACGACTTGGTTCTCTTTGACGTCAATTCGGTCCATGTGGTTATACATGGTCTTTAAACCCTCCCCGTGATCAACTACNACTAGCCGTCCGTTGAAAAAGAAGTCTCCGACAAGACTCACACGCCCCGAGGCAGCCACCTTAATTGGTGTCCCAGCCGGCGCGGCAATATCTGTACCNGAATGCGGGCGCCTTGGTTGGTCGTTGAAGAATCGCCGCTTTCCGAANGGGCCAGAAATCGGACCTTCGACCGGNAGGATCATCNGAACAGAATCAAGTTTNCCACCGAAAGCATCAAGCGCCCCGCGCTGNTTNTGAGATTCTTTCTTGATGCGATCAAGATCCAGCGTNTTGGGCGTCACNTGACGCTTATTCTCGAGATATATTCGCTGCTCAAGATACTTTTTAGGCGAAACTTTGAAAGGGATTNTTTGNCCNTNACTCTCNAGTGTGTAGTCNCCCGGCTCTATTGATAGCGCTAGGCCGACNACTGCAAGAGATTGTCCNTTTTNTTGAATTGTCAGNACNGNTTTTCCGTTNAACCTCGGTTGCGCNTCTGCCTCGACAGGTATNACCGCNACTCCTCCNGGTACCCGCAAGTCCTCGACCGCTGAGGCAGNTGTTGANATTAGTGCGGCCAGNAGAGTGGNGTACCAGAATTTCATGACGGGTCCTTNAGAATTTTGTCAATNGTCGCNTTGAGCCTGCCATCTTTGAGNCGNATTTCAACTGGTGATTGTTCTTNCACATCGTTGACAGACCCAATNGACCGNTGNCTNTCAGTATCACCTTTCAATAAGATCCCGTAGCCACGACCAAGTGTCGCTAGTGGGCTGAGTGAGTCAAGCTGCGCGGTCAGATGCCCGAGTACTGACGTGGTCTGTTTGATCCCTTGATCGATAGCACGTGATAGGCGTGTTTGTAAGTGACCAACGTCATGACGTTTTAGCCCGATATACTCAGAGGGTGGCACGAGGTTGCGCTCGAGCCGTCGTAAACGGTCTCGTGAATGGTTGGTATGCTGGCTCACGCTCATTGAAAGCTTTTGTACCGATAGCTCGAGATACTGCTGCGCGAGCGAAATGAGTGTATCGGCCCGCGATAGGATCCTTGCCTCAAGTTGCGTTAATCGTCCAATCATCTCGGGCAAATCTGGTGTGACGATTTCTGCAGCTTGGGAAGGTGTGGCTGCTCGTAAATCTGCGACAAGATCCGTCAGTCCTGAATCGGTCTCGTGGCCAACTGCTGAAACAATTGGAATCGGACATGCCGCAACTGATCGACACAGTTGCTCGTCATTGAATGCGCTTAGATCTTCGGATGCCCCACCACCACGACCAATGATCAGTACTTGAACTAATCCTTCGGTGGTCGCTCGTTTGAGTGCAGATGCCAACTCTTGTGGCGCATTCTCACCTTGGACAGCTGCTGAATATAAGCGTACGGAGGCAAGCGGCCATCGCTTATTTAAAATTGTGAGCATATCTCTAAGGACAGCCCCTTTCGGTGAGGTGATTAGTCCGATACATCGTGGCATCGGAGGGAGTGGTTGTTTACGCTGAAGATCTGTTAGTCCCTCAGCGATCAACTTAGCCTTGAGAGCTTCCAGTTTCGCTTTTTGGTCTCCGACACCCCCTTCAGCCATGTGTTTGACTATGAGTTGTAGACGACCATTCGGCGGGTAAAAGTTGACCTCACACCTTACCCGTACCTTGAGACCGTCCCGGGCCACAATGCGGACCAAACGGTTTGCGCCTTTGAACATCACCGCGCTTAGGGAGGCGTCCCCATCCGTTAATGAAAAGTACCAATGGCCTGACGGATAAGTTTTGAAGTTACTTATTTCCGCGTCGAGGGTTACGGTTTGTGGGAAAAATTCAGTTAGTGCCTGGCTCAGTAGGGCTGACAGAGCGGAGACTGTAAGTACATTTTCAGCCTGCTTCACTTGTTCCGACACCCCTTAACTCCTTAAACTATCAACATGCCCGCCACTCTCAAGGACTTATTCATGTTACGAATTGCCGAAGACGCCCTGACCTTCGATGATGTGCTACTTGTTCCGGGTTATTCAAACGTTGTCCCTGCAAGTGTCAGCGTCAAGACTCAAATCACCCGTAGTATTGAGCTTAACATGCCGTTGTTATCAGCGGCGATGGACACCGTGACGGAAGCATCGTTGGCGATCGCGATGGCCCAAGAGGGTGGTCTTGGTATTTTGCACAAAAACATGACAATCGAGGCACAGGCGCAAGAGGTCCGTAAAGTCAAAAAATTCGAGACGGGGATCATCCAGGATCCTGTGACCTGTTCACCTAACATCACGGTCCGCGAGCTTTTGGGCATCACCCGTCATCACAATATTAGTGGTGTTCCTGTGGTCGAGGGTGACAACCTTGTCGGAATTGTGACAGGTCGAGATATTCGGTTCGTGCCGGATCTCGATGTGCAGGTTCGTGAGGTCATGACTCCAAAAGAGCGCTTGGTTACTGTGACTGAAGGTGCTGGTCATCAAGAAATTCAGGGTAAGCTTCATAAACACCGTATCGAGAAGGTACTGATGGTGGATGATGACTTCCGATTGAGTGGTCTAGTTACGGTCAAAGATATAATGAAGGCCGAAAGTCACCCGGATGCCGCCAAGGATGCAGCTAAGCGCCTGTTGGCCGCAGCGGCTGTTGGTACGGGGCCGGAAGGCGAAGACCGCGTTCGAGCGCTTGTGGAGGCAGGAGTTGATATTCTGGTGGTCGATACAGCGCACGGCCACTCTCAAGGTGTATTGGATCGTGTTGTGTGGATAAAGCAAAACTTCCCGCGAGTAGAGGTAATTGGCGGAAATATTGCAACTGGTGAGGCCGCAAAAGCGCTTGTCGAAGTGGGCGCCGATGCTGTGAAGGTTGGTATTGGGCCGGGATCGATCTGTACAACTCGCATCGTGGCCGGTGTCGGTGTACCTCAGATCTCGGCAATTGCCAACGTTGCATCAGCCCTAATAGGCTCGGGAATCCCTTTGATTGCTGATGGAGGAATCCGTTATTCAGGTGATATTGCTAAAGCGATTTCGGCTGGAGCATCCACGGTGATGGTCGGTTCACTACTAGCCGGGGCCGACGAGGCTCCGGGTGAAGTTGAGTTGTTTCAGGGCCGCGCCTACAAATCGTATCGTGGTATGGGGTCACTGGGAGCGATGGCTCAGCGCGACGGCTCATCTGATCGATACTTTCAGGACATAAGCTCGGGTACCGAGAAGTTGGTTCCTGAAGGTGTCGAGGGCAGGGTTCCTTGCAAAGGACCGCTCTCCGGAATTCTACATCAGATGATGGGAGGGCTTCGAGCAGCGATGGGCTACACCGGGTGCGCAACGATTGAAGAGATGCGCTCAGCCCCTAGCTTCGTGAAAATCTCAGGCGCTGGTGTTAAAGAGTCGCATGTACACGACGTCGCGATTACAAAAGAAGCACCGAATTACCGAGTTAAATAATGAAGAGTCTTCATGATGATCGATTACTGATCCTCGACTTTGGCTCTCAGTACACTCAACTAATTGCGCGTCGCGTACGTGAACATGGCGTTTATTCAGAAATATTACCGTGTGACGTGGAGCCGCTTCGGATTCGAGCGTCTGCCCCAAAGGGAGTCATCTTATCGGGTGGCCCAGAGTCCACCACAGACGCGGTCGGATGGAAAATTCCGAAGGAAGTTTATGACCTGAATGTTCCTGTGTTGGGTATTTGTTATGGCATGCAGGCTTTGGCACAGGAGCTCGGTGGCCGTGTCGAATCAAGTGATTTACGAGAGTTTGGTCACACGGATCTTGTCATTGAAAAAGAGGAGTCGTTTCTTACTGGGGTGTCGGACACAGGCTCTCTGTCTGTATGGATGAGTCACGGTGACCGAGTCACGGATCTCCCCCCAGGATTCAAAGTGATCGGTTCGAGTGATCATGCACCTATCGCCGCTATGGCCGATGAGGAACGAGCGATCTATGGGCTGCAGTTTCATCCGGAGGTAACCCACTCTGAGGGTGGCTCCAAGATACTTGCAAAGTTTGCACATGCGATTTGTGGATGTCGTCGCGAGTGGACCCCTGAAAACATCATTGATGACGCAATTACAAAAGTCCGTGAACAGGTCAGCGACGGACAGGTTCTTCTCGGCTTATCTGGTGGTGTAGATTCATCGGTAGTTGCGGCATTATTGCACAGAGCTATCGGTAATCAGTTGGTGTGTGTGTTCGTTGACAACGGACTCTTACGCCTAAATGAAGGCGCTCAGGTGATGGAAACATTTGCCCAGAATTTAGGGGTACGCGTTATTCGAGCCAACGCCGAAGCACGTTTCTTGACCGCCTTGAAAGGCGAACTAGATCCGGAGCGTAAACGCAAGATAATTGGCCGGACCTTCATCGAGGTATTTGAAGAGCAGGCAATGCAGTTGAAGGACGTTCGTTTCTTAGCACAGGGGACAATTTATCCTGACGTGATCGAATCCGCGGGCGCTGCTTCAGGTAAAGCACACGTGATTAAGAGTCATCATAATGTAGGTGGCTTGCCGGAAGAGATGCGTATGGAGCTTGTCGAGCCCTTGCGTGAGCTCTTCAAAGATGAGGTGAGGATTTTGGGTGAGACGCTTGGTCTTCCCAAATCAATGGTCTACCGGCACCCGTTCCCGGGCCCTGGCCTTGGGGTTCGGATTTTGGGTGAGGTCCACAAACATTCGGCGGACATTCTCCGGAAAGCCGATCATATCTTCATCGAGGAGTTAAGGAGGGCAGATCTATACGACAAGGTGTCACAGGCATTTGCCGTTTTTTTGTCAGTAAATTCTGTTGGGGTGGTAGGTGATCAGCGTCGATATGCGCCTGTGATTGCCTTGCGCGCCGTCGAAACAATTGACTTCATGACAGCACGCTGGGCGCATTTACCTTACGAATTTATCGAACGGGTCTCTGGTAGAATTATTAACGAGATCGAGGACGTCAGCCGGGTTGTGTATGACGTGAGCTCGAAACCACCGGCGACGATCGAGTGGGAATAGCAGCTGGCCAGTAATTCCCTTTTTTGTTGATAAAAATAGTGATCTGTAGAGTTGCAGATCACCACCAGCTATCGGTTTACTCTGGGTTTCAGTGGTTAATAAAAAAATCATTGCAGTCAATTCTTGGCAGGGTCAAATTCGGACAATGAGCTTTGGTGTTATTACGATTGTCGATAAAACCAGCCTTTATCTGAATCTCTTTGCATATATCCAATGTTTCATTATTGTAGTCCCCATAAGGATAAGCGACCAGTAAGTCCTGCGAAATACCGAATTCTCGAAAAACCTTAATGCTCTCTCCAAAGTCTATCTTTTGCTTAGCCTTCGAAAGTGAACTCAAATAGTGGTGATTAAAACCATGTAACCCGAGGCTGTGGCCCTGCTCCTGAAGCGACCGAAAGTCGTCAGAAGACATGTATAGCTCATCTCTGAGAAGATCAAAGTTTATTGGTTCATCATCTAAAAATGACTCACAAAATAAACTCAGTCGGCGACTATCAAATTTTTTCTGGAATACCCGTTTTAGAAAGTTAGTACCGGCATCGTCATATTTACCTTTTTTAAAATATTTAGTTTTTAGTTCACTTATATAATCGGTACTGATTTGCTCAATTTGATTTAAATATTGGATTAAGTGATCCATTAAATAGGCTTCACGACCCTTAAATTTATTTAGCAAAAGATGTATTTTGTTTACCAAGAGCACTTCGCGGGTGACTAGTATCTTTGCCGGTACGAAAAAGAGTCCATGCACACCAATTTCCGCAAGGAATGGGGCCACCAGCCGGGCATGATCAATGTATCCATCGTCGAAAGTTAAGACTATGTTATCCTGATCATCCGCTACTTCAAGCCACTGCTCGATCGTTAGAGATTTGGGGTCTAAAAAAACTTTTCCGTCTTCGAGTAGTTCTAGAATATTTCTCTTAAATAAATCGAAGTCATAAAAGTTATTTACCTTCGAAGTGAAAGAATCGGATAGCCGAACATAGTGATACATGATAATCATTGGTTCTCATCTATTTCTTGTGTGATATAAGTTGTCTCATTGATGATAATATTACTGGCCTTAGTAAATTTAACGATTGGTTCTTGGGACGATGTTTTTTTGAAACTATTATTCACAAAATAGTTCTTCGCATATTTATTCTTTGATGTTGCGTTAAAAGCTATAGACATAGCCTTGCACTGCGGGTAGTTGGTACACAGAAATTGTAGGATTGAATTTTCTACGTTTCGAGTAAAGGCACGACATGAGAGGCACCAACCCTCAATTTCTAGTGTGTGTTCCCCATATTCAGTACCGTAGACACATGAGACGATCCCATAATTTGAATAAATATCCTGCAACGTGAATAGCCAAAAAAAACTACTTTCATCCGCGGTAAATCTTTTTACCTCTTCGTAATCGATTTGTGCACCCTTGATATTAAACTGATTAGTTTTATTTAGGAGTTGTATCGCCCGATCAATATTTTCGGATGATACTGGTTGCGCTCGTAATACTAGTTGCAGCGACTGGAGATAATCAGTTCTTGACATCGATTTACTCGAGGCTAAACGTTTTCCTTCATACTGATAAAATTGCGTGCGAATTACGTCCTCTCCGGTAACGACTGGAGTGTGGAAGAGGTTTGAATCTACAAGGTATTTGTTCCACTCGTATGGCTCATCTGGCATTTTCAAAACGATTATTTCCGGTAGAGCCGAAGACACTTCGTTTTGTTCGAACTTACTATCGTCAATGAATACAACGCCCGAGTGTGTCAAGTTCAACTCAGCAAGCGCTTCGTTTATATTTGCGGATTTTGGCTCCCAGTTGGCTTTAATGGTAGCGAAATCCTCCCAATGGAGTAAGAGTTCCTCTCTTCGGACGTTAAAGAATTCCTTCACAATATCAATATCGTTTTTTGACGCGATGTTCAGTATCACGCCGCTCTGTTTTAGCTTTTTTAGGAGGTATTGTAGGTCTAGATGCGGCAGGGCAGCTGAATCCGGTGCCAGATTGATTCCTTTAATGCCCTCATCGCCTAGTATCCCCGGCCATAGCGTATTGTCTAAGTCTACGAAAATAGTTTTTATTGGACGAGAAATTGTCGCGTCAATGATATTGGAAATACGTTGACTAATAGCCTCATAGTATTTTGGATGAAATGAGAATATCCCGAGCCCGTGATATTTACGTGGTAAAAAAGTTTCGGCTTTCTCAAAAAAAAATAAGTCGAATAGATCAACGAATATATATTTTTCCTGTTGCCTAAGTAAAAACAGCTCTCTGTTAATATGATCGATCGTTAGCTTGAGGGAGGTGTCAAGGCAAGCAGATTCTGGGTAGTCTATTCCGGTAATATATAGCTTTCCACTAAACCACTCGGTGATTGAAACAATCGATTGCTTGACTTCTTCGAGAAATTGACCGTTTGACAGTCTATCCGGTGAAACAGCAGTTGAAGACAGGAACAAAAGCATTGAATCGGGTTCAAAGTCGTTTAATGTTGGATCTAGACCCCTGCTACAGATTTTCCAAGAACCAAAACTAGTTTCTAAAACTTCGACTTCATATTTTTTTTTGAGGAGTACACTTAAATTTTGGGTTAAAAATTGGGTGCTTACATTACTGAGTATCGCCAGTTTCAATTCTTTCCACCTCTGATTACATTGCTTATGCTCGGTCGATCCTGATCGCCATCGGATTTTGTTATGTATAGCTCATCCCACGACGGTCTTGTCCCGTCTTTCAGAAAAAGTTCAACATTTTGATCCCTCGGTCTCTCAACGATCGGATTGAGTAGGTTGGGTAGAATATGATTCACATCAGACGCAAACCCAAACAGCTGGAGGTGTTTATGTAACTCAACATTTGTACAATAAAAGTCAGAAAACGTGACGTCGTGCTCTCTTGCGAATGAATCCAAATACATTAGCATGGCGCCTAAGATAATAGGTGCTTGGTGATCGTCTGGTATTATTATTTCAACTATTCTTATGCAATTAAATACAGACTGACCCGATGTTCTCTCTAGTCTAAAAACTAACAAATACGGTTTATCTCTGTTCTCGAATAGACAGAATTCGTACCTGAATGCAGGAGTTTGAAGGTATTTCTTTTTTAAAAAAGAATAGTCTCGTAGCGTTCCATAATGATTATACTTATAGTACTCCCAGTCAGGCCTGAAGTTTGATTCATTTACGAAGTCAGTTAATTGGATATCCTCAAATCTTAATGAGTCTAAGCTAGGTATTTCAGGTTCAGAGCTGGGCAATAACTCGTGTAGATTGTGCTTTGGAAATATCTTATTTAACCTCTTTCGGTTATAAATCTTTACTGATCGTGGTATGGCGTCGAGGAAGTGGTGTCCCATTTTGGTCACAAGGCTTTTGTTGAGCTGGTTCGCTCCTTGACCGAGGATTATCGAGTACAGCTCCTGGAGCCGCTTCATAAGTAAAATACCTATACCATGCCTATAAGCACTATCTACGGTCCAGTGAGATGTCCAGACCCCCTCGGTCGTTGTGCCTCCCCACCTGATCTTTGATGGCACGTATCCGAGAATGCCGACGATTCTTTTAGCTTCAAGAGCACAAACGATATTGTAATTACTATTTTCGAGATCTTTAAAATAATAATCCAGCATTATTGGCAACGTCATGACATGCTCTTCACCATGATTTTGTCGGATGAATTGAACTAAGTCTGCCAGATACTCTCCAGGTAACTGGTCTACTAATTTAAGGTTCACGGTTTTAAACGTCCTTAGACGGGAAGCTACATATTGCCCGTCCAGAAACGACTTTTTTTGAGCTTGATTTCTCAGAGATAGTTATTGTTAGGTACACTGCACTTACCGCGTGGACAACACGCTGGACTGATACGAGAACCTGGATCGTTTGACCTTTATAGACAGGTTGGTGGTATTTTAAATTCAGCTCATTAATCACGCTCTCAGGCCCCGGCAAATAATTTCCGAGGACACCCGAGACAAAAGACGCTGTAAACAGCCCGTGGGCAATAGTGTCATCAAAACCCTGATTTCTAGCAAATTCAGAGTCGAAATGTACCGGCGCGAAATCATCAACCAACACAGCGAATTGAGAAATTTTTTCTTCAGTAACCCGGAAGTCGGTTACGACCTCATCCCCCTCTTTAATGTCAACCAGCGCCATTTGGAACGAAGCCCTTGGATTCAAGCATATCGACGAAATCTCCAACATTTGCCAAGCTTATGAGATCTTCGGTTGTCAGTGTTAAGCCTGTATACATTTCAATTTCAACAATCAAAGTTATGTGATTGAGTGAGTCCCAATTCTCGACGTCGTTTGCACTCATTTCACGAGTGACAATTAAATCGTCATCCTCAAACACCGATCTGAAAATGGGCTGTAGCTGTTCGATAGTAGTCATCATTACCTCATTTCGTTACGACAAACGCCGCATTAGTTGGAACTATGTCACCCGATTTGCGAGGCTCATAAGCCTGGTCGACGGTCTGGCTAAGAATTGTAAATTCTGCGGTTTGGATTTGTTCTGCGACCGCGTCTGCGTTCCTATAGAGATAAATATGGTCTGCATTAGGCGCATTTATGGCCGCAGATATGAAGCCTAATCCCCCTGGCCGAAGCATCTTGTTCAGTCCGTGAAGGAATTCAACTGGATTTTCTAGGTGTTCTAGCACTTCGATCGAATTGATCACATCGCAAAGTTCGGTTTGATCGCGTTCTAAAATGTCGCCAAGTCTCGATTGATATCGTTCGGAAAAATCCCAACGCTTGACCATCATCTCTGTATGTTCCAGAGAATGTGGGCTCATATCAAATCCAACGACCTGACTCGATTCCACACGCCGTAAATACTCTTTCGTGTAGAAACCAGTGCCAACCCCAACGTCATAGATTAATGGATTATCGATATCTTCGATCTGAGGGATTACTTCTTTTTCGTAGAACTTCAGTTGGACATAATGATGCTCCCACAGGTAGTGAGAAATTAATATTCCCGGTAGATACAGACCGAACATATAATCACGATTTTGATAGACCTCGGAGGACGCCTCTGCATAAGTCTTATTTCGATATTCCAATGTTTTATTGAACTCAACTTGCAGTTTCATCGAGTCTAAGCAGAAAGCTCCATATCCCAATGCTGCCGATTCGATACGACCATCATCGGAGCCAAAAAAAATCTCTAATTCTCTGTTGAAAGCACTAGCCCAATCGTCGCCAAATTTCTCATACTGACGGTCGAATCCACCCATGAAGTAGGGAAATTTCGAGCAAACGCTTTCCTTTAAAATGTTGATGTGTCGATAATTTTCTATCATTTTATCCTTCGATATTGGATTATAATCATGTGGAAGTCGCGTAACGTATTTCCCTTCACGTAAGACCGGTTACGATTCATTAGCGGGATCTAACTGACCATGTCGAATTACTCTTTGATAGTTGAACCGTCTAAAATTTTAACATTAATGAGATCGAAGACGTCAGTCGGGTTGTCTATGATGTAAGCTTGGTACCGCCAGTAACAATCGAGTGTGCATAGATCCTATGAAAAAATTTTGGATAAACCAATAATCTGGAACAAATAATCGATTAAAAAGCTACTCAAACTATTACGGATTTCGTTGCTACTGGAACTTTAGAGTTTAGAAAACTCGGGAGGTAGAGGAAGTCTTAAACTCAAACTCCGAGATTTATCGGGAAGAATTAGTTTTTTGACTTGTGTGTAAAGAAACAAGAGTTGGAACATAAACGCGCGTCATTGTAGATCAGTGCGACATTGGGGATTCAGTGCGTAAATGCCAAAAGTAAATAGAAAGCTAGCTACCATTTTAGCTAGTGACTGCGTGGACTTCAGCAAGTTCATGGAAAGTCAGGAGGTTCTTACACTGGCCAATCTAAGTGCTTGTCGTCAAATTATTGATCCAATAATTGAAGAGTACGGCGGAAGAATTTTTCACACGGCGGGGGACTCTGTTATTGCTGACTTTGGGAGTCCTGTTGAGTGCGTTAATGCTGCTATGAAATTTCAGGAAGCTCTCGCTTCCCGGAATGAGACTGTAGAGGAGGGTCCAAAACTAGAATGGCGAGTCGGTATTCACGTAGATGACGTGATCACAGAGGGTGAAAACATATATGGAAGCGGAGTGAATATTGCCGCCCGTTTGGAAGCACAATGTGAGCCTGGCAAAATTCTTTTATCTCGAATAGTCCAGGAACAAGTTCAAAAACGAGTGGATTTTAGTGTTAGTCCCGCTGGTACCCGAGCTCTGAAAAATATTTCAGAAGACTTTGAGGTTTTTTATATTGGCAAGAGGATGGAGGAGAGTGATCTCGATAAGAAGGCCCCGCCTGCAAAGGCGAAAGAAACTGCTCAGCTCAGTTTAGAGGGCGTTAGTAAAAAACCGAGGTTGGCGATTCTTCCGTTCACAAACGATGGAAGAGACGAAGACAGCGATTATCTTGCTGATGGAATTGTCGAGGACCTGATCACCGAATTTTCGATGATACGTGAATTTGAGATCGTATCGAGTAAAACCAGTTTTGATTTCAGAGACAAAGGGGAAGATACCGCAGAATTCGCAGCTATCCACAAACTGGACTTCATTATTTCGGGAGGAATCAGATCCTCCGGTAAGCGCGTCAGAATCTCGTTAGAATTGAGTGAAGTCGAAAGTGGCAAAGCTTTATGGAGGGATAGGTATGACCGCGTAATAGAGGATGTTTTCGATTTACAAGACGAAATAGTCCGTACTATCACAATATCATTGTTGGGAGAAATCGAGATATCAAGCTTACAGCGAGCTAAGCGCAAGGCCACAGAAAATATATCATCTTATGAATCCTTATTACGCGGTAAGGAAATGCATCACAGGTTCACCAAAGAAGCGAATAGCCAAGCGCTTGAATTTTTTGACCAGGCGATCGAAGCTGATCCATCAAACGCGCAAGCCTACGCGTGGAAGGCATGCACGATCGCACAGGGGGTTGTTCGTGGGTTTCTTGAGGGGGATCCCGATAAATTCATAGGCGAGGCTATGGATAGCATTTCTAGCGCGTTGGAACTGAACGAGAACGACTTTGAATGTCACAGAATGTTGTCAGCTGTTTATTTGAGTCAGCACGAGTATCAATTAGCGGAAGAGCATGGGCGAAGAGCGTACGATATGAACCCCAATGATCCCCGAGTTCTTGCTGGTTATGGGGAGGTATTGGCCAGATTAGGGAAACCAGAAAAAGGTATCGAGTTACTCGAGAAAGCTCTCTCCCTCGATCCTATCCCGCAAGGTCAAATGAATTCAGATAATAGGTACACAGACCTGACACTTGCGTATTTCTTCGCAAGTGACTTTGAAAAATGTTCAGAAATTGGGAAAAAATTAGAACATATGAACTTTAAAGCCTGGTTATTTGTGAATTATTCAAAGTCCAAGCTTGGCGGTTTCGATCAAAACGATGTGCACTTTAAGGAGGGGCTGAATGAATTTAAGGGGGGTAATTGGGACCTGCAAGTAGACAGACTTCATCTGCCGGATAGAGGGACCCAATCAGATCTGTTAGATTTTCTAAATAATCTGTAAAACCTTTTCTTTCCCACCGAGGTTATTGAATGGATTCCCATCTTTTTCAAGTCTTCTAAGGGTAAATCAGCATGTCAGAACTTATTCTTCATCACTATTGGCAGTCACCATTTGCACATAAAATTCGCCTTGTACTTGGGTTGACCGATTTCTCATGGAGGTCGGTTGAGATTCCCAGAATCCCTCCCAAACCGCTGTTGATTCCGTTAACAGCGGGATATCGCAGGACTCCTGTCTTGCAGCGTGGGGCAGACATCTTTTGCGATACCCAAAATATTGTAAGGGCTATAGGTGAACTGACCGATGATCATCGACTACTTCCAGAATCTGAGCGCGGGAAAATTCTAACGTTCACTGATTGGATTGATGGCACGGTCTTCAACTTAGCGGCGAGAGTTATATTGACTTCGGCGATGGATACAGCGCCACCAGAGTTTATCCAAGACAGAGCTGGGTTGTACTTCGGACCGAACTGGACACCCGATAGACTCAAAGGTCAGCTATCAGGGGTTATTTTACAGCTGGGAGCCCATTTGAAATCAATTGATCAGGGCTTGTCTGGATCCGGCGGCTTTGTGACCGAAGTACTTTCATACGCGGACATTTCAATTGCCTACATCGCTTGGTTTGTACGGGGTCGTTGGGAGTATGGTCCTGATTTTTTAAAGCAATTTCCGAATATCGAGCGTATTGAACAAGAGATTCATGAGCAGACTACTGAGTGCTATGACAACCTCAGTGCTGAGGCGGCGTTAGCGATCGCTTATAATTCACTTTCCCGTTCACCTAAGGGTGTTCGAAGTCAGATTGGATGTTCTATGAACGAGGGCATGCGAGTTTCGATCAAGCCACTGGCTGAGACCTCGGATCCTTCCGTGATTGGCCAACTCCGTTATTTGGATGATGTTCGCGTTTCGATCGATCACAATGCGCCTGAGGTTGGTGACGTAGTGGTTCACCTACCAATCGCTGGGTATCAGATTCAACCTTGTGAGTAAGCAGACGACCTCAGAAGAGAATATTCGTTGCATCGCGTTTATGGTTGTCGCGATGGCTGGCTTTGCGGTCGAAGACGCAGTGATCAAAAAGCTGTCATACACGATGCCCATTTCGCAGGTACTTATACTCATTGGGATCGGTGGACTGTTGATGTTTGGAATGACAGCACTAAAGACCCGCGTGCGTCTGGTGACCGATGAGATGGTGAAGCCCTGGTTTATCATCAGAACGATGTCTGAACTGGCTTCTGCTATATGTTTCGTGATCGCCATCGTTTACGCATCACTCTCGATTTCTTCAGCGATCCTTCAAGCCACACCATTGGCTGTCTCTCTGGCTGCGGCACTGTTTCTAAAACAGCACGTCAGTCTTGGGCGATGGTTGTTGATTGGTATCGGATTCGTCGGGGTTCTCTGTGTTATCCAGCCAGGCCTTGATGGCTTCAAGCCGGCCGCGCTATCCGCGGTGCTAGGCGTGATGTTTCTCGCGTTAAGAGATTCGATCACTCGTTCGATTTCTGTATCGATTCACGCAGTCTCTGTATCTTTTTGGGCATTCTTTGCGCTTTTTAGTGCCGGTATTTTCACCATACCCTTCTTCGGAAAATTTGGCGTAATTACTTCTGGCGATATTGGCCTTCTGGCTATTTCTGCCCTAGCCGGGAGTGGGGCATATTTTTGTATCGTTATGGCAACTCGGGGGGGTGATGTAGCTGTCGTAGCTCCCTTTCGCTACACGCGTTTGTTGTTTGCTCTCGGACTTGCTGTCGCATTCTTCGATGAGCAGATCAATCCGATGATGATTGTAGGAAGTAGCCTGATCATTGGATCCGGCATAATTATGTTTGTATCAGGCGGCACGGTCCGGCAATGACTCAACCAGAGCGCTAACGAGCGCAGCATTGCTCTCGGCAATTGTTCCATCGGGCAACCAGATGCCATTTTCGAAACCGATGCGGAGATCGATACCCTCCGAAGCCGCTCGCAGTAAGCAAGGGATCTGGCCTTTGCCGAATGCGCAAATCATTTCTCTAGTAGGGACACAGGTCTTTTTGAGTCGTTCTCTGATATCCAAAAATGGATCAAGTTGGTCAGGAATGCTTTCCTGATCAGCCGCGTACCGACCGAGGACGTAAAGCACTTCAATCACATTGGGTTGAATAATCGACCGATCAATGAGCGAGGCTAGTGTTTTGAAATCACCCGCATCATATAAAATAAACTGCACTCGACGCTTCAACAGTAATTGATAAAAAAATGGCCGCAATTTTTCTGGATCCTGCGCACGCAAGATCTCTCGTATTGCGACCGAAACCCATGGCGCGTTGATTCGCGATAATAAATCGATCTGAGCATCCGACTCGTAGATTCCGGCAGCCTCTGAGGTAACTTGAACTTCTAAATTTGGTAATCGTTCGGTCAGTTTTGAAATCAGCGTCTCATACCGTTCTACATCCAGAAGATGTGTTTGGTTTTCAGTACGGATGTGTGCGTGGAGGCCGCGAGCGCCGACATCGTAACAGGCTGCTGCCGTTTCGATCAAATCCTCGTCCATTACTGGAATGGCTGGATGATCCTGTGTGGTCCTGCGAGCGCCGTTCGGCGCAACCATTATAAATGTCACTCGGTGCACTCTGCGTGGCTACTCACCTCGTTGGATTTTCGAGGCGATTGTGTAATTACTACCGTAATTGCCATAGTACATCAATTTACTTTAGTTCTTTTAAAGCCATGTTTAGATAGGAGACAGTACGATCAACATTCAACAGTTTGTCGAGACCGAATAATCCAATACGGAAGGTTTGAAAGTTAGGCGATTCGCCACACTCGAGGGGGACGCCAGCGGCGATCTGCATGCCGACACCCGCAAACGCTACACCATTTTTGAAATCAGCTCGATCGGTGTGGGAAACCACAACAGTTGGAGACTTGAATCCTTCGGCTGCGAGGCTTTTAAACCCATAATCGTCTATCAACGATCGAGTTTCATTCCCTAGCTCAATTTGTCGGGCTTTGAGGAAATCAAATCCAAGGTTTGCCATTTCTTGGTATGTTTCGTGAAATTTTACGAGCCCGTCGGTCGGCATCGTCGCATGATAGGTATGGCCTCCATTAAGGTAGGCTGCCATAACGCTGTGCCACTTTTTAAGATCGAGAGCGAAGCTGTCTGACTCAGTGACTGTCATCCGCTCTAACGCGCGATCAGAGAGCATGACCACCCCCGCGCATGGGGTTGATGTCCAACCTTTTTGTGGGGCGGTGATCAAAACGTCAATCCCGAGCACTTGCATATCCATCCAGAGCGCTCCGGCCGCAACACAGTCCAGAACGAAAATAGCGCCGACCTCGTGCGCCGCATCGGTGAGTTGTTTGATGTAACCATCAGGCAGTAGCATGCCGGCCGATGTCTCCACGTGGGGCGCAACAACAACATCAGGCTGTAAAGATCGGATTTGGGCAAAGATTTCGTCTACAGGCGCTGGCGCAAACTGTTGATCTGATCGATCACTATCCGCGCGCGCTTTTGCTACTTCTACATGTGTTGGCGTGACCCCCTGATCAAAAATCTGGGTCCAGCGAAAACTGAACCAGCCATTACGTAATACAACTACTTTTTGATTTTTAGCAAATTGTCTAGCGACAGCCTCCATGCCAAAGGTTCCACCGCCCGGGACCAATACGCAGGATGATGCGTTATAGACAGATGTAAGCCCCTCATGTAGTCCACGCATGGTGTCCTGAAAGGCTAGAGACATGTGATTTATCGAGCGATCGCTGAATACAACCGAATATTCGAGTAGTCCGTCAGGATCGATTTTTGGATATAGTGTCGACAACGGTGCCATCCTATGTTCTGCACGAATCAAAAGGCCGTGTAGGAAAACCTATTCGGAATGGCTCGTCAACTTACACGAGCACGCGGGAACCTTATGACGGCCATTGAATTTACAAACGATGATGTGCGTTGGATGAGGCAGGCACTCGAATTGGCACAACACGCCGCAACACTTAAAGAAGTGCCAGTCGGCGCTGTTTTGGTCCGGGACGGAATCCTGCTTGGTGAGGGTTGGAATGCCCCGATTTCGAGTCGCGACGCCAGTCATCACGCTGAAATCGCAGCAATTCGGGAGGCCAATCGTTCGGTCAATAATTATCGGCTACCGGGCTCTACACTTTATGTCACCCTTGAGCCCTGTACCATGTGTTTTGGCGCGCTGATCCATGCGCGCGTTGCGCGAGTTTTTTATGCAACAGAAGAGCAAAGGGCAGGTGTTTTGGTCTCTCAACTACAACTCGCAAATGCTGACTTTTACAATCATCAGATTCAAGTGGCTGGTGGGCTTTTGGCGGATGAATCGGCTGTACTTCTGAGGCAATTTTTTCGATCACGGCGGGCCACAAATCGGATGGCTTCGGAGTAAAAAATCCAGAGAAAACTCCGGGGTAGGTGCTGGCTCTGTTAAACTATCACTTTCGTTCTTCAATCGTATCAAGGACCGATTGACATGCTCATTCTGCAGGGAGGTCGTGCTCTCTCATCTTTTCGTATTCAGTCACTTATCATGAGCGCTCAGGTTGCTGGAATCCAGATTAAGGGTTTGACTTGTACCTACCTATTCTTTGTTATGGGTCAGATCCGTGATTCCACAAAACTTAAGCAACTTCTCGATGCAGATTCCTTGAATGTGGGTTCGGGCAGTGTCGTAATACCGCGCTCGGGGACGACCTCCCCTTGGAGCTCTAAGGCCACTGAAATCGCAAAAAATTGTGGGTTTGAGGATGTTTTGCGGATTGAACGCGGTATGCATGTGGTGATTGAAGGTGATTATGGAGAAGCTGACCGGGGCCTCTTAAATCGACTCATTTCTGACCCAATGATGGAAGACGTTCTTGACTCACTACCTGTAGACACCTTCTTCACTTCTGGTCCACCTGAGCAGCTTGGTATCGTCAGACTCGAAGCCGAACCTTCGAGGGCCCTAAACGCAGCCGATCAAAAATATGGACTGGCACTGTCTCAGGATGAGATTGACTACCTAGCACATGCGTACGAGAAACTTGGTCGCGATCCGACCGATGTAGAGTTAATGATGTTTGCACAAGCAAACTCAGAGCACTGCCGCCACAAAATTTTCAATGCATCTTGGACGCTTGATGGCGAGGATCAACCGAAGACTTTATTTCAGTGGATTAGGAATACCCACGAAATCTCTCCTGATGGTGTCTTGTCTGCCTACACCGACAACGCCGCCGTTGTAGAAGGGCCTTTGGCTGAAAGATTCCATGTCAATCCACTCACCAACAGTTATCAATCAGTCCTCGAGCCGGTTCATCTGGTGATGAAAGTGGAAACTCACAACCATCCGACAGCGGTATCCCCGAATCCGGGTGCAGCAACCGGTGCCGGTGGCGAGATTCGGGATGAGGGTGCAACCGGTCGTGGCGCCAAGCCTAAGGCGGGTCTTACCGGATTTAGCGTGAATTATCTGAGGATCCCAGAACTTGAAATGCCATGGGAGCATGATCTTCCGATGCCCAGTCGTCTGGCCTCTTCCTTGCAGATCATGCTGGAAGCACCAATCGGTGGTGCCTCCTTCAATAATGAGTTTGGCCGACCGAACCTGAATGGCTACTTTAGAGCTTATGAGGCCTCTGAACTTACACCTTCAGGAGCTCGGCGCCGTGGTTATGTGAAACCAATCATGATTGCAGGTGGGATTGGGTCCGTTGCGGATGGCCAAGTTTACAAAAAACCATTTTCTGCCGGCACACCCTTGGTTGTCTTGGGTGGGCCAGCTATGCTTATCGGATTGGGTGGAGGCGCAGCTAGTTCGGTCGGTGAGGGCACCTCCGGGAGTGATTTGGACTACGCGTCTGTTCAGCGTGCGAATCCAGAGATGGAACGACGTTGCCAGGAGGTGATCGACCGCTGCTGGTTACGTGGACCGGACAATCCGATTGTTTTTATTCATGATGTTGGGGCCGGCGGCCTGTCGAACGCTTTGCCCGAATTGATTAAAGATGGAGGTGTGGGCGCTAATTTCTTGATGGATTGGATTCCATCGGCCGATTCATCATTATCCCCACTAGCGTTGTGGTGTAACGAATCCCAGGAACGCTATGTTCTCGCGATTGACTTGAACAAGCTGGATACATTTGAGTCTATTTGTGTGCGTGAAAGGTGTCCCTACGCGGTGGTCGGTTACGCACACGATAAACCGCATCTATCTGTTGAAAAAACAGGAAAAAAAATCGCGCCAGTTGACCTCCCGGTTGACGTAATCTTTGGTAAGCCACCCAAGATGCACCGTGATGCGTCGACGATCCCAGTTAAGCTTGTACCCGCTGACTTTTCTGAGATTACATTTCTTGAGCTCGCCCATCGCGTTCTCAGGCATCCGACGGTGGCATCTAAGAACTTCCTCATAACCATTGGTGACCGTACAGTATCTGGCTTAGTTCATCGAGATCAGATGATTGGACCCTGGCAGGTGCCAGTAGCAGACTGCTCAGTCACTCACTCTGCAATCGGTTCTCTAACCGGCGAGGCAATGGCAATGGGTGAGAGATCTCCACTGGCCCTTGTTAACGCTGCAGCTTCTGCTCGAATGGCTGTGGCAGAGACCGTTTTGAATATGGCGGGTGCTGCCATTGGTGATTTGGGTCAGATTAAACTCTCTGCTAACTGGATGTGTGCAGCAGGTACAGAGGGTGAGGACGCCAGGCTTTATGATGCAGTGAGGGCTTTAGGCGGTGAGTTCTGTCCCGAACTCGGGATTTGTATTCCTGTGGGCAAGGATTCGATGTCGATGAAAACAGGTTGGAGCGATTCTGACGGTGTCCACGAGGTAGTTAGCCCGATGTCTCTGATTTGCTCCGGCTTCGCGCCCGTTACAGACATCGAAAAGACAAAAATCCCACTGCTACGGGGCTTCGATTCAGTATTGATTGCGATTGATCTGGGCCAGTATCGGTTGGCCGGTTCAATCGCATGTGAGGTAACGTCACAGTTAGGTGATCTATCGCCGGACGTGGCTCCCAGTGAATTAAGAGCATGTTTTGAGCTACTGCAACGATTAAATTCCGACGGTCGATTATTGGCCTATCACGACCGCTCAGATGGTGGTCTACTCGCGACCGTTGCAGAGATGCTATTTGCATCTCGTATGGGTCTGAAAGCGCAAACTCCCTTAGGATTAGATCCAATAGCTTTCTGGTTTAATGAAGAAGCGGGGTGTGTTTTCGAGGTCGCAAACGTAGATATTGAGGCAGTGCTTGACCAATGCGCGGACGCAGCTCTGCGTGCGCATGTGTTGGGTGCACCCGACCGCACACAAACCTTGAAGATTATTTCCAACGGCTCGGTTATTTTTGAGGAGAGCCGCATAGCACTCGAGCGGTCATGGAGCGAGGTCAGCTTCGCGATTGCAGGATTGCGCGATAATCCGAGGTGCGTAAAGGAAGAGTCTCTGAACATCGAGAAGGAGACAAAAGGCTTAGCAGCCTCAGTGATTCCAGAGATAGAGATCCCTGATAGACGTCGAAGTAAGGTTCGGATGCCTCGTGTTGCAATATTGCGTGAACAAGGGGTCAATGGTCAGATTGAAATGGCCTATGCATTCGATCACTGCGGATTTGAGGCCATCGATGTGCATATGTCGGACCTGATGAGTGGTCGACAGACCTTGGAGTCTTTTGATGCCTTGGCTGCCTGTGGCGGATTTAGCTACGGTGACGTCCTTGGGGCTGGATCCGGATGGGCTCGCTCAATCCTTTTCAACGACGAATTGTCGAGGATGTTCTCCGATTTCTTCGATCGAGAAAATACCGTATCACTTGGTATTTGTAATGGATGCCAGATGATGGCCCAGTTGGCGCCGTTGATACCCGGTGCGAACCACTTTAAGCCTCTGCTAGCAAACAAGTCTCAGCAATTTGAGGCGCGTCTGACACTGGCGGCTCTGCCACAGAGCCGGTCAGTATTACTCACGGATTTAACGGGTACACGTTTCCCGATTGCTGTTGCGCATGGAGAAGGCCGATTTGCACATGATGTTCAAGAGGTGCAGGTATTGGCTGAGTCTGGACTCACAAGTCTCGTGTATACCGACGATAGTGGGCACCCGGAAACGAGCTATCCCGGTAATCCGAACGGATCTGCGGCAGGGCTAGCTGGTCTTTGTAATGAGGACGGGCGAGTTACCATTATGATGCCCCACCCGGAACGGGTTGTGTTACGTTCACAGCTATCCTTCGTGCCAGCAGGCACGTCACGGATCACGCCTTGGATGGGGCTGTTTGATAATGCCTGGCGCTTCATCACGGGAATCTGAGTTGGCGATGGGTTGGGTTGGTGTCGATCGACACTGTCAAGTGGTGAGTCGAGATACAGCGATGGCTCAGATTCACTGGCTAAGTGTTCATTGGCAGGTCGATGTTCCAGCTTCCGGGCATTATCTCTGGTGGGACGACCAAGGCCTATCCCTAAAGTCAGCGGCGTTTGATTTCCGTTCCGGTGTTCGTGTAGATTTTGTTGAGGGTACACAGGCGCGCCGTATCAAGGCTGTAACGGGTGAACCACTGACTCGTGCGATGGGTTGCCAGAAAGGATTACGCCCCGCAATTTTTGACGCAACCGCGGGTCTAGGTGGTGATTTGAGTGTTCTTGCAAATATCGGGTGCGCGGTGTGTGCAGTCGAGCGGCAACCGGTTGTGGCTGCTTTGCTGAGAGACGCGTTGCGTCGTGCCGAAGACAGCAATGCTGACTGGTGTGAGCGTGTGCAACTCCAGTGTGCGGACAGTCTTGATCTGATATCGCACGTTTCGCATGGAGTCGTTTATATTGATCCAATGTTTCCAAAAGACCGTAAATCAGCTCCCTCATTGTCAATGCAGGTTTTGCACAGCCTCGGAGGGACAACAGAACAACCCGAACGACTGATTGATGCTGCTCTGGATTCGGGTGCGGCCCGAGTTGTCGTAAAGCGGCCAATCAAGGCTGATTTTTTGGCCGGTCGCGTACCTTCATCGCAAGTAATGGGTAAAACAGTTCGTTTCGACCTGTACCCCCGACGGAAGCTAACGGATGAAGATGCGTATCCACATCAGGGACTAATTGACGGATGATGGATTGGAATACATTGCTTTCAACCGCCCGCATGGAGCGCGACCATGTTTGGGCGCCACAGCGACCAGAAGATGAGCGCAGTCAGTGGCAACGTGATCATGATCGTCTAATTTTTTCTGGTGCTTTCCGGCGATTGGCAGTTAAAACGCAGGTGCATTCATTATCGGATAATGACCACGTGCATACCCGTCTGTCTCACTCCTTGGAGGTTGCATCGGTCGGTCGGTCGTTGGGCGTACGGCTCGGTCGTTGGATGCAAGAGCAAGGATTATTGTCTGACCAGCATTCCGATCTAGGGATTGGAGCGTTGGTTCAGGCTGCATGCTTGGCGCATGATATTGGTAACCCACCGTTTGGTCATGCCGGGGAGCGGGCTATACGTCAATTCTTTGAATTTAGCCCCGAGTATTTGGATGGATTAACACGCGCTGAGCGCTCAGATCTCTTGGGTTTCGAGGGAAACGCACAGGGATTTCGGGTGATTTCTTGTCTCGAGCGGCACTGGTTTGATGGGGGAATGCGTTTGACAGCCGCCACGCTTGGTACCTTTCTAAAATACCCATTTACTGCCGATTCTATGTTTGGTCAGACCAAGGGTAAACACGGAGTTAATCAAGCGGAACTTCCATTAATGCGGGAGCTTGCATCTCACCTAGGTCTTGTGGAGAAGATACCTGATTTTTGGGCTCGTCATCCGCTTGTGTATATCGTCGAGGCTGCTGACGACATTTGTTATGCACTGATTGATCTGGAAGATGCGGTCGAGCTCGGACATCTCGATTACCAAGAGGTCTCTTCGATCATGAAAGAGCTCGTTGACCGCGGCGCGAGACGAAATCTATATGAACAACTGCTCGACGACTCGGAAGCAAAGCTTGAGCTTTTGCGATCTGCAGCGATCGATGCCCTAGTCAATGAAGCACAAGCAAGATTTCAATTGCACTATGACGATATCTTAAAAGGTGTCTTTGACGAAGACTTACTCGATTGGCGGCGGGCGTCCGCCGGCGAGGTTATTCAGCGAGCGAAATCTTTGGCCCGCGAGCGGATTTATGTCGATCTAACGAAACAATCTGATGAGGGTCGGTGTGATCACCTATTAGGTGGCGTGTTGTCGCATTTAATTGACGGCGTAGAGGCTTTTTCTAGCTCCGATGGTGGGACCAATGTCGGCTCGAAAGCACACGATGCATTGATCCGTCTTGGTAAATTCAGACCCCAACCGGGGGACTCAAAATATCAGCGCTTGTTGAGAGTGACGGATTATGTTTCTGCCATGACGGACAGGTATCTGATCCGATTGGCTGATGATCTGACCCGTTTGAATTATCTTGACATTGATTCCTGAAGGAATCGACCAACGTATTCAGCAATGATAGGTTGTGCATCCGCCGTTGGGTGTAGTCCGTCATCCTGAAAAAGACTCCTATCAAGCGCGACGGGTTCTAAAAAAAACGGCAAATAGGATACACCGGTCTCTTCGGCGACCGAGTCCTGAGCATCTCGAAATGCACGCGTGAAGGGGCCGCCATAATTTCGTGGTAATTCAACACCGGCATATAGAACTTGAGCCCCCCTTGCTTCCACCATAGCGAACATGGATTTTAAGTTTTCTTGCATTGTCTCTAACGGCAGACCCCGCAACCCGTCATTCGCCCCCAGCACAACGAGAACTGAAGTGGGTTGGTGGCGATCCAACAAACCAGGAAGACGTGAGAGACCACCGGTAGTAGTCTCGCCTGAAATCGAAGCATTTAAAACCTGTACATCTGTCCCCAATATTCGCTTTGTATCCGAGGCTAGGATATCAACCCAACTACTGCCTTGATCAAGTCTATAACCCGCACTCAAACTGTCACCAACGACCAGTAACGTCGGTGCGGCAAAGGCGGATGAGATCAAAGCTAACCAAAGGAAAACGACGCGTAATGTCTGCACAATCAGTCCTTCATGTTCGCAATATGTCACACGGGTTCGAGGACCAAACCGGTCATCGTCTGTCTGTTTTAGAGTCTCTCGAACTGAAGATCAACCCTGGAGACAGTGTAGCGATTGTTGGCCCATCGGGCTCTGGAAAGAGCACGCTACTGTCTCTGTTGGCCGGTCTGGATGTACCGGGATCTGGTGATATTTTGTTTAACGGAGAGACGTTTAGTGGTCTGACTGAAGATCAGCGTGCGAGTATTCGCCGCGGTCGTATTGGGTTCGTGTTTCAAAGTTTCCAACTTTTGCAGGGTCTAACGGCTCTGGAAAACGTGATGTTACCACTCGAATTGATGGGCCTATCGGTAAACGAATCGAAACAACGTTCGACCAGTTGGCTTGATCGAGTGGGTCTCGAGGCCCGCATCCATCATCGACCGAGGATGTTATCAGGTGGTGAGCAACAACGTGTCGCTGTCGCCCGGGCATTTGTCAATGAACCCGCTCTTTTATTTGCCGACGAACCGACCGGTAATCTCGATCGTAAAACTGGTGAGTCTATAACTGAACTATTGTTTAAACTTAACCGAGAGACCGGTACAACTCTGATTCTGGTCACCCACGACGAGCGTCTGGCTGATCAGTGTCGACGTATACTGCATCTGGAAGATGGACAATTGAATGAGGTCGCTGGGTGATTGCATTACGGCTCTTGTGGCGCGAATTTTCGAGCGGCCAACTGACACTGTTGGCACTGGCGATTGTTGTATCCGTCGCTGCGATGACCACCACCGAGGTACTTACCGATCGCATAGATCGGGCTATGCGTGCGGATGCGGCCGCTTTACTCGGTGGCGACCTAAAGCTGAGGGCGCCCCGTCCGATTGAGACCGAGTGGTTGGCTCAGGCCAAATCAAGGGGGGTTCTCGTGACGGAGACCATTGAATTTCCTTCAGTTATTGGCAGTGGTTCCACCTTTGAGCTAACGGGCATCAAAATTATTACCGATGGGTACCCACTCAAGGGGCAGCTCGAAATTGCTGACAGTCGAGCGGGGATTGGCTATCCGACATCGAGAATCCCGGACCCGGGTACCGCTTGGGCTGACCCTCAATTGGTATCGAAACTCAATATCGATGTCGGAGATCGAGTTTCTGTTGGTGAGATCGAGCTTGAAATCACCAAGATCCTTGTTTTTGAGCCAGACCGGGGTGGTTCGTTTGTGTCACTGACACCAAGACTGCTCATGAACCGAGTCGATTTGGAGTCCTCCCAACTCATTCAGCCAGGTAGTCGTGTGCGCTATGTCACGCTATTTGCCGACGGCGATATTCAGGGTTTTCAAGCCTACGTCGAATCGAAACTCGATATCAGTCAGCGGTTACGTGGGGTGGTGGATGGTCGCCCCGAGGTTGGTAATGCACTTACACGAGCAACAACATATTTGTCGCTGGCGGGACTCTTGACGGTTCTGTTGTCTGGGGCCGCAATTGCTATGACCGCCAATCGGTGGGCCTCGGATCACGTCACTGATAGTGCATTATTTCGAACATTCGGGCTGAGCGGTCGTGAGACGTTCAAGATTTTCGCCGCCGAGCTTGTGGTCCTTGGCGTTGTGGCAAGTAGTTTTGGTGTGATTATCGGCTACGTCCTGCAGATCGTTCTCGTTGATTCCATCGCGGGGCTCTTGACAATCAGCTTGCCTGAACCCAGTGGTCGGCCCGCCTTACTGGGTTTACTGACTGGCTTTGTTACCCTGTTAGGGTTTGCGGCACCGGCATTAATTCTGCTCTCGAATGTACCACCAATTCGTGTTTTTAAGCGCGATTACCCGGTCGCTGTTATGGGACAACTTGGTCGGTATCTGTTCGCACTTTTTGCGGTCGGGGCACTCGGTTATCTCTACAGTAACGACTTGCGTCTAACCGGGTGGGTTTTGTTAGCCGTTATTATCCTCGTCACTGCCGTTACTTTGATAGGTCGTATCATCATCCGAGGACTCAGCCCGCTGGAGCGGCTGAGTCCTGCATGGCGGTTTGGCATACAGCAGTTGATTCGAGATCCTGCATCCTCAGGCGCTCAATTGATGGCGTTTTCTCTCACCGCACTCGCCGTTGCAATGGTTGCGCTAATTCGATTCGATCTGATTTCTACCTGGGAAACACAAGTACCAAACGACGCCCCTAATACTTTTGCCTTGAATATAACTGATCAGGATCAAGCCAATTTTATTCAGGCAGTGATATCGAAAGGTGGTGATTTGGCACCCTTGTATCCGATTGTCCGTGGGCGTTTGGAGACGGTGAATGGAACGCTGTTGGTCGAGCATCTAGGGGGGATGGAGCCGCCCGGATCGGTCAGACGTGAGTTGAGCTTGACAGAATCAGGTGTTCTTGGTCGTGACAATTTTATTGATCGCGGACGTTTTTTCACATCCACGGATGGCCCCGGGCTTGTCACTGTTGAGTCAAAGCTATTCGATGAACTGGGCTTGGAAATAGGGGATTTCATTGGTTACACCATTGGCCCAGATCGTGTTTCGGCTGAGGTCATTGGTACCCGCAAGGTGCAGTGGGAATCTATGCTTCCAAACTTTTTTATGATTTTTTCACCTGGGACTCTTGAGCCATTTCAGTCGACACGATTGACTAGCATGCGGCTCCCGAATCCGTCGGCGCAAACGGCTGAGATCAGTAGGGAGTTCCGACAGGTAACCTTACTATCGGTGGACGCAATTTTGAATCAGATACGCGGTATTCTCGCTCGTGTCTCTCAGGCTGTTAGCGTAGTCCTCTACTTCGTTTTGGTAGGTGGTATTCTGGTACTGGCGGCAAGTATTCAAACATCACTTCCTGAGCGCCGTAAGGAGTCAGCGATCCTCAGGAGCCTTGGTGGCTCTGATGATTTATTGTCGCAGTCGCAGTGGGCCGAATTTCTAACGTTGGGGGTTGTCAGCGGCCTTCTGGCAGCGCTTGGAACTGATTTTCTAAGTTGGTTCGTCTACTCAAAAGTCTTCAACCTTGAGTGGTCATCGAAGTGGCAGGGCTGGGGATTTGCACCGGTAATAACAGGTGCTATCGTTGGAGTGATCGGTCGTTGGTCAGCAAGGCAGGCACGACAAATGCCGCCAGCCTATTTATTAAAAATTGCAGATACATAAAAAGGTGGGTCCATTGAAGCGTTATGCACCATTAGTTGCCGCATGTCTGTTAGCTGGATTGGTTGCGTTTCCATTCCTGCGCAACTTAGCTACCGGAGAGCGCGGAATGCCCGGTGCGCAGATTGGCGGGCACTTTACACTTCAGACATCCGCTGGTCCTTTAGACACAGCATCCTTAGGAACAGAATTAATCATGATTTATTTTGGTTATACCTACTGTCCTGATGTTTGCCCGACTGAGCTTGCACGGATGGCACAAGTGTATAAGGGGCTTGGCGGCGATAAGACTCGCGTCTCTGGGCTGTTTGTTACCGTTGATCCTGAACGTGATACGGTTACAGCCGTCACCGAGTACGCGCAGGTATTTGAACCCACCTTTAAGGGCCTATCCGGAGACCGCGTAAGGATTGAGCAGGTTATGCGTCGTTATCAGGTGTATGCTCAGAAGGTCGGGGAGGATCCCAGTAACTACACGGTCGATCATTCATCACGGATCTACCTGATGAACCAAGACGCCAAGCTAATGGCCCTTTTTTCAATGGATACCGACATCCCCACAATGATCGACCAAGTGAAGACCTTGCTTTGATTATTATGTTTTGATTTAGTTCCTTCGAGACGATTGTCGTATTGGGAGTTTTTCCTTAAAGGTTGAAAATTTGACCATCAAATATGTTATCGAGGAGTGTTCATGACCGATTCCAAGTTGTATCCGGTTGATCCTGCGCTTTCGGCGAGTGCTTGGGTAGACGAGAGGACCTATGAAGCGATGTATCGACAATCCATCGAAAATCCAGACACATTCTGGGCTGAGCAGGCTAAGCGTCTCGATTGGATTCAGTTTCCGACCAAAATCAAGAATACCTCGTTCGCTCCCGGCGATATTGACATCCGCTGGTATGAAGACGGTATTTTGAACGTCTCATATAACTGCCTTGATCGTCATCTTCAGGGTCGTGGCGATCAAACAGCAATCATCTGGGAAGGGGACGATCCAAGCTCTGATGAAAAAGTGACTTATCGAGACTTATACGAGCGTGTGTGTCGTTTTGCAAATGGTTTACGCGCTCAGGGTGTGAAGAAGGGTGATGTCGTCACTCTCTACATGCCAATGATTCCTGAAGCGGCCGTGGCGATGCTTGCGTGTACCCGGATTGGCGCTGTTCACTCGATTGTTTTTGGTGGGTTCTCTCCGGATGCTCTGGCTGTGCGTGTTGAGGAATCGGGCTCCAAGATCATTATTACTGCTGACGAGGGTCGTCGGGGCGGTCGTGCTGTTGCATTAAAGGCCAACGTTGATAAGGCGATGGATCTTGAATCATGCAAAGGCGTTGAAAAAGTCTTCGTTGTGAAGTGCACGGGTGGTGATGTAGCCATGGGTCCGAAGGATATTTGGTACCACGATGTATGCGCCGACCAATCGACGGACTGTGATCCAGAGCCAATGAACGCGGAGGACCCGTTGTTCATACTCTACACGTCAGGCTCAACAGGCAAGCCAAAGGGTCTGAAACATACCACTGGCGGCTATCTCGTTTATGCTTCGCTGACCCACGAGTATGTGTTTGACTACAAGGATGGTGATATTTACTGGTGCACGGCCGATGTGGGTTGGATCACAGGCCACTCGTACATCGTGTACGGGCCGCTTGCCAATGGGGCAACCACCTTGATGTTCGAGGGTGTGCCAACCTATCCTGATACGTCTCGTGTTGGTCGTGTTATTGAAAAGCATAGGGTCAACCAGTTCTATACAGCGCCCACAGCTATTCGGTCGCTAATGGTCAAAGGGGAGGGTGTGCTTGGTGACTCAGATCTCTCATCACTCCGTCTCTTGGGCTCTGTCGGTGAACCAATTAATCCAGAGGCTTGGGAATGGTACCGCCGTGTTTTCGGGGAAGGGCGATGTCCGATCGTTGACACATGGTGGCAGACAGAGACCGGTGGAATCATGATAGTGCCGTTGCCGGGGGCAACCGCGGCTAAACCCGGTTCGGCGACTTTACCATTCTTTGGCGTGCAGCCAGCGCTGGTTGATAATGACGGCAACATCTTGGAGGGTGCTGCAGACGGTAATCTGGTGATACTCGACTCCTGGCCCTCGTCAGGCCGCAGTTGCTGGGGGGATCATGAGCGATTTGAACAAACCTATTTTTCTTCATTTGCGAACCGCTATTTTACTGGTGATGGTGCGCGTCGAGATGAGGACGGATATTACTGGATTACCGGCCGTGTCGATGATGTATTGAGCGTTTCGGGTCATCGGATGGGTACCGCTGAGATTGAGTCAGCGATGGTGGCTCATAGTGCGGTCGCCGAAGCAGCAACGGTGGGTTATCCGCATGATATCAAGGGCGAAGGTATCTATGTTTATGTGACCCTGCAGCAAGGCGTCGAGCCGACAGAGGAGCTCCGGATCGAACTCAAGAATCAAGTGCGTTCTGAGATAGGACCTATCGCATCACCCGACTTCATCCAGTGGGCACCTAGCCTGCCCAAGACCCGGTCGGGTAAGATTATGCGACGTATTCTGCGGAAAATTGCCGCTAACGACTACGGTGCATTGGGTGACACGTCAACGCTCGCGGATCCATCAGTTGTTGATGAATTGATCGATAATCGGATGAATCGCTGATTTAAGGCCACACATTAGAATATCCGCAAGCCCAGAACTATTGCGGGTATTCTTTAACAAAAAAGCGCACAAATTTGCGGTTGTTTTCGCTTATCTCTAAAACTTTGGTATCTTTGTTGACCCGGAGAGTAACGGATTTACGGTATGCATCATTGCAAGATTGTGATCGCGGATGATCACCCCTTATTTCGAGCGGCTTTAAAGCAAGCTGTATCCAAGGTAGCCAAACAGGTGGATATTGTTGAGGTATCTTCAATGGCTGAATTGCAAGATGCAGCATCGGAGCACAATGACGCGGATCTGGTGCTTTTGGATTTAACGATGCCCGGGGCCAGTGGTTTTTCGAGCCTTGTTTATTTGAAGGGCCAGAGTCCAGAAATGCCGGTAGTCGTAGTGTCTGGAAGCGAAGACCATGCAGTTATTCGTCGCTCGATTGAGTATGGTGCGCTTGGATTTATTCCGAAGAGCGTTGCTCTAGAAACGATAGTCGAGGCGGTTCAGGCGGCGCTCGAGGGTGAGGCATGGATACCTGACAATGTGAATCTAGATGCGCCTGTTGTCGATGATAAAGAAGCGAAAGTCGCTGAAGGGATTGCGTCACTTACGCCACAGCAGTTTCGTGTTCTGGTGATGTTGATGCAGGGACTCTTGAATAAGCAAATCGCTTACGAGTTGGATGTCAGTGAGGCAACCGTCAAGGCCCATGTCACGGCTATTCTGAGAAAACTCAAGGTACACTCACGAACGCAGGCCGTGATTGCGGCCCGATCGTTGGACATTGAGTCACTGGCCGGCTGAGTCTTCGTTCGGGTTCCACCCACCAAGGTCGCGCCATCGATTGACGATTTCGCAAAATAGTTGTGCGGTTAAGTCGGCGTCGTAGCGAGCCGAGTGTGCTTCCTCATGATTAAATTCCAAACCCGCCGCATCGCAAGCTCTTGCGAGCACGGTTTGACCATATGCGAGTCCACCAAGAGTGGCGGTATCAAAACATGAGAATGGGTGAAAGGGTGCGCGCTTTATCCCTGACCGCCCGATCGCCTGATTAAGAAACCCAAGATCGAAGTGAGCATTGTGGCCGACTAATACGGCGCGATTACACCCGTGATGCTTAATAGCATCGCGAATTGGTTTAAACATACGACCGAGCGCCTCTTTTTCAGTTTCAGCCATGCGCAGGGGGTGATAGGGATCGATACCAGTAAACTCGAGTGCTGCTGGCTCTAGGTTAGCACCTTCAAATGGCTGAATATGGGCGTGGACCTGATCATGAATGAAAATCGTACCGTTTTGATCCATATCCAATATCACCATGGCGACCTCAAGCAATGCGTCGGTTTCGGCATTGAAACCGCCGGTTTCCAGATCAACTACCACTGGCAAGAATCCCCTAAAACGTTCGCCAAGCCGTGTTTTCTTTTTTGGTTTCTGTGTTTCGTTTGAGTTGTCATCATTTGAAACAACATCGGGTTCAATCATATAACGCTCCATGTCACGGGCTCTCCACCACGGAGTAGACGGACTTCGTTGTCGCCAAATGCTTTGGCGACTGGGATTGTTGATTCTTTTTTGATCAGCGTCACGGTGTCGGTGTTTCTCGGAAGACCGTAAAAATCGGGACCATTAATGCTTGCGAATGCCTCAAGTCGGTCAAGCTTGCCATGGGCCTCAAAGACTTCGGTGTAGAGCTCTAAAGCGAAGGGTGCGGTATAGCAGCCGGCGCATCCACAGTCAGATTCTTTGTCGCTAATCGCATGAGGCGCCGAATCGGTTCCAAGGAAGAACTGACCTTCTCCAGAGGTCGCTGCCTCGATAAGAGCATCACGGTGTGAGCTACGTTTCAGTATCGGTAAGCAATACAAGTGAGGTCGGATACCCCCCGCGAGCATGTCGTTACGTTCATACATCAAGTGATGTACCGTAATGGTGGCGCCCATCTCTGGGTGTGCTTTGACAAAATCAACGGAGTCCTCGGTCGTAATGTGTTCGAGAACTACACGGAGAGTGGGTAGTCGCTCCATCAATGGGCCAAGAGTCTTGTCAAGAAACACAGCCTCGCGATCAAAGATATCGATCGAGCGGTCTGTGACCTCACCATGGATTAAAAGTGGTAAACCGACCTCGGCCATTGTTTCGAGCGTTGTCATCACACCAGTAAGATTCGCTACCCCGGCATCAGAATTGGTTGTTGCACCCCGAGGGTAGAGTTTTACTCCCTGGATATGAGCGGATGCGACGGCCTCTCGAATTGTGCTTGGACTGAGTTCTGGAGCGAGATAGAGGGTCATCAGTGGGTCGAATGACATGCCCGACGGAAGCGCGTCGAGGATACGCTCGCGGTAGCCGATCGCAGCTTCCACCGTTGTCACAGGAGGCTTGAGGTTTGGCATCACGATCGCACGATGAAATGTTCTAGCGGTATCGGGAACAGTGGTTAAGAGAGCGGCGTCGTCACGGAGATGCAGGTGCCAGTCATCGGGGCGGGTGAGGGTTAGTTCCACAAAATGATCCTTTATCTATGTGTGATAGGGTAGAGGAAAATGACGATTCATTCATCCGTTTCCATGGCAAAGACTCTGCAACTTTCATGTGCTCTGGTATCATGCGCGGCCAATCCATAAAGTCGTTCAGGATTTTTCGATGTCGGATATTAGCAAGATCGTTTTGGCATACTCCGGTGGTCTGGACACCAGTGTAATAGTGCGTTGGCTTCAGGAAACTTATCAGTGCGAGGTAGTAACCTTTACGGCTGATTTAGGGCAGGGCGAGGAAGTTGAGCCGGCGCGAGCAAAGGCTGAGGCACTCGGTGTGAAAGAGATCTTCATCGAGGATTTGCGCGAAGAGTTTGTATCCGAGTACGTTTTTCCGATGTTTCGAGCAAACACGATTTATGAAGGAGAATATTTACTTGGCACGTCTATCGCGCGTCCCCTTATTGCTAAGCGTTTGGTGGAGATTGCCGAAGAAACTGGAGCGGACGCTATCAGCCATGGCGCAACGGGCAAGGGTAACGACCAGGTTCGGTTTGAGCTGGGTGCGTATGCGCTGAATCCGGCGATTCAAGTCATTGCGCCTTGGCGCGAATGGGACCTCACTTCGCGTGATACGCTACTTTCATATTGTGAACAACACAGCATTCCGGTTGAACAAAAACGCGGGAAAAAATCACCTTACTCAATGGACGCCAATCTCCTTCATATCAGCTATGAAGGTGCGATCTTGGAAGATCCATGGACAGAGCCTGAGGAGAATATGTGGCGCTGGTCGGTGTCTCCAGAGATGGCCCCCGATAAAGGCGAGGAAATCGTCTTGGGCTTCGAAAAAGGCGACCCAGTGAGCATCAATGACCAATCAATGTCACCCGCGAGTTTGCTTGCCGAACTTAACACGATAGGGGGTCGGCACGGTGTTGGCCGTTTGGATATNGTNGAGAACCGCTATGTNGGGATGAAGTCGCGTGGTTGTTATGAGACACCGGGCGGAACCATCATNTTGAAAGCGCACCGCGCACTCGAATCGATCACACTNGATCGTGAGGTCGCTCACTTTAAGGACAGTTTGATCGCGAAGTATGCTGATCTTGTNTACAACGGATACTGGTGGTCGCCAGAGAGAAAAATGATGCAGTCNGCTATCGATGAATCACAGACTGAGGTGAATGGTGAGGTTCGATTGAAGCTTTATAAGGGCTCTGTCTCNGTAACTGGTCGTCGTTCAGNNCNGTCTCTGTTTGATGAAGCGATCGCGACCTTCGAAGATGANGCTGGNGCATANAACCAAAAGGANGCGGAGGGNTTTATTAAACTCAACGCACTTCGNTTAAGGACCGCNGCNAAGANGGGCCGTTCGCTGCNGAAATAANTTAACCGCTCGGTTTACCTTTATATTCACANAGGTCGGAAATNAGNCAATTAGTGCAGTCTGGTTTACGCGCTTTNCANACATAGCGACCGTGCAAAATCATCCAATGGTGTGCATCCTTTANGAATTCCTTTGGAATCAGGCGTANCAGGCGGTCTTCGACTTCTCTGACATCTTTNCCCGGAGCNATTCGCGTCCTATTTGNAAGCCGGAAAATATGGGTATCGACAGCCATCGTAGNCTCNCCAAATGCNGTNTTCAGAACCACGTTGGCAGTTTTACGACCAACACCNGGTAATGCCTCCAACGCNTCNCGAGTNCTCGGAATTTCNCCNNCATACTTATCAAGTAAAATAGTACAGGTCTTCATCATGTTCTCTGCTTTCGAGTTGTAGAGGCCGATGGTTTTNATGCAGTCTTTGACGGCNTCGATACCGAGGANAAGGATGGCTTCTGGTGTATTCGCCTTCGCATAGAGCTTGCGTGTGGCCTGNTTTACCGAAACATCGGTCGCTTGTGCAGANAGTAGAACCGCGATCAAGAGNTCAAATGGTGTTGCCCACTCGAGCTCTGTTGTTGGATTAGGGTTTTGATCTCTNAGACGTGCAAAAATTTCCGCACGGATATCCCTATTCACGGTATATCNCCAGTCGNTCGAACTCGACGGTCTTGGGTNTTAGGTTGAGGATTTGANCTGAATCGTTTGAGTATTTTCTGGATGAGTTGATGTACAGCGACCAGCATGCCAAGGGCGATAAACGCCCCAGGAGGNAGGGCCGCTAGAATGATGGTGTCTGAGGCCCACTCTCGGATGGNGCCGAGGCTGACCAGCACCAAGAAAAAACCGAGACCCTGGGCTANACCATCNANAGTNCTGACAAGTAATGGTTCTCGTCGGGCGAGTGNCTCAGCACGTCCGAGTATCAAACAATTNGTNACNATCAGTGGCAGGAAGATACCNAGTGATTGATACAGNGGGTAATCAAATGCTTGNATCAANAGCTCTGCAGAAGTGGTCAGTGTCGCAATCACGANAACAAAAGNNGGCAGACGGATCGCCTCATCCACGAGGTGTCTAATCAGGCTAATTGATGCATTGGANATAACCAACACAAAAAGTGTGGCGAGTCCAAGACCGATTGCGTTGTCCACGGTATTGGATACCGCNAGGAGCGGGCACAGTCCTAGTANTTGAATCAGCCCCGGATTTCGNTCCCACAGNCCGTCGAGCNAGACTGTGGTGAGCTTCATTTTCCACCNCCCACAATCTCAGGATGNGTTTCAACNTAGGCCAGCGTCTNCGCCAANGCGTNGACNACAGCCCGNGGTGTTATGGTTGCACCAGTAAAGCTATCGAACTGTCCACCATCTTTAGNCACAGCCCATGCTNTAGGACTGAGATCNANATATCGCAGACCATTGAATTGCAAAATCCAATCGGTTTTTCGGNTNTCGATTTTATCACCAAGTCCCGGTGTTTCNTTGTGATCGATCGCTCGAANCCCNACNATNCGNCGTTCGNGNTCAAGCGCGAGCAGTAACNTNATCGTTCCACTGTACCCATCGAGAGNNCGAANTGGGATNACNGCACCGATCTGTAGTTCGCCATCATTGATTGGGATCACCGGTAANGGGTTGATNAGTGAAACCGGTGCGTTGCTAGTTAACACTTCANTAACCGGGTTACCGATTCTGCCNTCGTTGAGGAGGGGCTCGGCGAGCGAGTACAGCCGCTTNATCCGCGCCTCTTCTNTGGATTCAATAATCATGGGCTCCGTAATCACGTAAATAACGCTGACAAAGACACCGGCGACCAGACCGAAGAGTGCGAGGCGAAGGGTCATCATCGTCCCCCCGAGCCCTTTACACTGGACTCACGACCTCTAATGCGTGGTCTTGTGTAGTGATCAATCGTGGGCGCGGCGAAGTTCATCAGCAGCACCGAAAAAGCAATCGCGTCCGGATATTGTCCGTAGGTCCTAATGAAGTAGGTTAGAACACCAACACCGATCGCAAACCAGAGCCGTCCCCTGGGACTGGTCGCTCCCGAAACGGGATCTGTCAGAATGAAAAATGCAGCGAAGATGCCCGCCCCTGCGACTAGGTGAACCCACACAGGTGTCGCGGTGTCGGGATCGACACTGAAAAATGCGGTAATCACAATCAGCGTGACCAAGAGCCCGACTGGGGTATGCCAGGTGATGATACGCTGGTAGATGAGCCACAGGCCACCGATCAGGTAGGCCAATGCAGCCCACTCATAGCCATAAATAAAACCGAGATGGGCATCGGTAAAGAGTGGATGATCTGATGCCTCTATGGCAGTCAATGAGAGGAATTCGGTCCTATAGAGATCCAACATAGTGGCGCCTGTAAGCGCATCGTTCGCCTGACCAACGTACGCTACCCAAGCAGCGCCGAAGCCCGGAGTTATTAACGGGTTTATCCAGAGCGTTGTCATCGCTACGGGCGCTGAAATCAGCATCAACGCATATCCGAGCATCGCAGGGTTAACAGGATTTTGACCAAGACCCCCGTAGAGGTGTTTGCCAAGAATGATTGACGAACCACTCGCGGCGACGGTTAACCACCATGGTGCTGCCTGGGGCAGTGACAGAGCGATCAGGACGCCTGTGAGTGTAGCCGAGAGATCCCTGAGGCGTGGTTTCAGTGCGCGGCCACGCAATGAAATACAGAGCGCCTCTGCAGCGACCGCTGTCAGGACAGCGGTCACCAGATTAAATAGAATCCCGGGCCCAAAAAAGATCGTCATGGTGACGATACCTGGAATCAATGCCAGCAATACGGTACGCATCACGATTGCTGTATCCCGAGGAGTATTAGCAGGCCGCTTGATCATGAGGCCGCTTCCCGGGCCTTCCTGGCTTTTTCCAAAGCCTCGCCGCTTTTCGTTTTGCGTGCCGCACGTTTTAGGTCCTGTTCCGCGGCGATTCGTTGTAACCGTAGGTTACGATTCTCGAATCGTTCTCGTGCCTCTGATGAAAGTTGTCGTTCGACCAAAACTTGTTTGGCCTCAAACCGACCAAGACGAAACCATTCAGCGAGAGGGATATGACTCGGACACACTGCATTGCAAGCGTCGCACTCAATACAGTCTGCCAGACCCTCGTGGACTGCGTGATCTAACGCTCCTCGTTTGAGGGCAGCCAGCATCAGTTGTGGTTGCAGACGGACGGGGCACACGGTGGCACATGCGCCACAACGGATACAGGGTGACTCTGGTTGAAGCTCGGCCCCTCTGGACCGGTCTGATGAAATTAAATCGGGATGCTGTGGCATCCAGAAATCTGGTGCTTTTGGTCTTGGAACCATGTCTATGCAATCCACAGGACAGGGGTCAACGCATAGATCACAGCCTGTACAGTCATCGATAATGACGGTGTGCATGAGCTTGTTGGCGCCGACGATTGCGTCCACCGGACATGCCTGAATACACTTCGTGCACCCGATACATTCTTCTTCGATGATGAGGGCAACCAGGTCCTGGTCGACGATGTTTTCATCAGCGTCCAGCGCGAGAGAGTCGGTACCCAGAAGATTCGCTATACGATCAACCGTGGCTTGCCCGCCCGGTGGACAACGATTTATCGCCTCTCCATCCGCTATGGCTTCAGCATAGGGCAGGCACCCTGGGTGCCCGCACTGGCCGCATTGCGTTTGCGGTAGCAGTGCGTCGATAGAATCGACCAAGGGATTTCCGTTGACCCTGAATGCTTTTGATGCGTGGTAAAGTAACGCTCCTCCGATCAAACCGATCGCTGAGAGCCCGAGGACGCCTAAGCCGATTGATATCATAGACACTGTCACGGTCGGATCATCCCGCTAAAGCCCATGAACGCGAGAGCCATAAAACCAGCAGTAATCAGCGCAATTGAGGCACCTTGGAATGGTTCGGGAATATCGGCCAGTTGTAAGCGCTCGCGGACCCCTGCAAACAATATCAAAACCAACGAGAACCCTGACGCAGCACCAATCCCATAAAATACGGATTCCGCAAGCGTGTGGGCCCGGTTGGTGTTTAAGAGAGCGACTCCCAAGACAGCGCAATTGGTCGTGATCAGTGGAAGATAAATACCAAGCACGCTGTGTAGTAGTGGTGACGCCTTCTTTACAGCGAGTTCGGTAAATTGAACGGCTACAGCGATAGCGACAATGAAGGCCAATGTCCTTAGCCACATCGCGTCCAATGGGATTAGTAAAAGACTCTGCAGCAGGTAGGCCACGACAGACGATAATGTGAGAACAAAGGTCGTAGCGATTGACATACCGAGGGCGCTGTCAATTCGTGACGAGACGCCCAAAAACGGGCAAAGCCCGAGGAATTGGACCAACACGAAGTTGTTGACCAGGGCTGCTGAAACAATTAGCAGCAATAAATCTGTCAATCGGTCTCTCCAGACAATCTAGAACTGTTGATAGGACTACAGAACCTAGACAAACAGGGTGCTTTTTTGTTGTGTTCCATCGAACCCCCTAGCGAATCCGCTGTCCCGCCTTCGCGCCTCGATCGGGTTCCAACAAATAGATATCTGATCCGCCCGGGCCTGCCGCGAGGATCATCCCCTCTGATACTCCAAATTTCATTTTTCGAGGCGCCAGATTAGCGATCATGACCGTTTGGCGACCGACGAGATCTTGGGCCTTGTAAGCCGCTTTGATCCCGGTGAAAACCTGACGGGTTTCACCGCCAAGATCGAGCGTGAGTGTTAATAACTTGTCGGCACCCTCAACAGTCTCTGCGGCAACGATCGTTACGACTCGTAAATCCACTTTGGTGAAGTCATCAATCGTGCACTCTGGTGCGATCGGTTCAATATTGGTTGCGATCTCGGATTTCGAAGGATTATCAATTTCAGTTACTTCAGGCTGGATCATGGCCTCTACATCGCTCATCTCAATCCTTGTTAACAGTGGCGTGAATGGGGCGATAGTATGACCGAGAAGTGTGTCGTTCAGTGTCTCATAGTCAAGCGAACTAACTTGAAGGAATTCTTGCACCTTGCCCGCGAGCATGGGTGTCACGGGCTTCAGATAGAGCACCAAGATCCGGAATGCATTTATGGCTGTGGTGCAGATCGGTTGCACTTGTGCCAACGTGTCTTCGCTCTTAGCGAGGTGCCATGGTGCTACATCCGCTATCCAGGCGTTGACGTCATCAACAAGCGCCATGATTTCGCGCGTACCTTTTGAGAACTCTCGTCTTTCAAAGGCGGAACGAATATCTGGGCACTTGGCACGGATGGCTTCAATCAGTTCGGGATTTGCCAGATCAGTAGACAACTGACCGTCGAATTTCTTAGTAATGAATCCTGCGGTTCTGCTCGCAATGTTGACGAGTTTTCCGACCAAGTCTGAGTTGACCTTCTGCACGAAATCTTCGAGTGAAAGATCGATGTCCTCGACGTTAGCAGAGAGTTTGGTGGCGAAGTAATAGCGCAAGTATTCAGGATCCAGATGATCGAGATAGGTTCGTGCCTTGATAAAGGTCCCACGGGACTTTGACATCTTACGCCCGTCAACGGTCACGAAACCATGCACATTGACACCGGTTGGTGTGCGGTAATTTGCTTGATTCAGCATTGCCGGCCAGAAAAGGCAATGAAAATTTACAATATCCTTACCGATGAAGTGATAGACCTCTGCATCACTTTCGGGGCCCCAAACAGAATCAAAGTCATAATTGTTCTTGTCACACCACTCTTTAAAAGCACCCATGTAGCCGATTGGTGCATCGAGCCACACATAGAAATAGGTTCCCGGGTGATCGGGGACTTCGAAGCCGAAGTATGGGGCATCGCGAGAAATGTCCCAACTCTTGAGCCCGCCTTCGATCCACTCAGCGAGCTTGTTGGCGACTTCTGATTGCAGCCGGCCTGATCGAGTCCAGTCCTTCAAAAACTCCGTATGTTGATCCAGTTCAAAGAAGAGGTGCTCCGTGTCCTTGAGTACAGGGACCGCTCCGGATAGCGTTGATTTCGGATCTTGAAGTTCTGAGGCCTGATAGGTCGCACCGCAGGCCTCGCAGTTATCACCGTACTGATCATTGGCACCACANTTGGGACAANTACCNTTGACGTAGCGATCTGCAAGGAANAGNCCCTTCTCGGNATCGNACAGTTGTGAGATNTTGCGNACTGCNATGCCNCCCGCNTCACGNACNCGCGAATAGATCANTTCCGAGTAATGTCGGTTGGTTTCNGTGTGCGTCGACGAGTAGTGATCAAAATCAATGTGGAAACCGCTAAAATCTGCCTCGTGNTCTGACTTTCACATCAGAGATAAGTTNCTCCGGNGTAATACCGAGCGTTTGTGCGCGGAGCATGATCGCTGTACCGTGAGCGTCATCGGCGCANACATAGACGCATTGATGCCCAGATTGCTTNTGATAGCGAACCCAAATATCAGTTTGGATATACTCAAGCATGTGGCCNAAATGAATTGANCCATTGGCATANGGCAGGGCGCTCGTGACTAAAATCGTGCGTCTTTCTGTCGGCACAGGCTGCNTTCCTTGTTACGGTGCAAGTGAGAGNTNAAGTATACCGGTACTGNCACTATTTTTGGCTGACTGTTANTCAAAACGGAGACGATTTTGACCACCTCCATCCATGACCGTGTAATTGCTGTCCTTTCAGAGCATAACGANNCNTATCGTGAAACNNATCTNGGGCGAAATGGNGCTCTAACCNGATGNGAGNTAGANGNTGGNGAACTCCTGATCGAGCTCACATTTCCGTACCCNTTGGCTGGGGTGACACNNACGCTCGTCNNNCAATTGAAACCNATGCTTGAGGGAATAAACGANGTCCNGGAAGCGTTNATNCGGGTTCGTCACGAGGTNCCTATNACCACCNCGCGTGAGGGNACGGAATCCATATTGGGTNTTCGGCAGGTGTTTTGNGTGGCCTCGGGTAAAGGTGGTGTGGGNAAGTCGACAACNGCGGTGAATCTNGCTCTGGCATTGCAGGCCGAGGGNGCNCGTGTAGGACTTTTAGATGCGGATATTTANGGNCCCTCNCAGGCCNTGATGCTTGGGGTTCAGGGTCAACGTCCTGANACACCNGATGGTAAATCATTCAATCCAGTNATNGCGCANGGTATCTCNGTGATGTCGATGGCATTTTTACTGACAGAACGCTCGCCGACAATTTGGCGNGGACCNATGGTCAGCAGNGCNTTTACGCAGATGCTNCGCCAGACAAATTGGGGNAACCTAGATTATCTCGTGATCGACTTGCCACCTGGAACAGGGGATATCCAACTGACGCTCAGCCAGNAAGTTCCTGTNAACGGAGCNGTCATCGTGACTACTCCCCAANATATAGCATTACTCGATGCGCGACGTGGTATTGAGATGTTCAGNCGCGTTGAGGTNCCTGTTCTAGGCGTGATNGAGAATATGTCACTTNANTGTTGTNCAAAATGTGGACACACAGAGCATTTATTNGGAGAAGGCGGTGGNGNTAAAATTGCGGCAGAATATGATACCGNNCTGNTNGGCGCTCTACCCTTGGATCTGGANATCAGGCAGAAGGCTGATAGNGGTAAACCCTCTGTAATAAGNGACCCNGANGGTTCTGTNGCGCAGATGTATAGGGATATTGCGCGGAGGACAGGAGCGAGATTATCGATGTTTGCCGAGCGGGANGGCTCNAGCAATTTAATTACCAAAACCAAAGGNANCGNTGAGTAACCCATGACNATNAAATCTGACCGCTGGATTCAGCNAATGGCAGAANCTCAGGCAATGATTTCACCATTCGAAGCNGGACAAATACGTGNGCGTGANGGCGANAANCTGATCTCNTACGGCACGTCGAGTTACGGCTACGACGTTCGNTGTGCTGANGAGTTNAAGGTATTTACCAATATCCATTCTGCTNTCGTTGATCCAAAAAACTTTGATGACAAGAGCTTTGTNGATATTAAATCGGATGTCTGTATTATNCCCCCNAACTCCTTCGCACTCGCNCGTACNGTCGAGTANTTNAAAATCCCNGAGGACGTGTTGACNATNTGTTTGGGTAAGTCGACTTANGCGCGTTGCGGNATNATCGTAAACGTNACNCCNCTNGAGCCCGAGTGGGAGGGNCATGTCACNCTNGAATTCTCGAACACGACAAATCTNCCAGCGAAGATCTACGCAAACGAGGGTGTAGCGCAGATGCTCTTCTTTCAATCAGACGAGCGTTGTCTGACAACATACCGTGATCGTGGCGGCAAGTACCAAGGACAAACTGGGGTAACACTNCCNAAAGCCTAAGGATGCAAATGAACATAACAGACCGCTATTTGCTCCGGATCACCTGTCCAGGACGGACTGGTTTGGTTGCCGCAATCACCGGTTTCTTGGCCGATCAGGACTGTTTCATCACAGAGCTCTCGCAGTTTGATGACATCCAAACCGGTCAATTTTTTTGTCGTGCCGAATTCTGTAAGCCAGAGTCTGGTTTGACCCCAGAANAATTCTCAAACCGGTTCTCGANGATTGGTGAACGTTTCGAGATGGATTGGAAATTTATCGATCCATNAGTTCCACATCGGACATTGATCCTAGTCTCAAAATTTGACCATTGCCTGAATGATCTACTGTATCGAAAGCAGACNGGTGAGCTGAATATTGATGTAACAACTGTGGCNTCCAATCATCCGGATCTAGAGCCATTGGCGCGNTTCCATCAGGTGCCTTTTGANGTGCTTCCNGCTNNGCGNTCGAAACTCNCTACCAAGGCCGCNCAGGAAGAACGGATTTGTGATTTGATTGAGGNNCAGGGNNTNGATCTGGTTGTACTCGCACGCTACATGCAAGTGCTGTCTATTGAATTATGCCGGAACCTTGCCGGGCGTTGTATTAATATCCATCACTCATTTCTACCTAGCTTCAAAGGAGCCCGGCCATACCATCAAGCCTACGAGCGTGGCGTCAAAGCGATCGGTGCCACAGCCCA
>PAWX01000034.1 GCA_002714245.1 Gammaproteobacteria bacterium | reverse complement strand
GGCTACCCTGAACAGATACAAAGCCATTTTCGTTCTATCGAGATTTGGGAGCGCGGTGGCGATGGGCGAGCAAATGGCAGAGAGGGTTGGTTGGTTAAGCAACTAGCGGGATTGGGTGTTGATCGTTTCGATGCGCCCGGCATTTATCTCGGGGGGACAGGTAATATTTTTGCTGGCGGTAAGCATTATCTGGGGCCACATTCAATCCGTAAGATCCTGTCGTCTAAGGACCAAGGTATCTCAATAGACAAGTCTGCTGTATCCGCAAGAAATCCGCTTCTCGCCTCGATTCAGCAGTCCCAGAAAAACCATAACAGGCGGGCCACGTCTATTGCATCGAAACTCCAAGCCGACAAGACGATGTTTAAAGTCCGTGGGAGACAATTGGGGGGACAATTGAGGACCGTCTGCAATTTGATCAGTGCAAACGTTCAGATACCCGTCTTCAAGGTAACGCTCGGTAGTTTTGATACCCACGTGAATCAGAGAAATCAGCACCGTAATTTGCTTCGTGAGCTTGACGAGGCCCTGACAGACACAGTCGCCGCACTCAAACGAATCGGAGTGTGGGATAGAGTTTCGATCATCACCTACTCTGAGTTTGGTAGACGGGTGGCGGAAAATGGTGCGCGTGGCACAGATCATGGTACCGCTGCGCCGCACTTTTATCTCAGTGGCAACGTCAGAGGTGGTATTCATGGTGGTATGGCTGATCTTGAAAAATTGAAAAAGGGAGACCTGATCTTTAAGACAGATTACCGATCAGTTTTCGAGTTTGCGTTACGGCACCATCTACGGATTGATCGGAATATTTTCTCTGAGTTTAGGAGCATTGAGGCCTGATACGCCTGCATGCCTTTGCCAATCGGCACAAATAAGAAGTGTATGGTTAATCTTTTTCCCCCTCAGGATCTCTAGTCTCAGGCTTAAGTTTACGGCCGAGCTCCCGGAGTGCCTCTATCTTAGCAGGGTCTCCTTGATCTTCATCACGCAGCTCTCTTTCTAAATCGGATCGATTCCACGCGGTCTGGTAGCGGCCGATCCGTGTTAGTTTTTCGTCGCTCATTTCTGCTCACCCTAAAATTCCCACCAAATTGTATTCGTTCACCAATAAAACTGTAAATGAGGGCTTGTCTATTGATTAAAAAGGGGGCATCGTTGCAGGGTCCTGAGATTGTCAAGGTTTCAGCAAGGAAGCATTAGAACAAAGACGTTCAATCTGGACGATCTCCAATAATTAAAACAACTGGAGATTACCATGATCCCTCCTAGCTTTGAGTACCATCGCCCGTCCACAGTTGAGGAAGCTGTTGGTTTGTTATCGAGCCTCGGGTCTGAAGCAAAAATACTGGCGGGCGGCCATAGCTTGCTACCAATGATGAAGCTTCGTTTCGCGATGCCCGAGCATCTTGTCGACATCAACAGGATATCAGAACTGAGCGGCGTGTCAGTTGTCGGTGATGATATTACTATTGGAGCGATGACGACTGAGAACGCCGTGATTGCCGATCCAATCTTGAATGAGAAAGTCCCACTTCTTCCTGAGGCAGCGAAATTGATTGCAGACCCGCAGGTGAGGAATCGTGGCACTATCGGCGGTGATATTGCTCATGGAGATCCTGCGAACGATCATCCCGCCCTTGCACTGGCCTGCGACGCGGTGATGACTGTCGTGGGGCCAGATGGTGCACGTCAGATCCCTGCGTCAAAATTTTTCCTTGGAACCTACTGGACCGCCTTGAACGAGGATGAAATCTTGACTGCGATAACCGTCAAAGAGTTCCCAACAGGAGCCGGCTCCGCTTATAGAAAATTAAAGCGTAAGACGGGTGATTGGGCTACAGCCGCATGCGCGGTTGTTGTAGCTCTATCAGATGGTAGCGTCTCTCATATTCGTATCACGCTGACCAATCTTGCGCCTACCGCGATACGCGCTCACGAAGCGGAGGCGGTCCTTATGGGGCAGGTAGTGACTGATGAATTGATAAAACACGCGGCCGAGAAAGCTATGGCAATTTGTGATCCTGCAGAGGATCTACGGGGTGATGTTGAATATAAAACGGCGATGGCGGGACAGATGGTTCAGCGTGCCATCGCGGAAGCGCTCTCTAGAGCAAACTAATTAAATAAGGATGTGAACAATGGCAAAGCAAACAGTGAAGATGACACTCAATGGTCAGCAGGTCGAGCAATTGGTAGATAGTAGGACTCTGCTGGTTCATTTTCTCAGAGAGCAAATGAATCTGACGGGCGCACATATCGGTTGTGAGACCAGTCAATGCGGGGCCTGCACGGTCGATATTGATGGCGAGAGCGTCAAAGCTTGCACGCACCTGGCGGTCCAATGTGACGGGTCGGATGTAAAGACGGTAGAGGGACTCGCCGAAAATGGCGTCTTGCACCCTGTGCAAGAGGCATTTTATGAGGAGCACGGGCTACAATGCGGCTACTGCACACCCGGAATGTTGATGCGCTCCTATCGATTTCTTCAGGAAAATCCGAACCCAACTGAAGATGAGATTCGTAGCGGAATCAGCGGCAATCTTTGTCGTTGTACCGGGTACCAGAACATTATAAAAGCGGTGCAATCTGCGGCGACGAAATTGCAAGACAAGGAAACGGCCTCGGCCTGATCGGGAGAACGATATGAACGCACCAGTAAAGACACCTGAAGAGCGGCAGGCTGAACTACAGGGGATGGGGGACTCGCGACTTCGTAAAGAGGACGCGCGCTTCATACAAGGAAAAGGCCAGTACTGTGATGACATCAAATTACCCGGCATGCTGCACATGGACATCGTTCGGTCACCGATAGCTCATGGTCGAATCAAAAATATAAAAAAAGATGACGCACTCGCGATTCCGGGCGTGCACGCTGTACTAACGGCCGATGACTTAAAACCTCTCAATCTCCATTGGATGCCAACTTTAGCCGGCGACGTTGCAGCAGTCTTGGCGGATGAAAAGGTTCATTTTCAGATGCAGGAAGTGGCGATAGTGATCGCCGATGATCGATATATCGCAGCCGATGCCGTAGAGGCAGTCGAAGTTGAATATGAAGAACTGCCTGTGGTGATGGACCCTTACGCTGCACTCGAGGCCGATGCGCCTGTTTTAAGAGAGGATCTTGCCGGCAAGAATGAGGGCGCCCATGGTCCGCGGGAGCATCACAACCACATCTTTACCTGGGAGGCTGGAGATAAGTCAGCCGCCGATGATGTGTTCGCATCGGCCCCTGTAACAGTCTCACAACACATGCTCTATCCGCGAGTCCATCCGTGTCCACTCGAGACCTGTGGTTGTGTGGCTAGTTTCGATCCGATCAAGGGCGAGTTAACTACCTGGATGACCTCTCAGGCACCGCACGTTGTCAGAACTGTGGTCTCTATGCTGAGCGGCGTCCCCGAGTCAAAGGTCCGTATCATCAGCCCAGATATTGGCGGGGGCTTCGGAAACAAGGTTGGTGTCTATCCGGGATATGTGTGTGCGATCGTTTCCTCAATCGTTCTAGGCAAGCCAGTGAAGTGGTCGGAGGACAGAATCGAAAATATTTCCAGCACCGCATTTGCCCGTGACTATCATATGGATGGGCACCTAGCGGCTACAGAGGATGGTAAAATCTTGGGTTTAAAGGTTGACGTTGTCGCCGATCATGGCGCGTTTGATGCGTGTGCGGACCCAACAAAATTCCCTGCAGGTCTCTTCCATATTTGCTCAGGAAGTTATGATATTTCGGCAGCGCACTGCAGCGTAAAGGGTGTGTATACCAATAAGGCACCCGGTGGAGTGGCCTATCGTTGTTCTTTCCGTGTGACTGAGGCCGTCTACCTGATCGAGCGAATGGTTGATGTGCTGGCGCAGAAGCTTGACATCGACAAAGCCGAGATACGTCGGAAAAACCTTATCCGTAAGGAACAGTTCCCGTATACCAGTCCGTTTGGGTTCGAGTATGACTCAGGCGACTACCACACCGCCCTTGAGAAAGTTCTCGACGCCGTGGATTACAAAGCCTTGAGGGCAGAGCAACAAGAAAAACGGAATGATCCCAACAGTCCGACGCTGATGGGTATTGGTCTTGTGACCTTTACTGAGGTGGTCGGCGCTGGTCCAACAAAGATGTGCGATATCTTAGGAGTCGGGATGTTTGACTCCTGTGAAATCAGGATACATCCGACTGGTAGTGCGATTGCTCGCATGGGTACGATTTCCCAAGGACAGGGACACCAGACGACTTACGCGCAGATTATCGCGAGTGAGCTGGGCATCCCCAGCGAGGTCATTCAGATCGAGGAGGGCGATACGTCAACCGCTCCCTATGGTCTGGGGACCTACGGATCACGGTCTACCCCAGTAGCCGGCGCAGCCATTGCGATGGCAGCCAGGAAGATCCATGCGAAGGCCAAGAAGATTGCGGCCCATCTTCTTGAGGTTTCTGAGTCTGACCTCGATTGGGAGATTGATCGGTTTAAAGTTCGCGGTAATGAGGACCAATTTAAAACGATGGCAGACATCGCTTTTGCGGCATACCAGCAGCCGCCAGAGGGTTTAGAGCCAGGTCTTGAAGCGGTTCATTACTATGATCCACCGAACTTTACCTACCCGTTTGGTATTTATCTCTGCGTTGTTGACATCGATAAGGGGACAGGTGAGTCATCCATTCGTCGTTTCTATGCGTTGGATGATTGCGGTACCCGAATCAATCCGATGATCATCGATGGCCAGATTCANGGCGGGCTGACCGAGGGATTCGCTGTCGCGATGGGACAGCAGATGCCGTTCGATGAGCAAGGGAATCTATTGGGTAATACTTTGATGGATTATTTCTTACCGACCGCGGTCGAGACCCCGGCATGGGAAACGGACTACACAGTAACTCCGTCTCCCCACCATCCTATCGGGGCGAAAGGTGTCGCCGAATCTCCGCACGTGGGATCGATACCAACTTTCACCTCAGCCGTCGTCGATGCATTTGCTCACCTTGGTGTAAGCCATATCGATATGCCACATACNTCATATCGGATATGGAAGAAACTAAAGGAAGAAGGTGTTCAATTGTAGGAGAGCTGAGTGGAAGTCAAACTCGACAAACGCTACGAATTGGGTGTGCCCTCCGCCAAGGCGTGGGCCATCCTCTCGGATCTAGAAGAGATAGCCTCTTGTATGCCTGGCGCCAGCCTTAGCGAGCGCTTAGGAGACAACGCGTATAAAGGATCTGTTAAAGTCAAAGTAGGACCAGCGACTGCCCAGTTTGGTGGTGAGGTAGAGATTCTGGAGATGGACGAGGCTAACCGATCCATGACACTGAAGGGTAAGGGCGCTGATAAGGGTGGATCGTCAGCATCGATGGAGCTTGATGCTGTCATTGAGGACCATGGCNATGGAGATGCTACTTTGATCGGAAATGCTGTCGTCATAGTTAANGGCAAGTTCGCACAATTTGGAGGGAGGATGATGGTTCAGGTATCAGACGTCATCTTGAACCAGTTTGTTGACAACTTCATAGCTAAGGCGCGGGCACTGGACGGGCCGGATACATTGACAGACTCTTCGGCAACAGCCCCCCAAACCGGTGAGTCTTCCAAAGAACTCAACGGTCTGGGTATCGTCTGGGCGTTACTTAAAAACTGGCTCGGGGGTCTTTTCGGAAAAAATCCTGCTAATTAGCAGTTACCGTCATGGATGCCTTGCAACCAAAAATCAAAAAAATCCGGAGTGATCTATTTCACTCCGGATACTTGTGTGATGAACAGCTCGCGGGTTCGGTATATTTAGCCCTGACTTTGCAGCGTCCACTGTTGATCGAGGGAGATGCAGGAGTTGGAAAAACAGAGCTGGCTAATGCGTTATCAAAAGTAACTTCGCGCAGGTTAATACGCCTTCAATGCTTCGAGGGCCTTGATCATCATGACGCGGTCTATGAGTGGAATTATGGTCGTCAGTTGACCGAGATCCGGCTAGCAGAGTCAAAGTCTGAGTCTGTCGAGTCGGCAACCATCTATTCAGAAGATTTCTTAATTAAGAAACCCATTCTCAGGGCGCTGCAGGATGATACCGGAGCCGTTCTTCTCGTAGATGAGATTGACCGATCCGACGAAGCATTTGAAGCTTATCTTTTGGAGGCGTTATCGGAATATCAAGTGTCTATCCCTGAACTGGGAACACTATCATCCACAGTAACACCCGTGGTTATTCTGACCAGTAACGGGACCCGTGATTTATCAGATGCACTGAGACGAAGGTGCCTCTACCACTTTCTTGATTATCCTGATGTTATTCGAGAGACAGAAATCTTACGGCTTAAGGTGCCTGAGGCGGACTTGAACTTGGTCAATCAGGCGGCGCAATTTATCGGCACACTCCGGAAAGAAGACTTGGAGAAAAGACCAGGTATTGCAGAGGCAATCGACTGGCTGAGGGCCCTGACACTTTTTGGCTTGAGAGAGCTCCCCGATGATATTGAAGTGGTCAAGCAATCCTTGAGTTGCTTGATTAAAACAGCGCGAGATAGACGCGATGTCAGCGACGATACGGTGCGAAGAATAATTGGTGGACCCTAGTCTTCCCACAGAACGCATAGTCGAGTTTTGTGACTATTTGCGGGAAAACGGTATCCGAACTTCGATTCAAGATGCTTCGCTCTTAGTTGAAGTACTCGGATTCTGCGATGGTGCGCCTACTGGCAGGCGAGTTGAGCAGCTCTGGCGACCAATAATTTGCCAGTCGGTTCGGGAGTGGCGTCTCTGGCCTGGCCTCTTTAACGCGTTTTGGTTTCCACAAACCTTGAAAGGTTCTGTTAGAGTCACCGGCACGACACGTCGGTCGACTACCCTGCAGCAAGCGATTGCAAAATCGAAATCAATGGGTGAGTCAGCATCCGGTGGTCTGCCACAAACCGGTGACAATCCAGCCTGCTCTGGCCAAGAAAATTTGTCTAAAACAAAACAGAAGGCAACAGGCGGTGCCAGCCTAACAGATCCTTCCATAGAGGATACCGAGACAAATTGGATGCCAGCTGATCTAGCGCTTCTGGAGCGCTTCGCCAGAACAGTTAAGAGCCAACTACTTAATGTACCCACCCGACGCTGGAACGTTTCTGACCGTGGACGATTTTTGAATCTCCGGAAGACAACTCAGAGTATGTTGCGGTTCGGCGGTGATGGAGTGATACCAGCGTGGCAAAAGCGACGGAAAGAGACACCGAATATTGTCATGGTAGTCGATGTTTCGCGTTCAATGGAAACCTACGCAGAATTCTATCTAAGGTTGGCACGGGCATTCGCTCGTTGGCTTCCGATTCGAGTGTTCGTATTTCATGTTCAGTCCGCCGAGGTAACTGAACTCTTGCTGAAAGATAACCCAAAGATGCACGCCAAAATTAATACGATAGCAGCTGGTTTTCAGGGGGGTACAAAAATTGCGTCAAACCTGAAACGAATTTGTTTCGATGCGGATGGGGCCAGCTTAACTAGGAGAACTCGACTCTGGATATTCTCGGACGGCTACGATACAGACGATCCCACTGCTCTTCAAAATGTGATGCGCAGGGTGAGGGGCAAAGGAGTGACTATTGAATGGTTTTATCCGAATAGATCAGTCGCCGCCATGAGTCATTGCATCCAGTTGATCAAGCCCTTAGTTAATGGATGGTATAGCGCGGCAAATCTGAAGGAAATCCAGAAGTCGGTGACTTCTCTTAAGTGAACGGAGTGGAGAGACATGAACGTACCAAAAATAACAAGTTGGTTGGACGCCCTCAATGCGTTTGAGCTGGCCAACAAGCCTTACGTCATAGCGACTGTAATTCGCGCTGAATCCCCCTCTTCAGGGAAACCTGGTGACAAGGCCGTGATCTCACCTGATGGTGATATTTTTGGATGGATAGGTGGTGGATGTGCGCAGCCTGTTGTTACGAAAGCTGTGGCTGATGTGTTAAGCGAAGGAAAGCCAATGGTCGTGCGGATCTCTCCGTCGACCGGGAGAACGGTTACGGAGAATGGGGTACGTGACGTGCACATGGCGTGTCACTCTGGTGGAAGTATTGAACTTCTAGTCGAGCCAAGACTCCGTCGTCGATCTGTGTTGTTGGTGGGTGCGACTCCCGTGGCTGATAAATTAGAAATTGTTGCACCGATGCTGTCTATACCACTTGTCCGTTTTGAGGATGGGACTGACCCGAACGGACTCTTTGAGGTTGCTGTAGTCGCTACTCAGGGAAAAAAGGATAAAGACGGTCTGAAGCAAGCACTCCGGTACACGGCTGGAAAAATCTACTTCATTGCCAGCTCCAAAAAAGCTAAAAAATTAAAAGAACAACTCACTGACGATGGCGTGATAGAGTCAGATATTAACCGTATTTGTGCGCCCGCAGGTATTGAGATTCACGCTGAAACTGCCGATGAAATCGCGGTGTCGATCCTCGCCAGTATAATCAAGGATACCCGCGAAAGGTTAAGAGAGTTGGCTCGAACAACGACAGGGCAGGTGGCCTGATGGGATGTATCTTAAAAGGTGGGGGTGGTCTCTATGACCGTCTCACTATCGGCGCGGTAGTTCTCGCGGCTGGTCAAGGTTCAAGATTGGGTTATCTGCCTAAATCACTTATCGAAGTCGGAGGCATCCCCATGATTCGTCGCCAACTAATTGCGCTGTCAGGTGCGGGGATCGACGAGGTTGTGGTTGTTCTTGGTTATTACGGTGATCAAATTCGCCCGGTAATTGAAGAGTTCCCCATAACGATAGTAGATCTCCCCGAGAAATCGTGGTCGTCGCAAAGGATCTCGGTCAGGGAGGGAGTGGCCGCTCTACACGGAAAATTAGATGCGGTGCTAGTGGTCCCAAGTGATATGCCTTTGCTTGGTGGTCAGGATTACATAGATCTGATTAGCGCCTTCAAGAGTCGTGAGGATGGGATTCGTATGGTCCGACCGCTTGTAAGACAGCAACCCGGCAATCCCGTTGTGTTCGACCACTCGATAGTTGACCTCGGTAACAAGTCAAACGATCCAATGTGTAAGAGTTGGTGGGAGCATCATCCTACTGAGTGCCTTGCGTGGCGCACGGATAACAGCCGCTACGTCGTGGATCTCGACACAGCTGAAGATGTTGCCAAAGTAGAGAAGCGCCTCGGACAAAGTTTGCGGATGCCGTGTAACAGTGAGGCCTCTAGTGGAGTCGCTTGAAGTCTGGCCAACCCATATAGGTATCCATCATTACGAGATGGCGTCAAACGTAAACCCTCTCTTTAGAAAAATTTTTCATACGATGCGGGTGACAGACGACTATAACGGCCGAAACAATCCTTTCTATGCCAGCCGAGATGATCTTCTGAANCGTGTNAAACTCAACGAGTGGANNGACTTNNTAAATTTTGCTGTGGCGGCTNTNAGAGATNCTGCCAAGCTTGCNAANGTTGGGGTGTGGCCNGAAGNATCGGTTGATTTACAAATTGAAATCAAGGGTATTTGGTTTCAGATTTCNAACGGCGGCGTACACCATGATATCCATACCCATGGAAACTGCTCGTGGTCTGCCGTTTACATTGTGGANGTTGATGAGCACGAGCGGCGGATTTCGCANCCAAGCTATGGAGNTATGAATGGGGTTACAAGATTCTACAGTCCGCTTTTTGAAAGACTTGGAGGAGCTTATTCTGACTTNGGAAATGCTTATCTGCAGAACGCCACNGCAGATTTTGATCCAATACCCGGTCGTTTGANCATNTTNCCATCATGGTTACCNCATCAAGCTATGCCCTATCAGGGCGANCGCGACCGGGTGATCATCTCATTCAACGCAGGAGTTGGCCGTATTGGTCAGAGTGATGCTCTCTCCGAATACGCTTCATCATGAGAGACAGGATAATGAGTTTCCGCGACAGGGACCTGTTGCAGATTGCAAATCGATGGACANAAANTGCNNTTGATTTTGCGACTGCGANCGTATTGTCAACTTGGGGTTCGGCACCAAGGGATATTGGTTCGTTCATGGTNGTGAAACACTCTGGAGAGTTCTATGGTTCTGTGTCAGGGGGTTGCGTAGAAAACGCCGTTGTAGTCGCCGCTCAACATGCGATTGAGACCAAATGCTCGAGTCTTATTGAGTTTGGTGTTTCGGATGAGGATGTAATCACCATAGGTTTAGCGTGCGGCGGACAGATACAAATATTGATTGAGCCATCCACCTGTGACCATGGACATTGGGTATCGCAAGCNTTTGACAGAATAGAGAAACGAGAGCAATCGACGCTTGTCAGGGTTCTCAACCTTGNCCGTGAGAGTGTTAACTCTGTTGNGGATAAAAGGTGGTTAACNGCTNGTGATTCAGACTATGGTNCNGAGACTGGGTTTGATCAATCAGGTGAGNTTTTTTTCCAAACATTCAGCGCGCAAAAAAGAGTCATCATCATTGGAGGGGTGCATATAGCACAGGCATTGGTCGAGANTTTGGACTCGCTGGACTTTGAGACCATCATAGTAGATCCGAGAACTGTGTGGGCTAACCCCGACCGCTTTCCCAATACAAAAATTGTAAGTGCGTGGCCCGAGGATGCACTAACCGAAATTGGCATCGATAAGGACACCGCAATTGTCGCATTAACGCATGACCCNAAGTTTGANGATAAGGCAATATCCATGGGCCTTANATCAAGTGCATTTTATGTAGGGGCGCTNGGCGGAACCAAATCCGCTAAAGCTCGCAGAGAAAGGCTACTTGCNGATGGGCTCACAAGCGAAGNGATTGATACGTTGAAAACACCGATTGGCCTCNCTATCGGTGCTAANGGNCCCGCCGAGATTGCCGTTTCTNTTGTTGCCCAATTAATTCAGGTTTCTCGGGGTAAGACGTGAGGTTGCTGCGGGTAGAGGTTGATAAGGCGACCGGCCTGCAGCTCGCACATTCACAGCTAGGTGCTAGAGGTCGCGTTGCCAAGGCAACAGTTCTNNAGGAATCTCACATAGCCTCACTGGNCGATGCTGGCGTGGCCANGGTTGACGTNGTGGTGCCTGATCCTAACGAAATTGCCGAGGATTTGGTTTCTGAGAGGTTGATTCACTCNCTAACNTGGGNCGGATGCGTGTTTAAAAAAGCCAANGGTGGTCGATACAATGTTTATGCCTCACATTCAGGNTTCGTGGACTTTNNGCGNGCTGATATTGATGCGTTCAANGCCCTGTCGGAGGAAATAACCCTNGCGACTTGTNTGNCNGGCGCATCCGTGACAGAGGGTGATCAGATCGCGACATTGAAAATCATNCCNTTNTATGTNTCCGAATCNTTGGTGTCTGTTGTTGAACTAGTGCTACAANANATTAATTTAANAGTCAGGCCGTGGCAGNNGCATTNGAAAATAGGATTAATACAAACCTCGAACGATACGATTACATCAAAAATTCAAAAAAAAGCTCTCGAAGTTCAGGAGTCTCGTTTGAGGGCTTATGGCATTAATGAACTTTTCGATTATCGGTCGACCCATGATCTAGTTGGGCTTGAGAGCGCTATTTCTAGGGCAACCGAAGACGCGCTCGATGTGCTGATGATCCTGGGAGCATCTGCAATCTGTGATCGCCACGATGTGGTTCCAACTGCTATAGAGGAAGCGGGAGGCACTGTGATTTATTTCGGCATGCCCGTAGATCCTGGGAATTTGCTTCTTCTTGGAGAGGTAGGTCGAATAAAAGTGATAGGGTTACCCGGCTGTTCTCGGTCACCCGCAATGAATGGTTTGGATTTGGTTCTCGACCGGTTAATGGCAGGACTTAGGGTCTCCGCTAGTGATATCCAAATGATGGGTGTGGGTGGGCTCTTAACGAGTAAACATTCTCGTATGGTCTCGAACCGTGTCGTGAGTCAAGGTTTGACAGGAAGTGCCTAGTCTACCGTCTCACTTGAGCCAGGATTGTCCAGCGCATGACAAAGCGTATGCCAGGCCAAGGTGATACATTTTATTCTCGCTGGGTTGACTTGAATTGCAGTCAGAGGGGTTATTTGGCTCCAGGTGGATGAAAGCTGGTCCGGGAGCGGTGATGGGTATTGTCCCGTTAACGTCTCGCGTAAATGTTTAGCTAGTAGTTTAGCGTTTGCTGAGGGCATTCCCAGGCAAGTTTCTGCGACTATCGACGCGGACGCTCGGGAAATTGGGCATCCGCGAGCTCTGAAGCCAATATCGTTTATGATATCAGTTTTTTCATCGACATCAATCTCAAGTGATACCTCGTCACCACAGAGCGGATTTTTACCGGTACATTTACAGGTGTACTGGTCTAGTTGCCTTTGATTTCTTGGCTGATTAGCGTGATCGGTTATCAGTTCTTTTAACAATTCTTGGTCAACCAATTTAAGTTTCCAAAGTGAATACCTATGGTATGAATTTGTGACGGTTTGATACATATCAACTTACTAAGCAACCTAATTCATCTAACTACTAAAGTTTCTTCAATTTCGATGATCTGCGTTGTTTCATCGAGAATATTTTTAAGGTTGCGCTATGGTATTACGATCTAGAGGTTCTAATTTTCAGCTTCTCAAATGTCTACAGGGCCATGTTAACTTTTCCGTGGCAAAAGGAGTTTCTTCGTGAGCGATATCGGAACACCATTTACAAAAACTGCAAAAAGAGCCCTCTTGTGTGGCTCTGGTGAGCTTGGTAAAGAGGTCGTCATTGAGTTACAGCGACTCGGTATTGAAGTCATCGCACTCGATTCCTACGCGAATGCTCCCGCTATGCAAGTGGCAGACCGTAGCCATATTTTGAATATGCTTGATCCCCACGCTCTTCGCACTGCCATCGTGGCCGAGAGCCCGCATCTGATTATTCCCGAGATTGAGGCGATTGCTACCGATGCGCTGGTTGATTTAGAAAAGAATGGCTTTCGAGTAGTTCCGACCGCGCACGCGACCAAGTTAACGATGAATCGAAAGGGGATACGTGAGCTAGCGTCCAAAGATCTGGGACTGAAAACATCCAAATATGCGTTTGCCGAAACCTTTAAAGCCTATCTGGACGCGGTTGATGTCGTTGGTTTGCCCTTTGTCGTGAAACCAATTATGAGTAGTTCGGGCAAAGGTCAGAGCATCGTTTATCACAAGGAAGAGGTTGAATCGGCCTGGGAGTGCGCCCAAAGCGGAGGGCGAACCAAGATTGGCAGTGAGGTAATCGTCGAGGAACTTATCGACTTTGATTACGAAATCACGCTACTCACGATTCATCACAAGGACGGCGTGTCATTTTGCGAACCTATCGGGCACGTGCAAGAATCTGGCGACTACCAGCAGAGCTGGCAGCCGCACCCCATGCCCAAACCTGCGCTTGAAGCGGCTCAGTGCATCGCTAATGACGTCACCACCGCTTTGTGCGGAGTTTATGGCCGCGGTATTTTTGGTGTGGAGTTATTCGTCAAAGGTGAAGACGTCTTCTTTAATGAGGTATCTCCGCGCCCACATGATACTGGGCTGGTGACCTTGATCTCACAGGACTTATCTGAGTTTGCGTTGCATGTCCGGGCGATTCTTGAGCTCCCAATACCCAATATTCGTCAGTATGGCCCTAGCGCCTCCGCGGTGATCCTGCCTCGGGGTGATTCAAGCGAGACCGAGTTTACGAACTTGGACAAGGCACTTGCTGAGCCTGATACTCAGATTCGTTTATTCGGTAAACCTGTGATTAAAGGGAGGCGTCGTATGGGTGTCGGCTTAGCCCGTGGGTCAAGCATAGAGGAAGCGCTCAAGAAAGCAAAAGCGGTCGCCAATTCGGTGGAGGTTAAGTTTTAGTAGGGGTTCGTGTAGATTTTTTAATCAATTCCCTAGTTTCTATCGATAGCTTCAGGCGTTTCACTGATCCTGCAGGCAACGGGAGGTTTG
>PAWX01000033.1 GCA_002714245.1 Gammaproteobacteria bacterium | reverse complement strand
TGGAACTGGCGTAGATGCAATCGTATCTGATGATGGTTTCTGGATTGCACACCCAGAGTTTGTACATACTGACGATGATCCTGTAGGATACTCAACAGGAAACGCATTGACATGGAGTGGTATATCTACAACACCAGGCACATGTGGTGTCCTAGATGTACTTCTTGATGGTCCATATTATATTGACCCAGACTGGTTCAATGCAGATCCAGGCAATAGATTAACTCAACGTTGGGATGGTACAACAGTCCCAGTGGAATCTGTTGCTAGAGCATGGTGGTCTGATTCGAGTCAAAGATCAGCGGGATTCTCTACCATTGGTACTACTAATGGTTTCAGTAGTTTCTATAGTAGACAAAGTTGTAATGGAAGTAACACACAGAAACCAACTAACGGTTCTGATCATGGAACTCAATGTGCTGGTCAAGTATATGGTAAGAATTATGGATCGGCATATAACTGCAACAAATGGGTATTAAATGGTATTGGTGGTTCTAATGCTGGAATCACTGGTAGTCAATTTGATATACAGAAACTCTTCCACTTATATAAACCAAACTATGATAGACATTCTGCTATTACTGGCAGACAAAATGATACTAAAAACCCCACATTGTCAAGTAATAGTTGGGGATATAGAGCAAGCACCATACACAACGGTGGATACTATTGGTATAGACCATCAGCGATAGACGGATCTGAAACAGGGACATCATATAGTAGTTCATCCGCACCAGAATTTATTGATCTACTAGGTGCGTATGGTGATGGCAATAGAATGAAAGGTGAGATGGTAGACAGTTCTGTCACCGCAGCTGGTGATGAGTTGTCTGAGGCAGGAGTTATCTTCGTCTGTGCTGCTGGTAATAGTAATCAGACTCAATGCAGTCCTGGCGATCTTGACTTTGATAATTATTGGGCTACATCTTCTCAAGGTGATAGTCGGTCTTTAGCAACTGCAACTCATAGTGAATTTGGATTGACATGTTATAACACTATCAACAGAAGAGGGTGGCCACAGTCATTAGGTAAGACTACATCTGGTTTATCTACTGCTGGAACTGAGTATGCTGCTATCAATATTGGTGCATTAGATGACCAATATATAAGTAGTGGACTGGGTGGTAATACCACAGACTATAAAGAAAAGAAAGTCAACTATAGTGATATGGGAACAGGTATTGATTGTTATGGTGCGGCTGATGACACACTTACAGCAGATGGTAGAGCGTCATCTCTTACATATGTTCACCCAGAAACATATGTTGGTTTAGGACTTACTCCATATGATATAGATTTTGGAGGCACAAGTTCTGGATGTCCTACATGTGCTGGGTGGATCACCACCAAACTACAATATAATAGAGGTTGGACTTGGAGAGATGTTAAAAGTTGGTTGAAAAATCAATGTGGCACTCAAGATCCTGACAGATTTTACTACGGTGATGACATCACATCTTTCAGTGCAACAACAGCTGCATGGGAAGATATGTACTCTCACATGGCATATGGTCAAGGACCTGTTATCATCTGGGATGCTCCTACTGGTTCACCTAATGAACCAAAGAAACCTGAGATCCGAATCACAAACTCCCCTAACCTTAAAATTAGTGGTGGAGTTGAAATAAAATTTTCCTAATAAATACTAAAAAAGACTAGCGAAATGGCAGAAAAATCATTTGGTGTAAAGGACCTGAACATAGTTGGAGCAACTGGTGATCCAACTATAGAAAGTAATGGTGACCTAAATTTAAAAGCTGGTCAAGTTGCAATTCAAACTAACACCACAGTCACAGGAGTTGTTACTGCAACAGCGTTTGTAGGTAACGGTGCTGGATTAACTAACCTTCCAGGCGGAGGTAGTTATGGTAACTCTGATGTTGACTCTCACCTCAATACTGGTAGTGCTTCCTCTGGAGAGATTCTAAGTTGGAACGGAAGTGACTATGATTGGGTTGCTGATCAGACTGGAGGTGGTAGTGTACCAGCAAACCTTACTGCAACAACTTTAAACGTTACTGGAATCGTAACTGCTGGTAGTTTTGTCACTAACTTGATAACTAGTGACGGAACTGGTAGAGGATTCTGCACTAGATATTACATCACTGCAAACGGTGCTAGTGACTATCGTTTTGCTGGTCCTGGCCAAAGAAATACTGTGGGAAATCCTACTCTCTACTTAATGAGAGGATTTACATACATGTTTGAGAACTCTACTGGTGGTTCACACCCATTCCGTATTCAGTTTACCAATACATCAACAGGTGTTGGAACATATGTCAGTGGATCTCAAACAGGAATACAGATTTTTACAATCCCACACGACGCACCATCAAGTTATCAATATCAATGTACCGCTCACGGTGGTATGTTAGGCACATTTGTAATCCCTAGTTAATATGTCACCTTTAGCATTTGGAATCGGGAAGTCGAGAGGAGCTCAGTTCGATCCTCCGATATTTTTCGCAAATTTATTACAGTTCTATTGGCACTGGACTGATGGTAAGGACTTTGACCTCAGATGTGAGTTCATTCGTCCTACTCAATTAGCTGGACAAGTAGTAGGAACTGACAAACTACCTCAGATTGTAGATGGTGGTGGGTCAATTACATATATGAAATGGGGTGGAGATAACGTCAATGATACTGAGGGATATGAGGGTATATACATTGATGTAAATGCAATCAAAAGTATCCCAGGCGGACTTACAGACAATACCATTGAACTAGATTTCAGAGGCATGTGGTATGCAGAAGTTGGCACAGATCCAGTGGTAGTAAGAGGTTCTGCCTATCAAGGTGGAACTATGTCATTAGAAAGAGACACACCCAATGTGCCTGGATTTGGATTTATCAACGTAGGATACGCACAATCCTTTACAAATTACAAAGAATCACAACCTAAAGTTGTTACAAGTGTTGACCGAGAAGGAAATGGTCAGCGAATAGCTCGCGCCACCATTGACTTGAACACTTATCAAATAACTTTCTTCCAAAATTAGTATCAAATTATATAAAATTTTTGCGTATAAATACAGGCAGACTAACTAGTGCGGAGATCCATGAAGAGATTCCTACCTATTGTTATGCTTTTGATGGCGGCTCCCTTGGCAACCCCAGTTAGAGCCGATTTGATTCACAGACTCACTACGAGTACACAACTTAGTGTAGACGGTGCAGCAACTCAGGCTACAAGAATTGGTTCAACCTACAGTGTAAGCGGAAACAATATCACCGCTGGTACTATGGGTGGACTTACCAAATCATCTGGTGATAGTGCGGCAACCGCTGCAGCGTCACAGACTCAAGGTTCATATTCAGTTACCACAGCTGGGTCCGCGTTCAGCTTAACTGAGTCGTTCGTTATGGGCGATGCAGTAAACCCAATCGGAACTGGTGTTGACGTATCTACTGGCATCGTTGCCGACATGCCCGCTTATGGTAGTGTAACTACTCAAAGTGGTGGCGTGGCAGGCAGTTTGGCTGGTACAATTACATCAGCGGGCGTTATGACACTAACAGCTGGTGGGGCGGGTACTACAGCTACTGGCCAATTTGTGTCCGAAATCAGCGTGGATTAGCATGAGTAATGAAGAGAGTACTTGCGATTGTTGTGGGTGCGTTTGTCCTTGCGAATGTGAGGACTGCGAATGCTGTNCCTGTGGTGCCNAANTTCCAACAGGGCAGCATGACCTCNNGAACGGAGACGAGTTCTACCGTGACGGAGACAATAAATTCTATCGATATGAGGACAGGATGGGAATACAGNGTGACGGGGGTTGGGGTTTCCAACAACGGAGAACCTCTCAACCCACCAGTGACTACATCAACAGTGAATGTGACACCAAGCAGTTCAGCGGGAGCAACAGGAGGAGCNGTAGTAACAGGAACAGTAACAAGTTCCTTCGACTCCTTAGATTTCTCCAGCCCAAACAACTTTACGATAACAAATCCAGGCGGAGCGTTCCAATTCACTCAGAGTTACCAAGGACCTGGCATGACAAACCAGACTATTATCCAGAGAGTAACTACCGTGGAAAGCGTAACAGACACAACTTCAACGTTTACGCAATAAGTACATTAGTACTATCAATTATTAGTCCGACGGCGGCATTAGCAGAGAATGTCGGAGGAGTTTCAGCGACAGCAAATCCAATCGCGAACAGCTCGGGCAGTGTTACGAATCAAGCTATTCAGGTCCTTCAGGGACCGTATATAACTAATACTTACGGTGGTGGCGTACAATGTCAAGGTGCCACTGTCAACTTCACACCATACTTACAGTTTGCGGATAGTAGAAAAGATCCGTGGAGAGATTTCGTAATGGAACCTCAGTATAATACTACTGACTTCACTGGTCGTACAACCCAACAAACTGTAACNGTAAAGAACTATCCTTGGGAGTCATGGTATGACACAAGGACTAAAGCAGATGGAACTAGATGGTTCCCTGATGGTGAAGACATGGAGATTACCATAGATGTAGATGGTCCAGACGGCATACCAGACAATCCAGGCCAAGTGATCTGGGAGAAACCTGTTCGTACTGACATGACAGCAAACCAATCATTAAATCTTGGTTTATCTGCCACACTATCCATACCATTGAATAGAAAACTACAAAAACAATGTATGGAAGCAGCACAACTACAGAATACTATGCAAAGTCAACTCATTGCCAACAAGAGATTAGATTTTGAACTAGCAAGACTTAAGAATTGTGGCGAATTGAAAAAGAGCGGCATATTTTTCCACCCCAAATCACCTTATTATTCTGTATGTGCTGATGTTTTAGTTACAAATCCTGGCGGTCAATTACTTCCTCATACANATGACATGCCTAAACCAAACTGGGATGAAAAACCAAATGGAACTGCTGAGGATCTAGGAACATTTGAAATACCCTAATGTTTAGACCACCCTATTGGTCTCATGATAACATTAAGCTCTCAGATAATATAATAAACAAATTAAAATCCAGACTGTCGAACATAGAATTGATTGACAATCATAAAAGTTCTTACTGGATGAATCAAGAGTATGCAGATCAGAGACCAGATGAATTTCTAAATGAAAGATACGATATTATTGTAGAAGATATCGTAAAGAATGTAGGCGCCTTCAATAAATCAACATACACATATACATACTGGTCACAACTATATGATCAAGGTAACAATATAGGAGAACATAATCATGTTCCCTCAGATATATCTTGGGTTCACTTTGTAGATGTGCCAGAACAAAAGTGTTTTCGTTTCACTGACACTCAAGGCAACACATTAGTTCCTGATGGTCAGAGTAGTGGTGATATAATTTGTTTCCCTTCATGGTTATGGCATGAAACCATACCTACTAATGAACAAAGGTTGATTGTCTCTGGTAATATAACCTTTACTTACTAGACTTCTTCAAGTCCTTTATCATATTCTTCCTATCACCAAACCTTAGTTCTGGTAATCCTTTTTCTTTTCTATACTTATTAGTTTTTAATTCGGTCATGGAGAGTTTAGCCTCTTTCTTACCGAATTTTTTTTGTATTGCCTTGATTGCTTTTTGAACAATAGGTTTGATTATTCTNAGTAAGAGTGGTGTTGCAGCTGCACCAGCAGTTGCAATTACAGCAATAGCGACGGTAGTGGTTGCCTGAGGTACGGAAGGCAAAAATTTCTCTACAACTGTAGTAGATTCATACAATGTCTCACAGATTTTCTGCTTAGAATTATTTGGATCAGTTATTAACTGGTGTCCAGTCACCCTCTCATCTCCTGATTGAGTTACATCACCCACTCTAAGTTGATTGGGACCAGGGCACTCAGGATCTTTATATTCTTCTGGAGTATTTGGTCGTTCAGTATTGGAATCTGGTGGAGGAGGTGGATCACCTGTATCAACACCACCTGTAACTTCTTCTGGTTCGCCATATACTGTAGTCCATGTCAATTCATTCGCCTGATAATCAGGTGGTTCGTAGTATGGCATACCACTATCACATAATACTACGTTACCCTTGGGGTCATCATTGACTAGATTTTTATTCCTAGATGGATCTCTCTTAGCGTTCTCTTTGTTTACCTTGACACAACCTGGCATATCTACGATAGGCGTACCTATGTTCATAGTTACAGGTGGTGAAAAAGGAATTGACTGTGGAGGGGTTGCCATCCANGGTCTGTTTATATTTGAAATATTAATTGTACCAGTATCTATGGGCTGGATAAATCTCAGTCCAGTCCCATTAACATAGATCTGTGGAATATTATTTGTTGGCATCAGGGGTCACCAATTTCAAACCCTTGACTGGTCCAGATTGAGTAGGCCATGCTTCCTTTAAAGCAGACCTAACTTCCTCTCTAACTACCTTTCTAATTTCTTGTAATTGAACTTCCTGTCTCTTTGCAGGACCACCCATCTGTTGATCAATAAGTTGACCGCCACCCACCACTGCACCAGTTCCTACAACTGCTGCTGCGGTTCCATAGGTGGCAATTTTTTGTAAGTCCATTANTCGTCATCTTTAATTGTACCGTTCTCGTTCCAAGCGTCGAGAAAGGCTCTACGTTGTTCCCATGTTTGTCCACTAGTGGAACCCTTACATGGGTTGATGCAGTCTTCAAAGTCTTGAACATTGCATACTAACCCTGCAAGATCATGAGGATCACCTTCTTTGCCTGTTGACCAATATAATTGTTCGTCTATCCATTTAGCTTCGCACCTTGGGCATGTTCTAATGTTCATAATTTACTCACAAATGTACTGTTTTTCAAGCATAAGTTTATAGAAATTAGATTTTAATTCCTGTAAACGTTCTTGTTCGTTTGGATCGATACTGTTTCCAGGCCATTTCTCCAAATGAAAACATAATGAGGTGTAGACTTGTTTAACAGAAGTATAGTTCATGTTAAAGTCAAACCAGAGTTCGTTGTCTTCGTCCATCAAGGTTCCTCCTTGCGTGACTATGAGCAACTATTTAGTATCAAGGAGATACTAAAAAGATATTGGTGGAATAGAAGGAGATTCTGGAGCAGACGCATCAGGCACTGGTGTCGATGGTGATGGTAGTCCTAAACCAGCAGCACCACTCAATGCTCCAACACCACTAAGTCCGCCTGGTAAGACAGATTCCATCACTTTAGATTTGACGTTTTCGAGAATAGCATCCTTGTTAAGATATAGATAACCAGCAGTACCCACAACGGTGAGAGATACAATACCACTTGCGATAGCGATTCCATTTACAATTTTTTGTAACATTTTTATTTTTGATCAGGGACAATTTTTACAGGAGCTTGTTCGATACGAACTACCTGTGCAGGGGCAGTCTGAGATGCCTTTTCAATAAGAATCTCCATATCTTTTTTAGATATGTTTGCGCCACCACCATTAGATCCATTACTCTTACTCTTTCCAGCTTGAACGCCAAAAGTCGCCAGCACGCCCGTGAAGACCGATGCTATAAAAGTTGGATCAAGATCTTGTTTAGGTATTTTGAGAGCTGGTGGTAACTCTACATATGCGAGAGTCAAGATCGCACCACTCCAGACCAAGATGCCTAGACGTACAAAGGTTGACAGAATAGCCATCTGTTCTTCTTTGTCTTCCGATGCTTCTTTTAATTTACCTAGTAAACCTTTTGGTTTATCCTCTTTGGGAGGAGTCTTCGCTGCTTCTGCCATTGGATAATAATTTAAGGCTTATTATATATAAGGATATTTTGTCCTAATCTCTTCGACTTTCGCGTCATACTCTGCCTGTGTCACTTCACCTCTTTGCACTTTGAAATACATTGGGTCTGCGACTGCACGAAACTCTTGTTCACGCATGTACTTATGGTAAGCGTTCTGTTTTTCTTTGTCTGTTGTGACTGCTGCAGCATCAACTAAAGCTTGATCTATTTCAAACGGTGTAGTGTCACTGATATCCCTATCAAATATACCAATATCATCTTGAATCAGTAAATTTTTATCTGGATATGCTGCATGGATTGCTTCGTGATTGTAAGTTGCCATTAGGGTTTTACCTCCATTACGTTAATGTGACTACCACTTACTCTGTAACTAGAGTAATTAAAACCACCATCGTCTCTGTTGATATAGTAAGTCCAAGTACCAGTAATCTGACCACCACTTACTATTGGATAATAGGTTACTGCATTTGTAGTGCCAGGGGTATCAACATAATCATAGACAACATTCTGAATTTTGTAACTCTGTTCCCAGTAGTTAGATAACATGGATGCCTTCCTATTATCTCCTGAGCCTGGATAGTTTAGATCAGTTGTAGAACCACCAGAAATAGATCTTCTTATTCCATATACGATATTGTAGTGATTTATATTTTGAGGTTCACCACACATGTACACAGTAATATGAATCTTACTATCTGCTGATGTGGGAGTAATAGTCACACTGAAAGGAGCAGTTACAAAGTTACCACCACTTGCTTGGAAAGTAGTTCTTGTGGTGTACAGAGTGGACTTAAAGTTTGGTCTACTATCCAGATTAGTGATAGCAGAGCCTGGTATATTAGAAAGACCCGCTCCAGATCCATTGAACTGAGTAGCGTATAACTGACCCGAATTAGAGTTGAAATATAAATTAGATCCAGTCTTCAATGACTGTGTACCTATTCCTGAGTTAGCAAATGTAGGATAACAAGTAGTGTCTGAGGATTCATCACTTAAGAGAACAGCAGATGCTACATTTGCAGTGGTAGCTTGAGTGGCACTCGTAGCATTACCACTAAATGAACTAGCAGTTATGATACCAGTTGCGTCAATATTAGTTGGTTTTAGAGTTCCCTGTACTGCATCAAACAGTAAGTTAGTTCCTGTTTTGGCAGCCTGATAACCTGAGGCAGCATTAGTATACAACACACTACATGTTGTATCTGAAGATTCATCGACAACTGCAATGTTATTTGATCTGGTCGCCGTAGTTGCAGTTCCAGAACTAGTGGCAGTGTCTGCATTTCCGATCAAAGGTCCACTAAATGCTGTCGCAGTTACGACACCAGTTGCAACCATACCAGATCTTGCGGTAATCAAACCAACAGAATCGATATTAGTTACATCTTCATATGTTAATGTTCCACCAATACTTACGTCACCACTAACATTCAATGAAGTTAGAGTGCCTAGTGATGTAATATTTGGTTGTGCTGCGGTGATTACATTTCCAATCAATCCACCATGAACATCAGTGATGTAAGCAGATGATACACCAGTTATAACTGTGTTGCCATCACCTGTAATATTTCCATTCGGTTTGATATCCCCAGCAAATGTAGAGACACCAGAAATTTCTAATTGATCGTATTGAGGGACAGAAGTTATTGTAACAATACCAGCAGATAAAGGTGATACTGTCGAACCATATCCAAAGTTTAGTGTAGCAGCGATACCAATATTAGTATTGTTATCTTTGACGAAGATACCAGCAGATGCAGCAACAACTCCAGTGAGTTGAGATCCGTCACCTTTGAATGTTCCACTAGCAAGACCAACAACAATATCAGGTGATCCAGTCAGTCCTTGAGAGTTGACTGCAAGAGTGGCGATACCAGCAGTGGTTGCATAACCAGATACAGTAGATACACCAGCGACTTGAGAATAGACTGACCTCTGAGAGTTTGTAGAAAGACCCGCTACGAAAGCATAATTCCCAAGTCCAGCAGTCTGAGCATACGCTGCAGCCCCAGTAAGATCACCTATAACATTGGTGCAAGCAATACTGACTGCAACTATATCCCCTGCTAAGAGATCTGGTTGACCAGTCACAGCATATGCAACGGCAGCATTAACAGATGTAGATGCAGTACCAGTGAGATCACCTGTAACGTTACCAGTTACACTTCCTATCAACCCACCACTAAAAGCAGTCGCTACAACAACCTCTGGTAAACGATCGGGTGAAAGTAAACCAGAGGTTAAGTTAGTTGCATCTTGATAGAAAGAAGGTATCTGACCACCAAACTTATTAGAGTCACTAGAGATACCAGAAGTCTTAGCAAAGCTTACCAAATTAGTCGCATCACCAAATACCGAGTATATCTCGCTAAAGTTTGCGTTTACCTTTACTGCTCCTTGTCGCAGGGTGTCGCCTGTTCCGTCATTACTGGCAGAACCTACACCAATTTGTTGCTTAGCCATTCTTTACAGGACTACTTTTATATTATTTAGTCTACAGTTTGAATCCGCTGAACTGGTTCTTCTTGATATCTTGTTTGATACCACCAACCACATAGGATTCGACCTCTGTTTCCTGTGGTGCAACCTGTAATCCCTTAGAGGAGATCCAGTGTTGTGTCCAAGGCAATGGATTGTTTCTTAATGGTTGATCGTAGATAGGATCAAACCCAAGAGCTTTCATTCTCTTGTTAGCAATCCACTCAACATATTGATTGAGTAGTTTGTCATTCAAACCAATCATAGAACCACCACTGAACAGATACTCTGCCCATTCCTTCTCTTCTTCAACGGCATTTTTGAACATGCCTATTACATTGTTTCTTTCTTCATCAGCGATCTGTTTCATCTCTGGATCATCGCCATTCATCCAGTTCTTTAATATGTTTTGCGTGAGGACGAGGTGTTGGTTTTCATCTCTTGAGATAAGGCTAATGATTTTTGCCGATCCTTCCATAAGCTTAAGCTCTCCAAAAGCAAACGAGCACGCGAAGGAGACATAGAACCTAATTCCTTCCAAGATATTGACATTTGCGACTGCTCTATAGAGTTTTCTTTTGAGTTCATGAATTGTCCACTGTGATGAAGGTGAATCTTTCCAGTCTTTTTCCCACATACGTCCCTGCCCATACTCTTGGGCATCATTAATAAAGTCGTCGTAGGATGCTGTTACAGAGTTTGCTCTCTTTAAAATCTTTTCATCATCTAGAATCGTGTCAAAGACTTCCGCTGGATTAGGATACACGTTCTTGATAATATATGTATAGGATCTAGAATGTATCATCTCCATAAATTGCCACACATTCATAGCTCCTTCCAGTTCAGGCAATGCACAATAGGGTGCGAAAGCCATTCCAGGACCACGACCTTGTACAGAATCTAAAAGAATTTGGTATTTTAGATTGGAAGTAAAGATGTGTTTCTGTTCTGGACGTAGAGATTGATAGTCTGCTCTGTCCTTCTGTAAGGAAACCTCCTCTGGTCTCCAAAAGTATCCAAGCATTTGAGTTGTAAGTTTATCAAACACTGGATACTTGTATTCATCATACCTCTGGACACCCAATGGTGCTCCAAAAAACATAGGTTGAGACTTGGTATCTACATGACTCTTATTAAAAACAGTCATTCTTTCTACTTTTCTGCTAGATGGTGCAACTGTCACACTCTTGCTCCTCTGATAGTTCGGTGAATAGTTTTTCTAATTGTGGTTTCACTTCTTCAACATCATCTACATCATCACTCTTCATGTCATAAGTATTCTGATAGTATGAGGTCTTCCAGCCATACTTGTATGTCTTAAGAAGATCCTGTGCCATCACAGAAATAGGCACTTCATTGTCTGGATACTGGGTTGGATTGTAACTCCAGTTACCACTGATGGCCTGATCAAAGAACTTCTGCATTACTGCAACTACTTTGATGTATCCATCATTCCCCTCCATATCCCAGAGCAAAGTATAATTATTTTTCAAGTGTCCATAAGACGGAACCACTTGCTTAAGAGGTCCTTTCTTTGACTTCTTAATGGACAAGTAATCTCTAGGTGGTTCGATACCGTTGGTTG
>PAWX01000032.1 GCA_002714245.1 Gammaproteobacteria bacterium | reverse complement strand
AGGCCTTTTACTGCCTGACCTTCAACTAGATTTTCGAGCAAAGCTTCCCGCTCTTCTGAGTTCTCCTGCTCCAACACTGCACGACGTGAGACAACCACGTTGTTACGGCGTTGATCCAGCTTAATTACTTTGAACTCAAGATCCTTACTCTCTAAGTGAGCAACGTCACGTACAGGACGAACATCGACCAAGGATCCNGGAAGNAANGCACGAATACCCGCAAGATCAACGGTAAAGCCACCCTTAACCTTGCCGTTAATTATCCCNATGACNACTNCGTTCTCTTCGTGAGCNTTNTCAAGATCAATCCATGCCTCTGCACGCTTCGCTTTCTCGCGCGACAGACGTGTCGCTCCGAAACCATCTTCAACTGCATCAAGAGCNACNTTGACTGAATCGCCGATTNCTACNGCCAATTCCCCAGATTCATTCAAAAATTGTGNTCTGGGGATNGCTCCCTCAGATTTNAGACCAGCGTTNACGATGACGAAGTCTGGTTCGATNGCTACAACCATAGCNTCCACGATTGCNCCAGGAGTCATATCGATGTCGTTCAGACTCTGCTCAAAGAGTTCTGCGAAAGTTTCGCTCATTCAAATATCCTATGTTTTCGGCTTAATGCCGTCCGCCTGATCAGCCCAAACGGAGTTGGTTTTTANTCTCAGTGTACGTNCCTGCTGATTTCNNCACCNANNTTTCACCCTCCCTATGCCAAGCGTCTGGCTNTGCACAGGTCNNGTATTTCCATCACCACCTNGGCGACAGTTTTTTCCGAACTATCAATNACNTACGCGTCACNNGCTGGCACCANNGGCGCCACGTCNCGCGNCCGATCTCGNANGTCTCGAATTTCGAGGTCGCGTAGTATAACGGAACGCTCAACTATTTGACCAGACTCNATTAATTCTANATANCTACGCTCCGCTCGCACCTNNACGCTGGCATCCAAAAAGATTTTCAAATCAGCATCCGGAAAAACAATGGTCCCAAGATCGCGACCGTCCCCAACNAGCCCNGGCTCTCTTNCCTGACGACGCTGNAAATCCATCAGCGCTCTGCGCACGGACGGATTTAATGCAACCTGGCTAGCCGCATCNGCAACTATCTGATTTCTTAATTTCTGGCCCAGCGGGACACCGTCCAATACGATGCCTGTATGCTCTNGATCAAACGGAAAACTNAATTCGAGCGNNTTTGNGAGCGCTACCAAACCGCCAATATCATCAAANGCTACTCCTTGCTCGATAGCTGCGAGACCTAAAATTCNNTAGATGGCGCCNGAATCGAGTAAATGAAAATCTAATTCATACGCGATGTTACGAGCNACNGTNCCNTTTCCCGCACCACTCGGNCCATCTATCGTGACAACTGGAGTATTCAAGGCGNAACCGTCAGGGGAAATCCCGTTTCTCGGGCTAGCCCNANAAANTTTGGAAAGCTCGTCGCAACATTCGCGCAGTCATTGACGGTGATNNTCTCGCNACACATNAGNCCNGCAACACTAAATGCCATCGCTATTCGGTGATCTTCATGCGCNTCAACCGTNCCGCCANTAAAACGNAAATCAACGCCCNCACCCTGAATCAAGNCNCCATCTGGGGTGTCTTTGATGTCCACACCGAGTATCGACAGTCCATCNACCATACTCTGAATCCNNTCNGATTCTTTAACACGNAACTCCTCAGCTCCGGTAACACAGGTCNGCCCTTCAGCACAGCTCGCGGCNACAAACAANACTGGAAATTCATCAATGGCTANGGGGACCAAATTTTCTGGAACTTTNANGCCCTTCAATGGAGCGTANCGAACACGTAAATCNGCAACTGGCTCACCNCCCACTTCNCGACGGTTAAGNANTTCNATATCTGCCCCCATCANATTTAAGATTTCTAGGATGCCTNTACGAGTTGGATTTATTCCAACATGNGAAAGCGTNAGNTCTGANCNGGGCACGATCGAAGCTGCNACCAAGAAAAATGCNGCTGAAGAAATGTCAGATGGGATATCGATATGACACGCCNTTAAGCGACTCCCACCACACATAGACGCTNTAGCACCTTCTCGTGTCACTTCATATCCAAAGCCCTGAAGCATTCGCTCTGTATGATCACGCGTGGGCGCAGGCTCGGTNATACTGGTCTCATCCTCNGCATAAAGACCAGCAAGCAGAAGCGCTGACTTCACCTGAGCACTCGCGACNTGCATGTCAGTGTGGCATCCTTGNAGNGTCTGGCCACCTTTGATTTTGACTGGTGGGNACCCGTCTGCAGATGTCTCAACCATCGCACCTAATCGNGCCAACGGTTCACTGACACGNCGCATCGGGCGGCGNGAAAGGGAAGAGTCNCCAGTTAGTTCAGANTCAAACNATTGACCAGCNAGAATTCCGCACATTAGGCGCATCGATGTCCCNGAGTTGNCCATGTACAGTGGTGCGATCGGTGNCTTTAACCCGTCACGACCCACTCCGTGNACCGTAACGNGACCTTCGTTCGGTCCATCAATCTGTACGCCCATATCCCGAAANGCCTTNACNGTAGCGATCGCGTCCTCGCCCTCCANGAATCCCTCGACCGTTGTCANNCCATCAGCAAGTGCNCCCAACATGATGGAACGNTGAGAAATAGATTTGTCTCCAGGAACNCGTATTTTNCCAGTAATCCCCTTTTTAGCTNCAGTAATTTNAAAAACAGATGGATGGGAATCCGTCACCGGATGCACTCCTTGGTCAGCCAATGATGAAAATAATCGACGCGCGCCACGTGCCCTNTCGAAGCTNCCCATAATCCAATCGGAGTCCCCGTCGGCAATTGCNTCGCGCATTCGTTNCAATCGCTCCACATANCGGTCAATCCCAGTNACTATTGACTGTTGATTTGCGAGGCTGATGTCGCGCCACATCGTTGGATCACTGGCAGCNATCCGGGTAAAGTCCCGAAACCCGCCTGCNGCGTAGCGAAAAATATCTAAGTGTTCGTTATCGTCTGACAACACATGCACTAAGTTGAACGCTAATATGTGNGGTAAATGGCTTGTCAACGCCAACACTTCATCATGNCGTTCCGCNTCCATCATCGATACAGAGGCGCCTTGNAGAGNCCAAAACGATGTCACCAATTTAACNGCATCAGTGCTTACNNTAGAATNTGGNGTCAAGATGACTTGGTGATCGACATACAAATCTGCATCAGCCGCATCGACACCATTATGCTCGCTCCCCGCAATCGGATGGCCGGGCACAAACCAATCCGGCGGTGTTTCACACAGGGCTGTAATGTCACGTATCACACTTTCCTTCGTTGAGCCCGCGTCTGTGACTACAGTTTGTGCATCACGACACTGAAAAACTTCAGAAAATACCGATAAGAACTGACCCATCGGTACGGCTATCAAAACTAAATCCGCTCCGGCGACAGCATCGGCAACCGATCCAAAGCTTTGATCAATCAAACCCCGTGCGACTGCTTGTTGGCGGGTTGCTTCGGTCCTCGAGTATCCAGAAATCGTCCAATCGGTCACACGCTTTTTGATTGCCGCACAGCATGATGCACCGATCAGACCAAGACCGATAACAGTAAGTCGCCTCATAACAAAGCTCTCGGGTAGGAACCCAAGATTTTTAACTCGGCTGAATGAGCTCGGATGTCATCGAGAAATACCTGTACCGTCGTATCGTCAATATGACCTTTGAAATCAATGAAAAAACGATATGACCAAATGCCGGAATGGGATGGACGGGACTCCAGACGCGTCATATCAATTCCATGACGCTCAAAAGGCTCGAGTAACCGNTACAGTGCACCCGGCTGATTTTTTACAGAGACNATCACCGACGTCTTATCNATCCCAGAGGACTCCGTCGATTGTTTACCGATAACCAAAAAGCGCGTGGTATTGTCAGGGCGGTCTTCGATAGAACCGGAGATTGTTTCTAACCCATAGGTTTCGGCCGCACGCTCGCCTGCGACCGCAGCTAACCCGTCTGATGTCATTGACTCCGAGANAAGACGGGCGGCCTCAGCGTTGGATGACACTGACTGACGGATTGCGGAGGGGAGGTTTGCNTCGAGCCATAAACGACACTGAGCGAGACTCTGTTGGTGCGAGTANACTGTTTTCACCGAGTCNATGGTTACTCCNGGCTTGACCATCAACNCTTGATGGATGCGCATCTCTACCTCACCACAAATNCATAGTGGTGAATCCAAGAAGCACTCTAATGTGTGCGTTACCATACCCTCNGTCGAGTTTTCGATCGGTACCACACCATAATCCAGGTTGCCTGCATCGACGTCCCGGAAAACNTCAGAAATNGTAGTTAACGGACGTGTGTCCACCGCATGACCAAAGTGCTTCAANGCAGCGACCTCGGTGAAGGTCCCNAGTGGTCCCAAATAGCCGACGGCTANTGGTCGCTCGAGTGCGAGACACCCGGACATAATCTCGCGGAAGATACGNGCAACCTCTTCTTTCGGNAATGGNCCTTTATTTAGTTCCATCACTCGCGCAAGNACTTGAGCTTCTCGCTCGGGNCGGTAATAAACAGGNACCTCTCCAGTCGATACCATTTGAGCTTGCTTTACTNCGGCAACACGCATCGCGCAATCAGCGCGTGCGTTTATCAATGTCAGGATTTGCTGATCNATTTCATCAATTTCAGCCCGAATTTTNACAAGTTNCGGGTCGNTACTCATGATGCCGTCCTCTGNGACTCCCNCANAAGCCNGATCANGGTACAAAAGTTTACCCGCNTCTCAGCGTTACGGATAANNTNCCAANTGTTACTGATNCNTCGATTNACNCGNANNCTTAGCAANTTTTCTTGTCGAGCCTTTNGGATACACGATTTANNGCCTGTCTGAATTTTTCCCTGCANCATGAACGAGNGGGCCGTCGTNCNNGAANAAAAATTAGTTAACTGGCTCATCGCCCATCCCCAAACCAGACCCCTCGACANTTTCTGTATCCTCTTCNACTACAGCCTCTGCCGATTCGCCNACNGGCGGCTCAGATACNGCGTCAACTCGCACCAGCTGTTCTCCGTCTGNTANTCGGATTANTGTGACGCCCTGGGTATTACGNCCAAGCACTGAGATATCTTGACAAGGTGTGCGNACCATCGTTCCACCATTAGTNATCAACAACAGGTCATCATCATCANCNACCTGNGCCGCACCTACGACCACACCATTTCGTTCCGATGTTTGAATACCAATNACACCGATTGCCCCCCGACCCTTACGGGGAAATTCACTNACGAGCGTTCGCTTGCCNTAACCATTCTCNCAGGCTAGGAGGAGTGTCGCCTCGTCATCGGCAACGATCATGGTTACGACAGATTCCTTNGATTCTTTCAACCGAATACCGCGAACACCTCTNGCNTCTCGNCCCATTGGGCGGACTTCGGTCTCATCGAACCGTGTCACTTTTCCGCTNGAGTTCACCAAAACGATGTCNCGCGCNCCGTCAGTTATTGAGGCGCCAATTAATGTATCGTCTTGGTTAAACTCAATNGCACGTATGCCCGACNCNCTGGGCCGNGCAAANCGCTCAAGTGGGACCTTTTTCACAGTGCCNCGGGCNGTCGCCATAAATACATAACGCCCCTCGCCTTTATCGTCCTCTCCCAAGGGCAATACNGCTGTGACTCGACCACCACCNTCCAACGCGTCGATCATATTAACAATTGGNTTACCNCGAGCNTTNCGGCCCGCCTGNGGNATCTCGTATACCCTCAGCCANTGAAGGCGTCCCGTATCTGTGAACAACAANAATGTATCGTGCGAGTTCGCCACTAAAAGCAAATCAACAACATCNTCGTCTTTCAAGTTAGTGGCACTCTTACCACGACCACCACGTCGTTGTGATTGGTANGACGCAAGCNGCTGNGTTTTTGCATAACCGGTCTTTGAAAATGTCACCACCATATCTTCCCGTGGTATGAGATCTTCGGTCGATAGCGATAGGTGCGATTCGATAATTACAGAACGACGCTCATCACCAAACTGACTCCTCACTGCTGTAAGCTCGTCACGAATCACCTGCGTCAGTTTGTCAGGATCAGCAAGAATCGTCTCGCGCTCAGCAATGTCCTCTAAAATCGAACCATACTCTTCGAGAAGCTTTTCAATCTCAAGGCCTGTCAACCGATGCAAACGTAAATCCANAATCGCCTGCGCCTGCTGCTGACTCAAATGATACTTACCNTNAACCAANCCAAANCCGTCCGGCAAATCNTCTGGACGAATACCANCGGTCCCGGCACGCTCGAGCATATCTGTCACAGATCCCGGTATCCANGAAGTCGCCATCAAGCGCTCTTTTGCGACCTGAGCGTTCGANGAATTTTTGATTANTTCAATTACCGGATCGATGTTTGCTANCGCNACCGCTTGGCCCTCTANAATATGACCTCGCTCACGCGCTTTTCTNAGCTCAAAAATGGTGCGTCGNGTCACTACTTCGCGCCGGTGGCGAATGAAACACGAAAGCATATCCTTCAANTTCAGCGTCTTNGGTTGNCCNTCGACGAGNGCTACCATATTNATNCCAAAGCTNGANTGTAGCTGNGTCTGACTGAACANATTATTCACAATAACNTCAGGTGTCTCACCACGACGTANATCGACGACTATNCGCATACCATCTTTATCNGACTCNTCACGAAGCTCAGTGATCCCCTCAATCTTTTTANCCTTGACCAGCTCAGCAATTTTTTCGATCACTCGGGCTTTGTTGACCTGATAAGGGATTTCCGTGAAGACGATNGATTTCTTGTCCTCNCCTTCAATGTGGAACTTCGATCGCATGATGGCACGGCCTCGCCCAGTAGCATATGCCTCACGGACACCCTCGAGACCGTTTATCAGCGCACCCGTNGGAAAGTCAGGTGCCGGAATNNNGGTCATTAGGTCTTGTATTGAAATCGCTGGATCATCGAGATAGGCCAAGCAACCATCGATTACCTCCGTNAGGTTATGCGGTGGGACNTTAGTGGCCATTCCNACGGCAATNCCGGCAGAACCNTTAACCAATAAATTNGGAATTTTAGTNGGGAGCACATCCGGGATTTTNTCNGTCCCATCATAATTCGGNACATAATCNACGGTNTCCTTNTCTAGATCGGCGAGAAGCTCNTGTGCAATGCGTTCCATNCGNATNTCGGTGTAGCGCATAGCAGCCGCGCGATCNCCATCAACTGATCCGAAGTTACCTTGGCCATCAATTAACGGATATCTCATGGAAAACGGCTGCGCCAGCCGAACNATAGTGTCATACACTGCAGAGTCACCATGCGGATGGTATTTACCAATCACATCACCAACCACGCGCGCAGATTTCTTATACNCAGCATTCCAATTNTTACTCANTTCGCTCTGAGCGAATAAGACACGCCTGTGGACAGGCTTTAGGCCATCTCTCACATCNGGCAAGGCTCGNCCAACAATGACNCTCATNGCGTAATCTAGGTAGCTTGTTTTGAGTTCGTCTTCAATATTGATNGGTAAAATTTCGCGTGCCGAATCTGACATGGATGANGGGCTNTCCCTAGAAAGTTCTGAAGTAATNAATNGTACCACGAACCNCCNAAAAACGGTCTTATTGTCTNTGGNNTCTGANGCGNTCTATATGGTGTATATTCACTNTTCCCCNANAATCAAAAACCAACGTAGANGNATCAGGNATGACAACGCTAGTGGACTCCAGAGAGNTCAGTAAATTTAACAACATCGCAAGAAGTTATTGGGATCCGGAGGGGCCCATGCGGGCNNTCCATCAAATCAATCCATTNCGNATCGACTTTGTGGAATCCTATTACCCGTTGCAAGACGCCAAAGTNCTTGACGTCGGCTGTGGTGGGGGNCTTGCNACAGAAGCCATNGCTAGACGCGGNGGTCTTGTAACAGGGATCGANGCATCGCCAGAGATGCTGAAAACAGCNAAGCTCCACGCNCGNGNGTNTANACTGAAGNTCACTTACTCGCAGTCGCATGCAGAAGCCTTNGCTACGAAGCACGCTTGCGAATTTGATGTAGTGACATGCTTCGAAATGATAGAACATGTTCCGGATCCNATGCAGACTCTGAGAGCNCTATCNCAACTGGTCCGGCCNGGCGGCTGGCTAGTTATCTCCACCATTAATNGAACGCTGAANGCGTANCTTGGTNNCGTGCTGGTGGCTGAATATATTTTGAGTTGGGTNCCCAANGGAACGCATGACTACACACGNTTTATNAAACCATCNGAGGTTGCTGCCGGNTTACGTCCAGAAGGCCTCGATGTAGAAAGTATTGAGGGGGTGGTCTATCAACCNCTATACCAGCAGTTCACGCGATCGACTTCAACCATTGACATGAACTATCAGCTTGCTGCGAGGAAATCAGAATGACGACAATCATTGATTCGATGGTGTCGACACTCAAAGCTGACCCCAGATTTGACCAAAAGGTGATCTTAGTGACGGGGCATCATCCGGAATCGGACGGGCTCTCGCGCTTAAACTTGCTAGAAGAGGAGCGACCGTGATTCTTTTGGGTCGCAATGAGGATGAGCTTGACGGGGCCTATGATGAAATTCTCAGTTTTGGTGGCGCTACGCCCGCAATCATAAATTGCGATCTTGCTAACCTTTCGCTAGACAGCGCAGACGAAATCGCTGAACACATCCGAGAAAACTTCGGCAGGCTCGATGGGTTAGGCCATATCGCTGGTGTTCTGGGAGGAAGGGAACCTATCCAGTCACATCGACCGAAACAATGGGATCTCGCGCTCCAAGTCAATCTCACGGCTGTCTTTCGACTGACCCAAGCGCTACTCCCCTTGCTAAACGCATCAGAAGCCGGTCGGATTGTCTTCGCAACATCCAGCGTGGGACAGCGAGTCGAAGCTTATTGGGGGGCATATGCTGTTTCAAAAGCCGGTCTTGAGATGTTCGTGGGCATGCTTAGTCAAGAACTGGAAAACACGTCGGATACGCGTGTTTTGATTGTCAATCCCGGCGCTACTCGGACAAAAATGCGTGCTGAAGCGATGCCTGGTGAGAACCCAGAAACACTTCCGTCCTCCGATATTGTCGCTGAGGCGTTCTTATATGGCTTGACTAAAGATGCAGAGGCATCGCACGGGCAGCGTGTCAACGCCCGTGACCTGATGGACGCTTTGGGGACTTGGCAGACCCCCTGATAGCAAGGGTTGACTTGCGAGATACTGGCTTTTTAGATAATCGACGTTTAATCTCCTTCAACTCCTGCGGTGTCATTTTAGGTACCGGCAAACTCGGTAGCTCAACGAGCTTACTCAAATCGTCTACCTCTTTTTGACCCAATTCCACAAAATGNCCGCGCTTTAAAAACGAAGGCAAAAAGATACAACCGTATCGCACACGCTTCAGTCGATTAACCTGCAGGCCCTGACTTTCCCAAAGCCGACGTACTTCACGGTTCCGCCCTTCCATTAAAACGACATAAAACCACTGATTAAGGCGATCTCGATCTGACTCCGGGTGTTGGACAATATCCGTAAATCGTGCCAGTCCATCCTCCAAAATCACGCCCTCAACCAACCGCGTGAGCCGTTCCTCAGTCACATTTCCGTGCACGCGCACCACATACTCTCTATCCACACCACTGGAAGGGTGCATGAGACGATTTGANAGCTCACCGTCAGTAGTGAGAAGAATNAGCCCGGATGTATTGATATCCAAACGCCCAACCGCTATCCANCNGCCTTTTGAAAGCTTTGGTAACCGATCAAAAATAGTGGGGCGGCCTTCTGGGTCATTNCGCGTGCAAACCTCACCCTCGGCTTTATGGTAAGCCAACACTAACCTAGTTTGTCCGAATAGCTTCTCTGTCGGTACCGGCTTTCCGTTAAATACTACTTCGTCACCTTTCTCGATCTTGGTTCCCAGAACCGCTATTACACCATTGACCGACACCTGCCCCTCTGCTATTGCTACCTCGAGGGCTCTGCGAGACCCGTAACCGGCTCGGGCTAGCACTTTCTGAAGTCGCTCACTCGCCATGAATGTCCATCTGAACAAGAAGATCCTCTGTCGGTGCAACAATCAAATCTTCGGCATTTGGTAACTCCTCTAGCGACTTTAATCCGAAATCATTCAAGAACTCCGTCGTTGTCGCTAGCAAAGCAGGACGACCCGCTACTTCTTTGTGACCAACCACCGTAATCCAGCCACGTTCCTCGAGAGTACGAATAATTTGTGTGTTCACTGCAACACCACGAACAGCTTCAATTTCACCACGGGTAACTGGTTGTCGATACGCTATCATTGCGAGAGTCTCAAGGGTGGCCCTTGAGTACTTACNNGGTTTGTCATCTGTCAGGTTNGCGAGATAAGGGATNANACTTTCGCTNANCTGAAAACGAAANCCNCCAGCCACTTCAACNAGATGNATTGCGCGCGCNTGATANTCATCGGTGAGGCTGGCNANAGCCTCCCGCAACATTCCNTCGGTTGGTGCCTTTTGGTTTCCAAACAATTTCTTCATTTGGTAGATACTCATNGGCTCACGNCTNGCAAATAANGCACCTTCAAGAATTCGCTTCAGATCCAAATCAGACATCCTGACTTACCGGACGAATATAAATTTGACTGCCTGGAGCAGCTTGGACCAAGCCACACAAACCCTCACGCACCAACTCTAAGATCGCGAGAAACGAGACGACCACACCAGCCCTGCCTTCCTCAACAGAGAACAATTCTGATAACGTCAATTCAGATTNTTCTTTTAACTTCATCAACACCTCACTCATTCGCTGACGGGTCGATAAGGCTTCCCATTCAATCTGATGGGCGGAGGACAGCCTAGCCCTCGCGAGTAGCTCGCTGAAGGCCAAAACCAGTTCAGACAAGTCGACCTGTGGAGGCGCTGTTCTCTCGTCAAAGTCTGGCTGTTTTGCTACCGCGATTTGGAAGTCGCGATCGACACGTGGCATATCATCGAGTGCTTCGGCCGATATTTTGACTTTTTCATACTCCAGTAGCCTACGAATTAGCTCCGCCCTAGGATCTTCTGCTTCATCATCCTCAGTGCCCAGAGATATAGGTAATAACGCTCGGGACTTGATTTCAGCAAGCATTGCGGCCATCACCAAATACTCGGCAGCCAAGTCAAACCGCATGGCTTCAAGCAGAGCAATATACCCCATGTATTGACGCGTAATTTCCGCAACATCAATCCTAATTATGTCGAGATTTTGTCGGCGAATCAGATACAACAACAGATCAAGCGGTCCCTCAAACGCATCCAAAATCACCTCAAGTGCGTCCGGTGGTATGTACAGGTCTTCTGGCAACTGAGTTAACGGTGAGCCTTCGACAACAGCAAGTCGAAGCTCACCCCGAGCGTTATTGATCACCGGTAACTCAATCCCATTGCTTGACGCACCTCATTAAGTGTCTGGCGAGCATCATCTTCAGCCTTTTCAGCTCCCTCGATCAGAATGGAACGAACCATGTCAGGATTTTCATCATATGGCGCTGCACGCGCAATAATCTGATCTTGCTCAGCGATGACAGCATCGATGACCGGTTGCTTACACTCTAAACATCCAATCCCAGCCGAGATACATCCCTGGCGAACCCAGTCCTTAGTCTTTGGATCCGAATACACTTCATGGAATTGCCACACCGGACACTTCTCTGGATTGCCAGGATCTGACAAAC
>PAWX01000031.1 GCA_002714245.1 Gammaproteobacteria bacterium | reverse complement strand
TTTTTCCTTGCAATGCCATGGTATACCCGCTGGGAGTCGACTGAGGTCGTTCCGAAGAGGGTGACAAAATGAAATCAGCCCTTGCGCTAGTCTTAGCGTTTGTCTCATCAGTGACATTTGCTGCTGGGGGATCGACCTATCCGCTCGAACAAATTGAGCCGGATTACTCAGATAAAGAGTCACTGCAGCGTGGTCTTGCAACATACAGTCACTACTGTATGGGTTGCCACTCACTTGGATATCAGCGTTATGAGCGTACGGCGACTGATTTAGGGATTGACCCCGAAATCATGGTGCAGGCAATTGTCCCAAGCGGTAAGAAGATCGGTGATTTGGGAGGTATTGCCATGCCTCCGAGGGCTGCGGCGGAATGGTTTGGTGCTCCACCACCCGATTTGACGTTAGTCGCTCGAAAGCGATCGCCTGAGTGGGTGTACACGTATATGAAGACATTCTATGTCGACCCGACACGTCCGCTCGGTGTCAATAATAAGGTTTTCCCAAAGGTTGGAATGCCGCATGTGCTTGAGCCACTTCAAGGCCTCCAGCGTGTCGTGTGTGCAGACTTAATGGCTGGCGATGAACGGATTGCTCAGGCGGATTCAGGTTCAGGGCAACCAACAACCGAGAGTCAGTGCAGCAGCCTAGAGGCGGTTGAGGGTACAGCACAGCTATCAGCAGCTGAGTACGATAGATTGATATATGATCTTGTAAACTTTCTCGAGTATGTTGGTGAGCCATCCAAAGCTCGAGCTCACAATATTGGTATTTATGTGCTCTTGTTCCTGATGCTGTATTTCGTGTTTGCGTACTTGCTGAAGCGAGAGTATTGGAAGGACGTGCAATAAGCACAACCGAGCCCCATTTACATGAACAGCCGGCTAATGCCGGCTGTTTTGTCTGTTTTACGGAGATTAAAATCAGTATGTCACTTGTTACCAAACGTTCCACAACGACCTTTTTCTCTGATCCGGCTGATCACCTCTCACATCGTGTTCGGATCGTACTTGCAGAAAAAGGGGTGACAGTTGATATCATTGAGTGCGACCCTGACCATATTCCACAAGAGGTATCAGAGATCAATCCGTATAATAATTTGCCAACGTTGGTAGATCGCGACTTAATTTTATATGATCCAAATATCACTATGGAGTATCTCGATGAAAGATTCCCCCACCCTCCGTTGCTCCCGGTCTATCCTGTGGCACGGGCAAACGCGCGGATGTTCTTACATCGGATTGAAAAAGAATGGACTGGATTGATTCGCACCATTGAGCTGGCGAGACGTAACAATAAGAGATCCCCTTCGGCCGCAAAAGAGCTGAAAGAGCAGTTGGTTGCGGTAGCTCCAATTTTTGAAGAAATGCCTTATTTTATGAGTGAAGAATTTTCTTTAGTTGATTGCACTTTTGCTCCTATTCTCTGGCGATTGCCGTATTTGGGTATCGAACTCCCTGTTAAACAGACACGCGGTCTCCAAGACTATCAGTATCGTATATTTAACCGGGACGCGTTCCAGGCGAGTCTGTCTGAAGCTGAGCGTGAAATGCCACGTAGCTAAATGGCTCTTGGATCCTCGCGCTCGTATTTGCTTCGTGCTCTTTACGAATGGATTGTAGATGGAGGAGAAGATCCTTATGTTATCGTTGATTGTTTGTATCCAGGCGTCGAGGTCCCTGACGGGCACGTTAACGATGGACAGATAATTCTGAATCTAGCTCCTCGAGCATTGATTGGCTGGTCGACGACGGAATTTGAGGTGATGTTTCAAACGCGCTTTGACGGTATTCCAACTGATATTGTTCTGCCTTACGGGTCGATTACAGCAATTTATGGGCAAGAGTCTGGTCTTGGGATGGCTTTTGGCCAAGAACCCGGCGGTGTGCCAAGGTCACCTGAAGATTCAGAAGCAACGCAGAGTTTTGGCCGAGATCAAAATGATAGTTCGACGGTGGAAGATTCAACTAAAGGTGATCGGCCAGCGCTTCGTATAGTCAAATCTGACGATTAGTCAATGTACTCGAATACCCTAATTATTCGCTTTACACCGCGGACTGAACTGACTATGTTTTCAACCGCTGCAGCTTCAGTTTTCGAGACGAAACCCATTATGTAAACAATACTATTCTCTGTTGTGGTCAGAGTCCTTCGATAGACATCACGACCGAGGTCTCTCAAGATCAACGCTTTGACTTGAGTTGAAATGGTTAGGTCATTTATTTCAGAAATGATGGTCGCTTTGCCAGCAATCTCGAGTTGATTAATTACGCGAACGATGCCGCGATGTTGCGTGGCAACTTTTCCGGCAATCTGTCTAGCATCTTCCGATGGTACCTGCCCTGCGATCAGAGCAACACCATTGTATACCTTTACGTTAATGTTACTCACCTTGAGCTCTTGCGATGCTTTTTTAAGATTGACGGCTATTGTCACTTCGGCCGTTTCGTCATCGATAAATTGCCCAGCCGTCCGGCTACCGCGGTTATCTAAAATTGGTTCTGATATTGTTGAGTCAATTACAGTTGCACATCCCATCGTCAGACTCAGAACAAGCATCGCGAGGCTCGCGGATATACGCATCATAAATTCCTTTCGTTAGCCGAAAATTTGCAGATCAATTAGTTCATTCAAACAGTGAATTAGCATCAAGTGATGCTCCCTAACCGTCGGGGGATAATCAGAGTCTACTCGAATCTCGATGTCTCCGAAATTTAATAATGTAGATATTTCACTACCGCCACTGCCGGTGAGGGCTATAACGAGTAGGTCAAGTTCATGTGCTGCACTAACTGCTTGCATCAGGCTCGCGTAGGTCCCGGTGGTTGAGATGACAAGCAAGCAGTCGCCTGTCTTACCAAGTGCCTTTATTTGCCGCGAATAGTGTTCAGAATGCGATTCGTCGCCAAGTGAGCTGATCATGGTAACGTCTGCATTTAAAGAAATTGCGGGAAGTCCCGGTCTGTCTCGCTCGAAACGATACATGAGATGTGCTGTAAAAATTTGCCCAATAAATGCTGTTGAACCATTTCCGAGAACAAGAATTTTTCCGTCATTTAAGATGCAATCTGTGAGTTGCTGCCCTGCTGTCACTATTTGTGGTATGAGATGAGAACATTTGTGAAGGATGTCTGTTGCCTTCGCGATACGCGTCGCTATGCGCTCCTCTAAAACCTCGTTACTCGGCACGTGATAAGTCCGATTGAAGGAGTGATGGAAGTGGCTTCCAGAGATCGACACTTATCTCCTGACTTTTGGAGATCCGGACATTGGAGAGTTGCCGATGAATCAGAGAGTCGGCCCCGAGAGTTAAATATCCTGTCTCTCCGTGGAAAGAGGTGGATCCACCGAAACCAAGCTGTATAGCCATTCGCATTGCATCAACGCCGATGGCGACCAGTGAGCCGAATACACCTTTGGCATGCTGCCTTGAATTCAGATCATCTTTGGCCGTTGTTCCCAAATCCCAGGGCGTCACCATTACATTGGTATTTTTGAGATCTTCGGCAATATCCGAGATATCGGATCTGTAGGCACCGATCAGATAAACCATAGTATCCTTGAGATAGTAAAAATCGAGCAGAGGTCGTATTTGCTGCGCACGTTTAGGATCTGTGTGGATGATAACTGCAGACATATCTTGGCGAATTCTTGGCGTGTGCTTTAGCTGGAGGCCCAGTGTTTTGGACAGCTTGCGGCGCCGATCGTTGCTATCTGAGATACCGAACGCTTTGGTGATGACTATTTCCGGTTTCTTTTGATCCAAAACGAATACCCCTGCAGTTGATCCTCCTATGACTCCTATTTGGTTATGAAGTGCTTTGGCGGTTCGCGTCCCAAGAGAGGAGTCGTAATGGAATACAACAATCCGCGGTAGATCCATCTCTCGCGCAATTTGATTCACTGCAGACTTGGCGTCGTCTTCAACAGCGAGACTTAGACTGTAGACAGGAGATTTCAACTCAAGTTTATTGGTAGGTACGCGATTGAGTGCTAATACCGGAACCTCTGGTCTTGTCTGTAAAAATGTTGTGACTTTTTCTTTTTGCAGGGGTCCAATGACGAACTCAGTAGCTGAAGATCGCCCGATTTGAGCAAGTGCATCTGCTGTTGATGACTCACTGTCGATAATGGTGAGCGCGATTCCCAAGTTTGGGCGATATTTTTGATACTCATACAAGATACCATCACGGATCGCGCGTCCTGCGGTTGCCAAATCACCAGATAGTGGTAAGAGCACGGAAATTTCAAAGTCCTTGGGTGGCTCAGCCTCAGTTAGGAAGTCGTAGTCAGAAAGATCTGCCTTCAATAGTGGATGATTGTGATGTTTTCGCAACCATTGTGAGATGGCATCTGAGTTTCGCGTCGTTTTAAGCTGGAGAGCGTGTGCCAAGCCTGCAAGAAGATCGGTGCCAACGCTTAAATCCAAAAGAATTCTTTTGGGTAATTGGTCTAGCTCTTCTAGAATTTTCCTTGCAACGACGACCAGGGTTTCCGATTCGACATATCGGAGCCTCTCGGCATCGAATCGCAGCGCAGCAATTGTCATGTTCAGCAGTCGGTACGCGCTCGCTTTGATTCTCAATATTTCGGCACGCTGACTTGCCGAGAGAGTTCGAGGATCGACCCCATTTATTGTGAGAATTGCTGATTCAGGTTGATTTTGCGACAGCAGTTTCGCTGCGGTCTTTATCGGATCCTCACTGATAATGGCACTTGGAGCCTCACTAACGACTTGTGTTGATGTCTCACCAATGGTTTGGGTTGCGGGCGTATTTTCGATTGGGGTATGCGCCTTAATTTTATCCTGAGACGATCTCGGTGGAATTGCTGGTGGAGACTCGATTTTTGGTTTTTCGTTGATTTTCGTCGTTTGCTCGCGGAGAAAGGGTGACAATTCTGTCCGGGCGATCTCTCGAGAACGACGATTCCAATCGATTTGCTCAGGCAATGATGGCTCGATCGCGACACCGGTATCCGCGTTCTCTTTAGGAATCGATGCCTGTATTTTCTCCGTTGTGGGTATCTCAGTCACTGGTGGCTTAACTTGCTGCTGACAGCCGACCACCACAACAAGGGCGGCTAAACCGCTTGTTTTGAGAATAAGTTTTCGTGCAGGCTTAGTTGGTAACAACAAAACGGTGCTCATAGTGTCACAAGATCTCTCAGTTAATACTCTACCACCTGCTCTTTACGTTGTCGCAATGCCGATTGGTCAATGGGGTGATCTTGCTCCACGAGCCATCGAGGTGTTGTCCCAAGTCAATTTGATTCTAGCTGAAGATACGCGGGTAAGTGGGCAGATCTTAAAATCGGTTGGGGTTTTAACGCGCATGGTGTCGTTCAACTCCCATTCCGAAGTTGGCAAGGCTGGAAAAGTTATTGAGTCCCTTGAGCGTGGTAATTCCCTCGCGCTCATTTCAGATGCTGGAACGCCAGCAATCAGTGATCCAGGTTGCTTTGTTATCAGACGGGTTATCGAATGTGGTTATTCGGTGATCCCTGTTCCTGGTCCGTCTGCATTAACTGCTGCGCTGTCAGTAAGTGGGTTTCCCACCGCACCCTCACATTTCTTCGGGTTTCTTCCGACTAAATCAAGTGCCCGGGATCAGGAGCTTGAGACCGCACTAGCTTATGCGGGCACATTGATCTTCTATGAGGCTCCGCATCGAATTGTGGACTTAGCCAAACGTCTGGATTTAAAAGCAGTCGGGCGCAGTGTGCTATTCGCCCGNGAACTGACAAAAACGCATGAACAANTAATTCGTATCAACGCGGGACAATGTGAGANNTGGTTTATTGATAACCCTGATCGANTCCGTGGGGAATTTGTGATTGTNTTGGGGCCCTCNAANANGNAGAGGTCTAGTTATGAGCTCGAAANAGATCAACTTCTTGCTATCCTTGCTCGAGAGCTTNCACCGTCNAAAGCGGCNGCGCTTNCCTCTGAACTCACNGGAATTCCAAAAAGAACGTTGTATCGTCNATTGACCGNNAAGTCCGAAGCNTAGACACTNTCTTNGAGTTAGCCAGGCAATCGCTGCTGTTTGACAGGAGAGGAAAGTCCGGGCTCCTCGAGGCAAGGTGCCAGGTAATACCTGGGGGGCGTGAGCCTACGGAAAGTGCAGCAGAGAGTAGACCGCCGACTCAGTCGGTAAGGGTGAAAGGGTGCGGTAAGAGCGCACCGCGTCAGTGGCAACACNTGACGGCATGGTAAACCCCACCTGGAGCAAGACCAAATAGGAGTCCTTTTGGCGTGCCTCGCGTTGGATTCGGGTAGGTCGCTTGAGCATTGCGGTGACGTAATGCCTAGATGAATGATTGTCCAAGACAGAACCCGGCTTATCGGCTAACTCAAATNTTTTNCACTTTGNCCCANTACCTTTTTTCAATTTNGAGNACGCTTTTTTGCNCCCTTTNAAAATTAATTAATACAGCTAATTCAGTTACTTATTGATCGGTTTGAATAANNNATTTCAGAGTCTANTCNTTCTGNTCGCATTGTTATTTGACTGTCNNTTAGTGGGTAAATANAGTCTNACTGTGGGAAAAAGTGGTNAGTTGTGGGTATTTATAGNGNGTTCANCTNNAANTCTCNAAGGAGAAGACAGTGTTTCGCGGGATNAACCCGNTCAATATGGATGTCAAAGGGCGGGCAGCNTTACCGGTAAAATACCGGGCTCGTGTGACAGATCGCTGTGATGGTCATATGGTCGTNACAGTNCACCCNTTCGACCGCTGTCTNCTGCTTTATCCNCNCGCTGACTGGGAACTNATTGAGTCGCAAGTNAATGCACTNCCAAATTCTTCNAGTCGTCAGGCTCGACGCCTTCAACATCTGATGGTTGGTTACGCAACTGAGNTTGATCTTGATGCCGCNAATCGTCTTCTNCTCCCCNCGACGCATCGTGANCATGCAGAACTTGATAAGCGTCTGATTCTCGTTGGTCAGGGTCAAAAGTTTGAAATCTGGAGTGAGACGCGTTGGACATCGANGACCGAGACATACCTCAGNGAGTCATTTGATGANGATNGCTCTGTCGAACTAATTAACTTATCGCTTTAAGGAGGGCCGATGNGTCACATCCCAGTGCTACTTNATGAAGCGCTGAACGGTCTGTGTATTAAGCAAGATCGGGTNTATNTAGATTGTACTTTTGGTCGNGGCGGCCATTCGCGNGCAATTTTAGCATCNGTGGGNGAGTTTGGGCGTCTGATCGGTNTGGACCGCGATCCGNCTGCTGTATCNGTNGGAATGAAATTAGCTCANGAAGATCCACGTTTTCGAATGATACATACCGCNTTCTCAAAATTAGAGGNAGCACTTGATAACCTTGGCATAGAGCGTGTGGAAGGAATATTGATGGATTTAGGGGTGTCTTCCCCACAGCTAGAGGAGGCCCATCGGGGTTTCAGCTTCCAGGCAGACGGTCCACTTGATATGCGGATGGATCCAACAACTGGGGAGTCGGCCGCTGAGTGGGTGGCGCGGGCCGATACGAAAGAAATTGCGCATGTGCTTTGGGTTTTTGGTGAGGAGCGATTTTCACGTCGGATTGCTCGAGCGATCGTGGAAGCACGGTCTACTCAACCGATTCAGACGACTGCGCAACTTGGAAAGATTATTAGCGATGCCCAGCCAATCAAGGATCATAACAAGCATCCAGCAACCCGTACTTTTCAGGCTATCCGTCTATACATTAACGGCGAGTTGACGGAGGTTGAGCAAGGGCTTAATGCGGCCATAAATCGTCTTGATATTGGTGGTCGATTGGCAGTGATCTCCTTTCATTCTTTAGAAGACCGTCTTGTTAAGCGAGCATTACGTGACGCGTCGCGGCCTCCTCGAGGTGATCCAAGGATGCCCCTACCTGAAAATCTCACGAAATCAAAATTACGACTTGTCGGTAAGGCAATCAAAGCGGGTCCAGAGGAGCTGCAGATGAATCCGAGAGCGCGAAGCGCTGTACTTCGCGTTGCGGAACGGACTGAGGCAGCCTGATGCAGTGGTTCCATCGCTCAGATATCTGGTTATCCGTTATGTTGGGCGTCTCAATTCTGATTACTTCGGTATTCATAATTGATAGTGCATATCAGACGCGTCAGATGTATTCCGAATTGCAGGAGCTGAGAGCGGAAAGGAATCGACTCATGATCGAGTGGGGGCGGCTGATGCTGGAACGTGGTGCCGTATCTGCCGATATGCGCATTGATACGTTGGCACGCCATAGTTTGTCTCTTGGTGCCGTGGGTGCTGATGATGTGGTGTTAATGGAGCGGCCGCATTGAGTGCAAATGAAAGACTTGCATCCAGTCGTTGGCGGTTGTGGTTCGTTGGCTTGGCGCTAGGTTTGCTGGCGTTTATCGTATGTGGACGCTTGGTTTGGCTCCACGTTCTCGAGACAAGAAATCTGAGAGATATCAGCGATGAGATCACCATTCGTTATCAGAAGATACCGGCATATCGGGGCATGATTACGGACCGGTTTGCACAACCGCTCGCGATCTCGACACCAGTGGCTGCAATTGCTGCGCGGCCCGATAAACTCACTGNTTCCTCCTGGCCTGAGATACTTGCGCCCCTGATGGACATTCATGCGGACCGGTTGCGTGATCGTGTAGCAAAGAGTGTATCCCCATTCTTGTATCTCTCCCGTTATGTCACTCCGGAGCGCGCGAATCAAATTGAGGCACTTGGGCTAGATGGAATTGAGGTACTCCGTCAATTCCGTCGCTTTTATCCCGCTGGTGAGGTCGCCGCTCACTTGGTTGGTTTCACAAATATCGAAGACAGCGGTCAGGAGGGTCTTGAGCTTTCTTTTAACAACTGGTTGTCAGGNAAGGATGGATTGCGGCATGTGCTGCGTAACCGCCGCGCGAACGTCGTACGCTACGTGAGCGCGGGTCAGGAGGTTAAGCAAGGCCGAGATCTGCGTTTATCAATAGACCTTCGATTGCAATATATCACTTATAGAGCATTGAAAGAGGCCGTAACGCAAGCACGGGCAGCCGGCGGGAGTGCAGTACTGGTTGATGCTTTGACTGGCGAAGTAATCGCGTTGGCTGCACAGCCAGCTTTTAATCCCAACGATATATCGACTCGACAACCTGACAAAGTTCGCAATCGGGCGGTGACAGATTTAATGGAGCCGGGATCATCGATCAAACCTTTTACGGTAGCAACCGCAATTGATCTGGGACTGATAGATCCAGAAACATTAATCGATACGTCCCCCGGACGTATGAATGTTCCAGGTCATGTGATTAGCGACATGCGCAACTATGGTGAGATTGATGTGTCTAATGTGATTGCAAAATCGTCTAACGTAGGAGCTGCTAAGATTGCACTGACCATGGAGCCGTCGGCTTTACGTGACAGGTTAGCCCTTCTTCGTCTTGGTCAGCCGACGGCGATGGGGTTTCCTGGTGAAGAGGATGGGCGTCTACCGAGTTATGCTACTTGGAAGGATATGGATAGAGCCGCGTTATCCTATGGCTACAATCTCAATATAACAACGATTCAGTTGGCGNAGGCATATAGCGTNTTTGCAAACGAAGGGGTTCTTCAGCCACTGACTCTGTTNTCGGAGGGTGTCACCTCAAAACCAGTTCGGGTGTTCAAACGGGAGACCGTTCGAGAAGTCTTACCTATGCTCCGCGCGGCGACTGAAGAAGGTGGGACAGCTCGTCGTGCCCAGATACCGTTGTACCACGTTGGGGGAAAAACAGGGACGACCATGAAATATGCTGATGGTTCTTATGCGAGCCGTCAGTATATTTCGAGTTTTGTAGGTCTTGCCCCAATCGCCAATCCTAGGTTTGTGATGGCGATTTCGATCGATGATCCAAGATCGCAGCAATATTTCGGTGGTCAGGTGGCNGCTCCGGTATTTGCAGATGTGATGGATGATGTCATGCGAATCTATGACATTCAGCCCGATAAACTCGATCAGTCCAAGTTGGCATGGGGGGTCGAATAATGCGTCTTGATCATTTGCTATCCGAGATCGGCCTATATGTTANGCNCTCATCTCNCGTCGAAATTTTTGATCTGGCGTTAGATTCCCGACATGTTACTGATGGCTCATTGTTTATAGCGATTCAGGGCTCAAACGGACATGGTCTGGACTACATCGATCAAGCGATCACAAGTGGCGCTGTAGCTGTCCTTTATGATCAGTGGTCTGGGGAGATTCCGATCGATATACCAGCACTTAAGGTGCATGAATTAAGGACTCAAATTGGATATTTGGCTAGTATTTTTTATGGGTATCCATGCCAAAACATGCATATCATCGGTGTAACTGGTACCAATGGAAAGACCACAACGGTTCATTTAATAGCTCAGCTAGCGGAGCACCTCGGATATAAGGTTGCCCGTATCGGCACTTTGGGCGTATCGGTTGGTTCGGATCAGTTGGTTGGTTTAGATCGAACCACCCCAGACGCAGTCACCCTCTTCAAGACATTTGCAAAGCTTCAGTCTCTTGATGTTCGGGTGGTCGCAATGGAAGTCTCATCGCACGCCCTTCACCAATACCGGGTTCACGGTATTCCTTTTGAGGTTGCGGTCATGACCAATCTGACGCGTGATCATCTAGATTATCACGGTGATATGAATTCTTATGGTCGTGCGAAGGCCCGCTTGTTTTACGATTTTAATATTCGCTATGCAGTTCTGAATTCAGATGATCCATTTTGCAAAAAACTGGCTGACAAATTGTCCGATAAGGAGGTGGTCACGTTCGGAAATTCGGCTAGCGACTTCAAGATTCAGAGCATCGAATCCGTTTCGACAGGATCGCGGATAAGCCTCTCGGTACGGGGTGTAGCTTGCAGTATTGAATTTCCGTTACTCGGTGAGTTTAACGTTCAGAATGTTCTCGCAGCGGTGGGTGCGGTCACCGCGATCAAACCACAAATGACCGAGGATGTTTTGGGTCTCATAAATCAGTTGGAGATGGTGCCTGGTCGCATGGAATGGTACAAGACTCAGGATTCAGCAACCGTGATCGTCGACTATGCGCACACGCCAGACGCATTGGAAAAAGCATTAAACACTTGTCGTAGTCACTGTCTTGGGGAGATTTGGTCTGTCTTCGGATGCGGGGGGGGAAGAGATTCGGGTAAACGGCCCTTAATGGGCCGCATCGCTTCTCAATTATCCGATCATGTTGTGCTCACCTCTGATAATCCAAGATTTGAGTCACCACTAAGAATCATCGGGGAGATCCGATCTGGAATGACAAAGGCTCCGATTCTTGAAGAAGTTGACCGAAAGAAGGCAATCCAGTTCGCAGTCAAGACAGCTACCGCTAATGATTACATATTACTGGCTGGTAAGGGGCATGAGAACAGCCAGGTTATTGGTGGGAGGACGGAGCAATTCTCGGACCGAGTCGAAGTCACTCGTCTTCTAGGGTGCAACGATCAAGGAGCCCAACATGCTTCCTAGGGAGTTGGGGGATTTGGCCAGGTATCTCAACGTGTCCTCTCATGGTTCAGTACCAATCTCTGGATTCACTATCGACAGTCGCAAGGCTGTTGCTGGTGATCTCTTTGTGGCTCTAGTCGCCGATCGCGATGGTCATGATTACATAAAAAGTGCTGCGAAGAATGGAGCGGCTGCCGCACTCGTGTCAAAACCCACTGACTTAATTCCTTCGATCTGTGTGGAAAATACAGAGCGTGCGTTGGGTGATCTTGCGCATTCGATCCGAGCCACTTATCAAGGCGATGTTTTTGCCCTGACGGGTAGTCAAGGTAAAACAAGTACCCGAGGTTTTCTGGCTTCGATTCTAAGACAGATGACGATACGTTTTGGCTACCACGATATCCTCACCACCGAGGGCAATCTAAATAATCATCTGGGGGTACCCATCACAATGGCTCGTCTCAGACCCCATCATCCGTTTGCGTTATTCGAGCTTGGCGCTTCTGCGGTTGGTGAGATTGCATATCTTGCCGCCATGGTGCGCCCAATAATTTCAGCCCTATTGAATGCCCGTGTTGCGCATCTTGAGGGCTTTGGATCGATAGATGGTGTCGTTCAGGGAAAAGGTGAAATCATTGATTACACGGATCCTGATGGAACAGTTGTCCTAAACAGCGATGAGCCTGCCTTTGATCAGTGGTTGCAACGCGTCGGCGACCGAAAAGTGATCAGTATTGGACGAAATAATGCCGATGTTTGTTGGTCACCTGAATCATCGCAGCGGGTAGCCCTACAATTTGATAGTGGACAGATTCACGTTTGCCTTCCAACACTTGGGTACCATTTTATGGAAAATGCAGCTGCAGCTGCAGCTATGGCGCTCGCTGCCGGGGCCACAGTCGATGAAATCCAGTTGGGACTTGAAACCGCAGTGATTGAACCTGGTCGTATGACGCCAAGATTACTGGGTAGCTGCTTGTTGGTTGATGACACCTATAACGCAAGCCCCCATTCAACTCGCGCGGCAATTGATTGGCTCTCCAAACAGGGAGGTACAAAAATTTTGGCGGTGGGGGGGCTCAGTGAACTCGGTGATTCTGCTTATTCTGAGATGACCAAAGTCGGCGTCTACGCAAAAGAAAAGGGCATTGACCGATTGATCGCCACGGGCTTGGCGGATCCAATCGCTGATGGATTTGGTCAAGATGCTATTTATGTCAAGTCGCATGACGAGGTCAGCGATTATTTATGGAGCGTCATTTCCAGTTCTGATGTCATTCTTGTCAAAGGTTCGCGATTAGCGCAGATGGATCGTGTCATTGATGCGCTAATGTCGAAACAGGGGAGCCATTAGCCGTGCTGCTCGTACTAGCGGATTATCTTAGCAGTCTTGAACCGAGTTTCGCCGTTTTTCAGTACCTTACGTTACGGTCAATTCTGGGAGTCTTAACCGCACTACTCACTGCTCTGCTTGTGGGTCCGTGGGTTATTCGCTCTCTGGAGAAGCGTCAGATTGGACAGTCGGTAAGGATTGATGGTCCAAAATCGCATTTCTCAAAACAGGGTACACCGACGATGGGTGGTGTACTTATTTTAGTTTGTATCACGATATCGACACTTTTGTGGGCTGATCTCACAAACGTATACGTCTGGATCGCTTTGTTGGTAATGCTCGGATTCGGAGTGATCGGATGGATTGACGACTGGAGAAAAGTCGTCCTGAAAGACTCTAGAGGGCTTTCCGCGAAATCCAAATATTTGGGTCAGTCACTTATCGGAATTATCGCTGCAATCGTTTTGTATAAAATTGCAAAAACGCCCGACGAAACTACACTCCTTGTACCGTTCTTTAAAGATCTTTTGATTCCCTTGGGATTTGGCTACGTCATTCTGGCCTACTTTGTCATCGTAGGTACGTCCAATGCGGTGAATCTAACGGATGGACTCGACGGCTTAGCTATTTTGCCCACTGTTTTGGTCGCAAGTGCTCTGGGCGTTTTTGCCTACCTAACTGGGAATGCAATTTTCTCTCAGTATCTCTTCATTCCCTACATACCAGGAACCGGTGAGTTAGTTGTCTTTCTGGGTGCCATGGTGGGCTCTGGTCTCGGATTCCTTTGGTTCAACACCTACCCCGCTCAGGTATTCATGGGCGATGTGGGCGCACTATCGCTAGGAGCTGCCTTGGGAACTGTTGCGGTTATGGTACGTCAGGAATTAGTGCTGTTCATCATGGGCGGTATCTTTGTGCTGGAAACGGTGTCTGTGATGATGCAAATAGCGAGTATGAGACTTACTGGCAAACGGCTTTTCCGAATGGCCCCAATCCATCATCATTTCGAACTGAAAGGATGGCCTGAACCACGGGTTATAGTTCGTTTCTGGATTATCTCCGTAATGCTCGTTCTTGTCGGTTTGGCGACTCTGAAGTTGAGGTGATTCATGGCTTTGATCGCGACAACTAAACGCCTCATTCTTGGAGCAGGACCGACAGGTCAGGCAGTTGCACGCCATTTTCAGGCGCTAGGGATTCGTTTCGAAGTTGCAGATACGCGCATTTCAAAAACACTGAAATCTGAATTTCATAACGAATTTCCTGGAGTGAAAACTTATTTTGGGCCCTTGAAGACAGAATACTTAGATCAGTTCGAAGAGATCGTAGTGAGTCCCGGCGTGGCTCCCGAGACCGAAGGGATCAGTAATACATATTCGCACCTGATCAGTGACATTCAGGTGTTCCGCCGAGCCTGGCCCGAGCATCAGTCACTGGTTGCCATCACTGGATCAAATGCAAAATCAACTGTGACATACCTAGTTGCTGAGATTTTAAAAGCTGACGGTAGGGATGTCCTAGTCGGCGGTAATTTAGGGCCGCAAGCTCTTGATTTATTGCCACAGCGAAAGGATCAGTCGATCGCCATCCTCGAGCTATCCAGTTTTCAACTCGAACGTACACGTGGATTAAGAGCAACGGTAGCGACCTGTCTGAATATGTCCCCAGACCATCTTGACTGGCACGGATCAATGATCGCCTATCATCGCGCGAAGCATCGGATTTTTGAGGGCGTCGGTGCGGTAGTGGTGAATGCAGAGGATCCGCTTTCGCAGCCACTTGTTCCTGATAAGACACCTGCGATTAACTTTGCCCTACAAAATTCTGACTTTCACCAATTTGGTCTGATGGTGGTTGACGATGCTACATGGATTTCACTGGGCGCTGATCCTTGGATGCCGGTTAATGCGCTTCCGATGCCCGGTAGGCACATGATCCAAAATACGATGGCAGCTTTTGCGATATGCCATCTCTTAGGCGTTAACAAGCGGGTCGCAGTCAAGGTAATTGAAGCATTCCAAGGCCTGCCGCATCGGATGACTGAAATTTCTGGTTTTCGAGGTATCCGTTTTATTAATGATTCTAAGGGAACAAATACGGGAGCGTCGGAGACCGCTGTGCGCAGTGTCTGCACGACTGGTCGGCTATTTTTGCTAGCAGGAGGCGAAAGTAAGGGTGCCGACCTCAGCCGATGGGCTGAGGTCGTCAAAGCCTATTGCTATCACGTTTTCGTCTATGGCAAGGACCGTGAACGATTTGCAGCGATTCTGGGCTCTCACGCAACCGTTGTCGAGACGCTCGACCGAGCATTTGAGTGCGCCGTTTCTCATGCTTCTGATGGTGACGTTGTTCTCTTAAGCCCTGCCTGCGCTAGCTTTGACCAATTTTCTAGCTACGAAGAACGTGGTCATCACTTTAGGCATCTTGTGGAGACAAATTGTGAAGCTTGAGATTCGTCGCTCGGATTTTATGCCCCTAGGTATTCCAGATATTCATTTTATTTTGGCAGCGTGTGCGCTCGCATGCCTTGGTTTTCTCTTAGTTGCATCGAGCTCTATCGAGGTAGCCTCAGATCGATTTGGTCAGCCTTTTAGCTTCGCGATGAAACATGCATTTTTCCTTCTAATTGCATCGATCGCGGGTGTGATCGCATATTTGATTCCAACCCGATCGTGGTACCACTATTCAACGTATTTTTTACTCCTGTCGATGGCGCTCCTCGCATTTATTTTGATACCGGGCGTAGGCCTCACAGTGAAGGGTGCGACCCGTTGGCTCAGTCTCGGGATATTCAATCTTCAACCATCTGAAATCACTAAATTTACGATGATGCTGTTCCTAGCATCTTATCTGGTCCGGCGACTTGAAGAGGTGCGTCAAAAATTTAGTGGCTTCGTCAAACCTATGGCTGTTGTCGGTTTAATAGCGATTCTTTTATTAATGGAACCTGACTACGGCACATTGTTGGTATTGAGTTGCGCTGTGATGGGCGTTCTTTTGCTGGCCGGGGCACCATTTACACAGTACGTGGTGTTTGGTTCGGCGTTGTTTCTCGGTCTCGCGATACTTGCCGTGATTGAGCCTTATCGTATCGAGCGGATTGAAACAATTTTTAATCCTTGGGCCGTTCGTTTTGGAGCGGGCTATCAGCTAACGCAGGCGTTATTGGCATTTGGCCGCGGGGGGCTGTTTGGTATGGGACTCGGTAATTCTGTCCAGAAGTTGTTTTATCTACCAGAGGCCCATACCGACTTCGTTTTCGCGATCCTCGCCGAAGAGCTTGGTCTTATCGGCGCTTTGATTACGGTCGGATTTATGACTTTTATAGTGTGGCGCGGTTTGTTGATCGGCCGGCGTGCAGAGCTTGGCGGTAGACCCTTTGCCGCTTATCTCGTGTATGGGCTTGTACTTCTTATAGCACTTCAAATACTTATCAATTTGGCGGTCAATACCGGGCTGGCTCCTACGACAGGCCTAACGCTTCCGCTCCTGAGTTATGGTGGTAGTTCGTTAGTGATGACCGCCGTAAGCCTCGGTGTCATAGCGCGTGTCAGTGCAGACAACCTGCCGGGAGCGCAGTTATGAAGAAACCAATTTGTGTAATGGCCGGTGGGACTGGTGGTCATATTTTTCCTGCATTAGCGGTTGCCGAGGAACTGGTCAGCCGAGGTGAGGTAGTTCATTGGATTGGTTCACGATATGGTCTTGAAAAAAAACTAGTTCCAGAAAAAAGTATACCCATACATTTCCTCGCTGCTCGGGGCCTCCGAGGTAAGAAAGGCCTGGAGCGTATTATAGGCGCCATCTGTCTAGCGGTTTCGATCATTCAGGCAATCGTTTTGATGCTACGTCTTCGGCCATCTGTTTGTGTCGGATTCGGTGGATACCCTGCGGGGCCTGCTGGAATTGCGGCCCGGCTTATGAAAGTTCCTGTGGTGATCCATGAACAAAATGCGGTCGTTGGAATGACAAATCGTTATCTTGCTAAGTTCTCGGCACGCGTTCTGACAGCGTTCCCAGACGTATTAGAGGGTGCCGAGTGTGTCGGAAATCCTATTAGAACTGAGATCGATGCTGTTGGTCGTCAGCGCCTTGCAGATGGTTGCCAGCCTACTGAGACCACACGTGTACTTGTGATAGGTGGCTCGCAGGGCGCGAAGGCACTGAATGAACGACTTCCAAAAAAATTAAAGGAAGTAGCTACTCACTTCGGAATCGAAGTCACCCACCAGACAGGTCTTACAGCGCAAAATCAGGTAGTTGAGCAATATCAGGCGTTAGACCTCGAGGCCACGGTCGTAGCATTCATCAGTCGAATGGACGACGCATATAGCGGTGCGGATATCGTGGTCTGTCGAGCGGGTGCACTTACTGTATCAGAGCTCGCAAGTGCTGCCATGCCTTCGGTACTGATTCCTTTCCCTCATGCAGTCGATGATCACCAGATAAAAAATGGGGAGCGGCTACGGGAGGCTGGTGCAGCTGTTGTTGTTCAGGAGAAGGATCTTGATATTTTTGTAGCTAAGCTTTCAGATATTTTAAGAGCTCCCGAAAAACTGACCCAAATGGCGCGAGCGGCACGATCTGTCGCTAAACCAGAAGCGACCAAAAAGGTTGCTGATTGTGTTTTGGAGATTGCTCGTGGTTAATCGGATGGGGCAAATCCAACGAATGCATTTTGTCGGTATTGGTGGTATCGGGATGAGTGGTATCGCGGAAGTACTGCTTAATCAGGGATACCTGATATCTGGATCCGACTTACGAGAAGGAACTGCCACCACGCGTTTGAAAAGGTTAGGAGCTGAGATCCATATCGGTCACCGAGCAACGAATATTGAGGGTGCCGAGGTTATCGTAGTCTCGAGTGCTATAGACCGCACAAACCCCGAAATCTCAAGTGCATTAGAGGCACGTATCCCGGTAATTCCAAGGGCACAAATGCTCGCCGAATTGATGCGATTCAAATTCGGCATTGCCGTCTCAGGTACTCACGGGAAAACAACAACTACGTCTCTCGCAGCTTCTGTACTTGCCGAGGGAGGGCTAGATCCAACCTATATTATTGGAGGTAAGTTAAATCAGGTCGGTACCAACGCTAGCCTTGGTCAGAGTGAATATATGGTCGCGGAAGCAGATGAGAGTGATGCATCTTTTCTGGTTCTGAAACCAATGATCGCTGTTGTCACCAATATCGATGTCGACCATATGTCGACCTATGGTGGCGATTTTGAGCGTTTGAAACAGACATTTGTTCAGTTTTTACAAAACCTACCATTTTATGGGCTGGTTATTGCTAATACCGATGACCCCGTATTGACTGGATTGCTGTCTAATGTAGGACGGACCTTTCTCACCTACGGCATTGAGTCCGAGTCTGATTACCGTGCGACGGATATTGTCAGCGATGGACTGCAAACCCACTTTAATGTGCGCCGTCCAAACGCTGGGAGTCTGAAGGTTACCCTTCCCATGCCGGGGCGGCACAACGTGTTAAATGCTCTGGCAGTAATAGCGCTTTCTGATCATTTGGGTGTCAACGATGACTCGCTAGTAGCTGCTTTAAGCAATTTTCAGGGAGTTGACCGTCGATTCCAGTTAGCCGGATTTGTCTACAAGAAAGGACAAAAAATTCCAGTGATTGATGATTACGGGCACCATCCAAAAGAACTTCAGGTTACCTTTGACGCTCTGCGCGCTGCATACCCTAATCGGCGTCTTGTGAGTGTCTTTCAGCCTCATCGCTACACGCGTACTCAAGAATTATTTGACGAATTTGTTACTGTATTGACCCGTGCTGATGAACTGGTTCTGATGCCTGTATATGCGGCTGGAGAGGCCCCGATCGTGGGTGCTGGAGCGAAGGATCTTGCACAGAGTATTCGCCGGCTGGGGCTCTGTCGTCCCTACGTAGAGGGCGAATTTGAACAAGTAATTGAGCGCGTCGACGCGCTAATTGAGCCTAACGATGTAGTGCTAATCCAAGGCGCAGGCTCCATCGGACGGTTACCTTCCGCGCTTATCAGGACATTAGGAGGGAGCCGATGAACTGGTCAAGCGAACGAGTTGTCCTCCTATTTGGTGGACAAGGTTCGGAGGCTGCCGTTTCCCGCGACGGAAAGGCTTCGGTGAGCGAGGCGATGCAGCAGCTCGGTATCAACCCTATAGAAATCGATATAAAAGACAGGCTAGTTGAGTCATTGATCGCTAGCCGACCAACTCGAGTTTTTAACTTGGTTCATGGGCGGCCCGGAGAGGACGGTGTACTACAAGGACTTTTGTGTGCCCTCGGTATCCCCTTCACAGGTTCAGGTGTTGCTTCATCAGCCTTGGCATTTGATAAACCGAGAACTAAGCAAGTGTGGGAATCGTTGGGTTTACCGACAGCACCCATGGTAGTCGTAAACGATATAGAGCAGTCTGATATCTGCATAAAACGCTTAGGTCCGGAACTCTTCGTGAAGCCAGCCCATGAAGGATCCTCGGTCGGTGCCCACGTGGTTCGTGGTAGCGATCAATTAAAGGTAGCGTTGGAGGACGCTCTGACGTATGACACCCGTGTACTGGTCGAGCCATTGCTACCAGGTCCCGAATTCACAGTGGGCGTAGTCCACGGTCTCGCCTTACCCGTAATAGGCATTCAGTCAACAACTGACTTTTATGACTATGAAGCGAAATATCAATCGAATGACACTCAATATCAAATTCCATCTGGCCTGAGTCCGGAATCTGAAACCGAGGCGCAAAAACTTGCACTTGAGGCATTTGAAGCGCTCGGCTGTCGGACTTGGGGCCGCGTGGATTTTATGATGGATGAAACTGGTCATTTATTGTTGGTCGAGTGCAATACCGTACCCGGAATGGGGAGCCATTCATTGGTCCCCAAAGCTGCGAGTGCGTCTGGGATGGATATGCCTATGCTGGTTGAACAGATACTTCTTGACGCAGAGGTCTCGCCATGACATCGAAACAAATTGCAAGTCGGACATTAACGCATTGGAAAGTGTTGATAGTTCTGATCGGACTGGGTGTCACTGGATCTATCGCTGCTAGCGGTCTGAGTCATCTCTTAAAGGATATTCAGATCAGACAGGTTCAATTGCTAGGTCACTTACGTTATTTAGATGCCGACAACTTAACTAAAGATCTGAGTATTAAGTTTAATAATAATTATCTTGATACGATACTCACCGAGGTGGTGTCTGAAGTCGAATCGCATCCTTGGATTTCCGCCGCGTCTGCCCGCCGTATCTGGCCAGATACCCTATTAATCGAAATTGTTGAGCAACGACCAGTTGCCGTTTATAACGATACCCAATATCTCGGCTTGTCTGGTGACTTGTTTGAGCCACCGGAGCTAGTTGACGAGCCGATGCCGCGCTTGTATGGAGCCTTATCTGAGACCACGCAGGTCTATAGCCATTACAGCGTATTTTCAGATCGTTTAGCCGACTTCGCAAAAGTTACTGCTGTATCACGTGGCCATGATCTTGGATGGGAGATCGAATTAGATCAAGGCTTTACTTTAAAGCTAGGGCGCGTCGATATCCTTGGACGACTTGCGCGAGCTCGAGATATTTTGATACGACTTGATAAGGATCGCCTACGAAAATTACGAGAAGTCGATGCCCGTTACGATAATGGTATCGCTTTGGCATGGAGATCTGAAAAGTGAGTTATTTACTCGTAGTAGATATCGGTTCTAGCCAAATTAAAGCGGTGATCGCTGAGATTTCGGACATCGGTCGAATTGTTACTCGCGGGCTCGGTAGCGCACGCTCCGGTGGTCTAAAGCAAGGTGTTGTTATTGAGATTGACTCAGTGGTAGAGGCTCTAAAGCGGGCTGTTTCTGCAGCCAACCAGATGGCCGGAACTAAGTTAAGTGATCCCTTGGTATCGGTCGGCGGTTCACATCTTGTTGGTCAAGATATTTCAGCAACCGTGATGCTTAACCATCGTGAGGTAACGGATGTTTTGGTTACTCAGGCAATGGAGCAAGTGCAAATTCAAGCCCAAATGCCGGATCGAGAAATTTTAAGTGTAATTCCACGCTCATTTACCCTTGATGAACAAACAGGGCTTCGCTCACCACAAGGAATGAGTGGAAATCAGTTATTAGCACATGTCCATGTGATTACTGGTGCTACCTATGTCATTCAAAATCTGAAAAAATGCCTGAAATTAGCCGGTCTCGAGGCTGCAGTGCTTGTCCCGTCAGCATTGGCAGTCAGTCAGTTGGTTTCAGCAGATGAGCGAGAATTGGGCGTTTGTATCGCCGATATCGGTATGGGCACCACCGATATTATGGTTATCGCTGAGGGCTCACCGGTCTGGATGCAAATTGTACCGATGGGCGGCGAACTTTTAACACATGATTTGGCTGTTGCCCTAAAAACACCACTTGGGGACGCCGAACATTTAAAGGTTNANTATGGGTATGCCCACACCACATTCGCTCCNCCTGANCAGACCGCTCAGGTNAAGAANATNGCAGATCGNCCTGCAGAAGANATTCGTCTTCANCAATTAACGGCATTTATTCAACCGCGTATCGAAGAGTTTGCNGAGATCCTTNGTGAGCGNCTNCGTCTATCCGGACGATTTGAAAAGGCGTCGACAGGGATTGTGTTGTGTGGNGGTACGGNTGCATTACCNGGTATCTCGCAAGTCTTTGAAAGTGTATTGCAGTATCCGTGTCGGGTNNTNAAGCAGGCTCATCAGGANGGACTCGATGGACTANTACAAGATCCAGCCAANGCGGTTGTAGCAGGTCTTCTGGCGTACGGTCGCGACCAAGAAGTACGGCCACAGCCTCATTGGCTTGGTGCGCAAGGAAGCATGTTTAACAGGGTCCGACANTGGATCCAGGGAAATTTTTAAATAAGGGGAAACAAGAATGTTTGAGATCGTAGANCAAATCGAATCAAGTGCCGTTATTAAAGTAATNGGCGTCGGTGGCGGTGGTGGTAACGCTGTTCACTANATGTTGAANCATGCCGTNGAGGGTGTNGAGTTNATNGTGGCGAATACNGATTCNCAAGCGATGCGGGCAATTCCGGCGGACCGGACGNTACAGTTAGGCGGTGACATAACNAAGGGNTTAGGCGCGGGCGCCAATCCAGATGTNGGCAGNAATGCGGCGATCGAGGATCGTGATGCCATCGTTGATGTCTTAACNGGGACTGACATGGTCTTNATCACNGCCGGCATGGGTGGTGGAACTGGGACAGGCGCTGCACCAGTGGTTGCGGAGATTGCACGTGATTTAGGCATCCTGACGGTTGCCATTGTTACGCGTCCTTTCGGTTTTGAGGGGCGTCGACGTGCGCACGTGGCTGATCAAGGAATAACGGCTCTAGAGAAGCACGTCGATTCATTGATCGTTGTGCCAAATGAAAAACTCCTCCCGGTGCTCGGCAAAAATTCGTCACTCATGGCTGCTTTTGGAGAAGCTAACAATGTCCTACACGGCGCGGTAAGGGGTATAGCAGACTTAATCATCCGTCCGGGAATGATAAATGTCGACTTTGCTGACGTTAGAACGGTTATGAGTGAAATGGGTAANGCGATGATGGGNACTGGGGCCGCNACTGGCGAGGATCGCGCNGTGACGGCAGCCGAAGTTGCTATNCGTTCGCCACTCCTTGAAGATGTTGATTTATCNGGNGCGCGTGGAATTTTAGTTAATATCACGTCGGGTCCTGACTTTACNCTNGGTGAATTTGATCAGGTAGGTAAAGTGGTTGAACAGATTAGTGACGAGAATGCTAATGTCGTTATTGGAACCGTAATCGACCCGGAAATTAGCGACCAAATCTGTGTGACTGTGGTCGCTACCGGACTTGGAGATGTATTGTCTCCAAAAACAGTGGTAGATAACGGTCAACTCAATAATGAACCGCGTGAGGCATTCAGCTCCGCCGATGCGCCACAGATTCTGAGAGCACAGGCGATAGGTAATACGGCATTGGCTCAGGATCTTACAGAGGAGATTGGCAACACGGAGGAAATGGAGAGGATTCTAAATATCCCGGCATTCCTTCGTCGGCAGGCGGACTAACTGATAGAAGACTATACCTCCCTTCTAGTTTGCAGGAAGCAGAGAAGAAAAGCCTGTTAAACTAGCGACATGTTGAAGGATAGTTAAATTGATTGCACAGCGAACGCTGAAAAATGTCGTGCGTGCCACCGGAGTTGGTCTTCACTCAGGTGATACGGTATACCTCACTTTGAGGCCTGCACCGGAAAATCATGGTATCCAATTCAAACGGGTAGATTTGGATCCTCCTGTATTAATAAGAGCCAACGCAGACAGTGTGTCTCAGACAACCCTTTCAACCTGTCTGTCCTCGCCCAATGGTGTCCAAGTGTCTACTGTTGAACACCTGCTCTCTGCATTGTCAGGAATGGGTATTGATAATGCATTAGTTGAGTGCAACGCGCCGGAACTTCCGATTATGGACGGGAGTGCCTCACCTTTCGTATTCCTTATTCAATCAGCTGGTGTGCGCGAGCAGACCGCACCACGAGAGTATATTCGTATAACATCCATTGTTGAGGTCGAACACGAAGGAAAGTTTGCTCGCCTTGAGCCTTTTAATGGTTTTCGTATCTCGTTTTCGATCGACTTCGATCATCCAGTGGTCGATCTGGGTGAATGCAAAACGGTGGTCGACATCGACGAAGCATCCTTCATTCGTGAGGTTAGTCGTGCCCGAACTTTTGGCTTCATGCGTGATCTGGACTACTTGAAAGCTAACAATCTGGCGCGAGGCGGATCGATGGCGAACGCGATCGTTGTAGGTGAAGACCGTATTTTGAACGATGATGGCCTCCGTCAAAATGATGAATTTGTGAAACATAAAGTGTTGGATGCGCTGGGTGATCTGTATCTCGCTGGACGCCCTATTATTGGTCATTACTCGGGAAATCGGAGCGGTCATGCGCTCAATAATAAGCTGTTGCGACGGTTATTTTCGGACCCGAGTAATTGTGAAGTGGTTACGTTTGATCGGGTGGAAGATTGTCCGATACCCGTGCAGCCAGTCGCTGAAACTGACGTTTGAATTCTCCATCTGCTAAAGACTCTGAAAAGTCTTGAATGAAAGAGGCAGCCTTTGCACTCAATCTATTACTCATTTTTGTGTTTTGTGATGGCTCAGATTTGCGTGGCTTTACCCGACATTGTATACGTCTGATTCCACGAAATAGAGGATCGTTTTGGAGCTTTTCGATTAGGATATTTTCCTCAAAGCGTAACTTGGCTACTAAGGATGCTGTTGGCACATACAGGGTCAGAAGGCCAGACTGTAGGGTTCCAGCAGCGATCTTGTGTCNNAGATCTTCAGGCAGTAAGTTTTCNATGGTGCGGGCGCGTTTGGCGTGTATTGATACCTCAAGCTGAAGCGTCTGGAGGTGACTTCCTGATCGATTTAGCAAAGTTCTCAGGGTTTTTAGCTGTCCGGGATCACGCAATTCGCTACAATGTCCTTATTATGATTAAAGANTATATAGGATACCCATGTTAGGGACATTTGTCCGGAAGATCTTTGGCTCGAAGAATGACCGTGAAGTTAAGCGGATGCTGAAGGCCGTTGCCGCAATCAATCAGCAAGAATCCATCCTCCAACCACTCAGTGACGATGCGCTTGCCGCGAAACGCGGTGATTTTCGTAGCCGAATAAAGAGTGGTGAGACGCTAAATCAAATACTCCCTGAGGCGTTTGCAGTCTGTAGAGAAGTCAGCAGGCGCCGGCTTGGCCTTAGACATTTTGATGTACAAATGGTCGGAGGGATGACCCTGTATGAAGGGCGTATCGCCGAAATGCGAACGGGAGAAGGTAAGACGCTGGTGGCTACATTGCCGGCTTATCTCAATGCGATAGGTGGTAATAGCGTTCACGTGGTGACCGTGAACGAATACCTTGCAAACCGTGATGCCAATTGGATGCGACCTCTGTATGAAGGACTAGGCCTTACGGTGAGAGTCATCACCTCTGGCCAAACCGCAGAAGATAAAAGAGCAGCCTACGGAGCTGATGTTACTTATGGCACCAATAATGAGTTTGGGTT
>PAWX01000030.1 GCA_002714245.1 Gammaproteobacteria bacterium | reverse complement strand
AGGGTGTTCCACCACTCGACCGAATATTTGATGATAGGGAGGTTGACAACGCCCACTAGCACTAAAATCCCGCAAACTTTACCTGCCAGATCGGGATCACGAACCGAGGCACGCAATCCGATTAGTGCGAGGTAGAGGAATGCGAGGATTAGCATCGAGGTTAGCCGAGCATCCCACACCCAATACGTGCCCCAGGTTGGTTTCCCCCAGACGGCACCGCTTACCAATGCGAGAGCCGTAAATGCGAATCCCATGACCGCGATTGACTGCATCGCAATATCAGCAATTTTCATCTTCCATACAAAAAGTACTACGGCGCTCACGGCCATCGCTGCGTACATTGCCTGAGCCAGAAATGCGACAGGTACATGAAGATAGATGATTCGATAACTATTACCTTGCTGATAGTCAACCGGGGCAAAGCCAAGCCCCCATAACGTGCCAATTGCAATCAAACCGAGCGACAACCAACCACAAACTAGCTGCCAGCGCCCGGCACGTTCATAGAACCACTTCGGGGAACCCCATTGATGAAACCAACGCCAACGCATCAGTTAGAACCTCCAATATTCACACGAATTGCTAGGGACACTGCAATCGGAACCAGGACCGCCGACGCCACACTAAATGCTCCCAGCAATGCCAATAACGGCAAAGTCTCAGAACCATCCATGGCCCGAACTAAAACCCCAGAGGCCAGCACTACGACCGGCACAAATAGAGGCATCATTACCAATACCCCAAGGATACCAGATCGTGAGGATCCGAGTGTGAGGGCTGCGCCTAATCCGGAAAAACAAGTCAGCGCCGGTGTTGCCACCAGCAATGTAATGAGCAGTGCGATTGAGACATCTCCCGGAATGGACAACATTAGCGCTGCGATTGGGCTAATTAAAATCAGAGGCAAAACATGGAGAAACCAATGCGCAATTAATTTCAGTCCCAAAAGCCAAGCGAGCGGTCGATTGAAAAATAGCCATTGTTCTAGAATACCGTCCGCAAAATCAGACTGGAACAGATTCTCAGAATTGAGAAGAAGTGCTAGCAAGGTTGCGACCCAGATCATTGCTGATCCAATTTCGGCAAGCAACTCAGAATCTGGTGTAAGTGCCAGTGGGACCATAGAGATGACTAGCACTAGAAACCAGATTGGCTTAAAGATGTCACCGGGACGCGCAGCAACGAGTCTCATTTCGCGGGCAAGGATCCTTTTTTCAATCGACACAACCAAGCTCCAGAGTCTGGAATTCTGACAACGTTGATTGTTGATGGGTTGTAAATAGACAAATTCCACCGCTGGCCACGTGAGAACTTATTTTCTCGTCCAATGTCTTTATCATTGAAACATCAAGCGCCGAATATGGCTCATCAAGGATCCAGATTGACGCATCGGAACACCAGAGACGGGCCAGCGCGCAACGACGGCCCTGACCTTGAGACAGTTCTTTAACAAGAGAATCGTAATATCCCAGCATGCCAACATTGTCTAAGGCATGTTTTAGGCAAGTATCATCGTGCCCGGCCAGAAATTGGAGGTTATCCAGGACACGTAAGTCTCCCGTGAGTTGCGACCTGTGACCAATGTAGAGGATATGTTGCCTAGCCTCAGTAACTGATTGATCACCAACAATTACCTCACCTTCCTGAATTTCATAAAGACCAGCGATCGTACGAAGAAGTGTGGTCTTACCTACGCCATTTTTTCCGGCTACGCGTAATATCGATCCAGCTTCCAGCGTGAAAGACAGATTGTCGAACAATAAACGGTAATCACGCTCGCAACTTAGTCGAGTAATCTTAAGCTTTAGGGGCTTCAAATTCATGACCTAAGTTTACCGTAAACTGAGTGTGGGACTAGCGATAAACTCGTGTTAGGCTCTAGCCGAGTTAAGAATTCGCGCGAGACAGCCTATGTCCCGGTAGCTCAGTAGGATAGAGCGGCCGCCTCCTAAGCGGCAGGTCACAGGTATCNANNNCTNTTNGGGACACCATATAANGAACTCANNATCTTGTTTCAGTTAATTTAAATTTGANTTNGATTNTCNTTAATTGATATCAATACNTTGTTATTTCTCTGCGGCTGGTTTTAAGAGCAGGACAGCAAAACGTTTTTGGGTATCACACCAATGTTCGATTAGTTCCCAGCTTGCCTTTTCGGCGATTTGTGAGAAGCCTTCAATCGTATATTTGTGAGAGGTTTCGGTATGGATGCTTTCGCCAGCGGCTAATGTAAAAGTCCGGCCGGAGATTTCCAGCGTCTGATCGGTGATGGCGACTAAGTGCATCTCGATTCTTGCGGGGTCGATTAAATAGCGTGCCTCGTGAGAGAAAGCTNCTAGGTCAACCGCGAGGCCCAGTTCACGATTAACCCGCNTAAGCAGGTTGCGATTAAATTCAGCGGTAACACCCTCTGGATCGTCATAAGCGGAAATCAATGCCTCAGGCGATTTATCTAGATCAATACCAATCAAAAACGCAGCGTCATNACCTAAAATAACGTGACAGTGTTTTAACAAAGATTGCACCGCAGGTGCCTCAAGATTACCAATGGTTGAACCCGGAAAGAAACCCAACCGGCTGCGGTGTGGAGGCAACGACGGTGGTAATGAGAACATTGTTGTGAAGTCAGCAACCAAGGCCTCGACAGGTAAATACGGTAGTTTTTTNGATAGGGCCGCCACTGCCTGACGCAGATAGTCAGCCGAAATATCTACGGGTACATAGCCCGCCGGCTGATNAAGTGCCTTGAGTAGACGCAATGTTTTACGGCTNGATCCACTACCTAGTTCTACCACCAAGCGGTGACTACCAATGGCTCTGGAGATCGCTTCCGNATTATCGTCGAGAATGCTGATTTCAGTTCGCGTAAGATAATAGCTTGGCAGCCGGGTGATNTCTTCGAACAGCGNTGAGCCGCGTTGGTCGTAAAACCAAACGGGTGAAATATGATGCCCTGGTCGTTCTAATGCCTCGACAAATGCTTCNTNTANAGAACTGACATTGCAAGCGTTATNAGTTTTTGATTTGTTTGGAAACATANAGAGGGATCCTCAAGGTTGAGCTGGTGTTTGCGCTGTCGGCGTTGTACGTAAACGCAGTTGCCGGCGAATGGTGCGCGCCAACGAATCAACAAAAATATTTAGCAACGCTGTGATTAATATAAGTACCAGAGCTCGATCNAAGCGCAATTCTTGAATGGCGCTATCGACATAGAATCCAAGCGTAGTGATTCCCAAAATTCCAAGNATCGCAGTTTCNCGCATAATAATTTCCCAACGGTAAAGCAAAAAAGCAAGAAANGANCGATAAAGCCGTGGTACCGCCTCATGAGTGTAGCAGTCAAAGCCACTGACAACGTCCGGTCTCAATATAAGGGTGTTACTTTGGCGGCCAATTAAGTGACCAACGATGGCGCCATTGTGAATTGCTAAGGCGACCACTGCNGGCAACATAGAAGGTCCCCANAGTTGAAGTANGATGTATGCGAGTAGATATTCAGGTACTGAGCGGCCAATTACCAAAAGTGCGTGCCCGGCCACCTGATTGAAGCGGCTGAAAAACAACCGAGAAATCAAGGGAAAACTTAACANAGCAATGATNCCAGTGCCAACCAGAGCGATTTGNGTGAGCACAAGCGTAATACCAATACCGGGTAAAGCCTGATACCAAAGCAAATCGNCCAACCATGGCCACAAGCCCGCGATACCCTCGCTGTTGCGTATCGGCGCGGGAATAATGTCTTCGGTGAAAAAACGTGTAGCATTTCCCCANACAATCGGCAGACCCGTACCCAGAAAGAAAGGAGCAACCAGCAAGTAAGGGAAAACTAATTTTGGTCGCANCCAAAGCCGCAGGCTACCGATTGTCAATAAAAAAATAAGCAATATCATGCCTACTTCACTGTATTGACCCTCGGCGTAAGAACTTTCTAAGTAAAAACCAAGCGTCGGCATACCNACGAAGCCAAGCACCGCACTCGAGCGCATGCCACATTCAAAGCGATAGCTAGTGTAGCTGAGCAGGTGTGCCCATAAATCAGGTACCCGAACATACCAGAATCTTGAGACAATACTGCTGTTAGCCGGTAGCGCCCGTTCCGCACCTCGATCACCTTCTTCAAGAATTTCACTNTAGACTCGAGCGAAGGTCGCTGCATACGGCAGTGCGATAGCTAACACGCCAGTGACCGGGTGCAGACCAAAAAACTGCAGAAAAATTAACGCCCAGAAAAGCTCGTGGATCGCGCGAACAATTGCACAAAAAATTCGCACAACGCGGTTATGAAAAACAAGAGCTAAACCCATACCGAAAATGGCGGCCACGCCGACGCCCGTAAACGCAAAGGCAAGTGTTCGAAGCAAGGCAACAACAGCGGTGTCGAAGGTTGCAAAGTCAGGCCGAATCAAACCACTGCCAAAGCGTGCCAATTCAGTCCAGGGATCGATCGAACGGATCTCAAGGTCAGCTAACCAAATACCAATCAGTGCGAACCCCAGTAGCCAAAGACTGGTCCGTACCAAAGGTGCCGACAGCGCACTCCAGCGGATGTGNTCCTGACTAGTAGAGCGCATCAAGGTCGTCGCTATTTACCAAGTTGCACGGTGAATCGAGGGCAATAGTGCCGTTTTGAATACCAATTACTCGACTGGCATAGCGACAGGCCAACTCGAGATCATGCATCGCAATGATAGTGGTAGTGTTNTGTGTGGTAAGCGNTCGCATCACNGTCTCCGAACGTGGCCCGTCGAGCGCGGATNCCGGTTCATCAGCCAGTAGCACATCCCCNCCTTGAAACAATGCCCGGGCAACAGCCACNCGCTGACGCTGACCGCCTGANAGTTCGCCNACACGGGCCCAGAGNGTTGACACCATNTCNAATTGTTCTAGCACGGCCGTCACCGCTAGGATCTGTCCACGAAATGGTCGGANTAGNTTNATNAGATTATAGGCACTAGAGTGCGAGGCCAATTGCCCGATATAAACATTGTGAAAAACGCTAAGCGTNTCAACCAAGCCTAGGTTCTGCGGAATCAGNGCNATGTCTCNACGGCGACGATCGTGAAGNAGCGACAGTAGCGTTGATTTGCCGGCACCGCTGCGACCGACCAGCGCGACATGCTCACCTGGCTCAANATGTAAATCNATAGGTCCTAAGACGGGGGTGCCGCCGAAATCAGCAGACGCCTGATTTAGAACTAGAGAGCTCATCAGTCGATTAAACCCACCTGCTTAGCAGTTCGTTTGATGGGCTCGTAGTCTGAGTTCCGCGCAGGNATAAAAGCACTGCGCGCAAAGCTNTTCAGNAACTTCGGATCGTCCATCGCCAACANGGCTNATTTTACTTTATCNGTAAACCCCTCGCCAAAACGCGNATCCACGTCTCCGCGGATACTCCACTGATAGTTGGGATAAGCTGGTGTCTTCCAAATAACTNCNACAGCATCAGTGTCTATNTTACCCGCGGCGAGCTCACGATCCCAGACGGCNTAGTTGATGGCGCCTACAGCATAACTGCCACTCTCTACTAAGCGTAAAGTACGACTATGATTACCGCTGTAACCAACTCGTTCGAATACCTTATTCGGCGGCTCACCAAACCTCTCAGTCAAGTAAAACTCGGGAATCAAGCGGCCTGAGGTCGAGCTTTTTGAGCCAAAAGTNATTGTCATGCNTCGCATCCGCGCNTCAATGGTATCACCGGCCTCTAGACCNGTACTTTTNTGAGCGATCAAGTAAGTCCAAAACGCTTGATCTTCTTCTCCTTGAGCCAAGGCTTGAGAGTTNGGTACTGTGGCGCGNGCTTGAACGCCAGATAACGCGCCAAACCATGCTAGCTGGACNTGATCATTTCGAAATGCGCTAACTGCAGCGGCATAGGATTTCACTGGCACGTAANGAACCTCGATATCAAGTGTTTTTGACAAATATTCGCTCATCGGACCGAANCGTTCTTGGAGTTTACTCTCGTCCTCATCAGGGATCGCGGTAAACACAAGCACTTGAGCANCAGCTTGCAACACNAAAAAAAGATTGAACNTNAANGCATANANAAGATTTCTCATGGTTTTCCCTNGAANTTAGNNCGNATTCNACTTCNAAATCATTTAACCACAGGTACGAAATCCAGCNATAATATCGTTACGCTCTGGCGGGAAAAAATTGCGCGTATTATTNTTTAGGTAACGACTGCGCGTTGCCCAAGAGCCNCCCCGAAGNACCANTCGCCCCTCTGCAAACCAAGGTTCGGANTACTCCGCATATAGATCTGGACTAAAGCCGGGATAGGGTTGAAAACNGCTTGAGGTCCATTCCCAAATATTTCCTAGCATTTGACGGCAACCTAGTGCGCTATCGCCGGCCGANAAGGCCGCAACATCCACGCAACCGACTCGATACCCGTCTGTATTNGCCATAGATTCGCTATGAGGTTGATNACCCCAAGGGTAGAGCGTTTTGCTGGGGCTAAGTGATCTTCCCTCGAGTTGTCGACTTGCAGCCACTTCCCATTCGAGTTCGGTCGGTAAGCGACGTCCTACCCATCGGCAATATGCCTGCGCCTCGTGCTGGCTGACATGACAGACTGGCNCATNAAGTGGCAAAGGTTGCCAACGGTNAAAAATACGGATCTGCCAACCCGCTTCGACGCGGCGCCAGTAACATGGGGCGGTGAGTGCCTGANTTTCGCGCCAGGCCCAGCCATGGGATGACCAATAGGTNGNATCTTCATAACCGCCTGCCTCAACGAANCACATAAAAGCNGAGTTAGTAACAGGGGCGATGTCAATCGTGAATGAGTCAAAGGCTCGCGTNTCAGNGGGTTTTTCATTATCAAAACGAAAGCCAACGGTTTCATCCGCGCCGAGTGTNTGTTCGCCACCAGGAACAAACACTTCGCCATTCAGAGGGCCCGAATCTAANGAGACCAAACCACCAGACGGTGGCGCAATTTTCGGTGTTTGNTCAGCTAGGGTCTGGCGGGTATAGGCAAAGGCCTCCCCGTGCATATCTTCATGGAAAGTGGCCAGTTGCCAGACATAGCTAGTAGCAGAATCGGTCAACCCTTGAGGCAACCGGCTAACCATGACGTCTCGGACAATGCGCAAGTAGTCAAANGTATCTTCCATACTNGGTAGTTCGAGNGTCCAGCGTTCACTGTGTGCCACCCCCATGGAATCGTANAGCTTTTGGGCGTTTACGATTTGATAATCTGGTAACCCAAAGAGCTTGTGAAGGACAAAATAATCATAAAAAAAACCAATATGACCAATTTCCCACTGAGGGGGGTTTACGGTGCTAAGCTTGGGGCCTAGATGGCGTCCAATCGGTAAATCCTGAGTTAGCTCAAAGGTGCGTTGGCGGGCATCGTCGAGCATAGCAACCAAAACATCAGAGGCAAGTGGATGAGTGGATGGTGTCGTAATCATTGTGCTCTCCAGCAAGGTAATTAGTTATGAAAATGGCTTTGGTGACNCCTGCACCACCGCTTTCACTTTCCGGAAACCGCGCAACAGCCAAGCGGTGGTCGAANCTATTACGAGCGGCTGGACATAAGGTCGACATCCTCGAGCAGTGGGNCGTGGATAATNGATCATATGATTTGATGATTGCCCTGCATGCTTGGCGAAGCCGTAACAGTATCGCAGCATTCTCGNAACGTTTTCCAGACCGAGCNTTGATTGTAGTACTCACGGGTACTGATGTTTATCACTTCCAACGCACCCACCCTAAAGCGACTCGAACAAGTTTGGCTTGCGCTAATGCTTTGATAGGGTTGCATGACTATGTCTCCCATGACATTCCAACAGATTTCCACTCCATTTTACACACTGTTTATCAATCGGCACTGCCTTTGCCAGCGAGCTATCGTGGGCTGTTAGCAAGAGATTACACTCTGTGCGTAGTGGGTCATTTGCGTGAAGAAAAAGATAGCTTGCGCGCCGCTGAGGCAGCGCGTTTGTTGCCCAGAGAGTCGCGCATCCGCATTGTTCAAGCCGGACGCGCACATACTCCGGAATGGACAATTGCTGCAAGAGCGCAGATGGATGATAACCCTCGTTACAGTTGGGTAGGTGAGATCTCGCAAACTGCGGTTCGTCGACTGTACGCAAGAAGTCAAGCAATGGTGATCAGCTCTATTATGGAGGGTGGTGCCAATGTTCTCTCTGAGGCTTGTGTAGCGGGTTTACCAGTTATCGCAAGCAATATTCCGGGTAACACCGGATTGCTTGGGAAGGATTATCCTGGTCTGTTCCCACCAGGCGATTCGGCTGCCTTGGCAGCGATGATGACGAGGTTCGAGTCTGATTTTGCCTTTCGAGCGGTATTGACTGATAGATGTCAGGCAATGGCTCCACGTTACACTCCAGAGGCGGAAAAAGCCGCTTTGTTGGCGGTGATCCATAAGATTAGTCCTGAACTGTAATCGGTTCGAGGGCATTTCCCTTTGGGTGGACGGCGCCAATGACGCAAGTGTGGGGGTACCCGAGTGAGATGAGCTCGCGCACACAAGCTTCTGCTTTATCAGCAGACACGCTGGTCAACAAGCCTCCAGCGGTTTGCGGATCAAATATCAAGGGATAGCGGGGATGATTGACTATTACCTCAGCGTCGCGAATCGCCCGGCGTAATCGCACATTAGCAGGTTGTAACGAACTCAAAATACCAGCTGCCACNGTTCTTTCAGCGCCATCTAAAATTGGTAGCGCGGACAGATAAATNGTGGCATCGACTTCNGAAGGCCTGGTCATCTCAACCAAGTGCCCCAACAACCCAAACCCTGTCAAATCTGTGCAAGCGGAAGCCCCNAATCGACGAAAGCATTCGGCCGCCAAACGATTCGAGTGGCGCATCGATTGCAAAGCATCGTCAATCCAACGACCCTTGGCCTCAAGNCGCGCATGCGCCGCAAACAATGTGCCGGTGCCGATAGGCTTTGTAAGGATTAAGACATCGCCAGCACGCATACCCCCTTTGCGCATGATCTGATCNGGTCGATCATCGACCANACCATTGATTGCGAAACCCAACGCTAGTTCTTGGCCNTCGCCNGTNTGTCCCCCNACNAGAGCGCATTTGGCGTCATTGAGTATATCGATNGCGCCTGACATCATTTGAACTAGAGTGTCTTCTACTTTGGATTCGAGNCCTTGTGGGACAGTTGCAACAGCAGTTGCGGATTGTGCTTCGGCGCCCATCGCAAAGATATCNCCCAGCGNGTGNTTGGCAGCGATTTGTCCNAAGATGTATGGGTCATCAATAAANGATCGAAAAAAGTCCACGGAGTGCACCATGGCTTTGCCAGNGGGTACGCGGACNATCGCAGCATCGTCGGGAGCATGTAAACCGATCACCACGTCGTCNCGCTCGGCTGGACGCAGCNCACCGAGTGCCCTAGNNAGTGTTGAGGCGCCTACTTTTGCGCCACAGCCACCACANCGCATGGCGATTGCNGAAATGGCCTGCTGAGCTTCTTCGCCCGCTAGCGNTATGCTGGAACGAGGCTGTGAATTTGCATCGGCTTCCATAGCNGGTAANTTATTGAACTTNGCCATGAACCGCCGATCNATATGGTCTTTCCAGCGCCACAACCANGCGCCTGCTGCNGAAAATTTACTACGCGAAGCCACCGCATATTGATCGCCAGTGCTTATTAACGCNAGCCAGTGGCGCTGGGGATGATATGGTCGNAGGGGTTTATCCTCTAGCGACAGGCGCAGATTACGCGCCAGTGGTGGGCNNTGACGCACAGCAAATACNCCCGCTTTTTCGCGAGGGTGATTAATCATGGTGGCNACGTCACCCGCGGCAAAAATATTAGGATCGGTGACTGTTTGCAACGTATCTGTGACNTCAATAAACCCATCAACATCNAGTGACAGGCCTGTCTCTGNNAGCCAANTCGCACCNCTGGCCCGGGTTACCCAAATCACTTCATCAGCCAAATGNTGTTCGCCATTGACGGTCGTTAAGCCATGTTCGTCAACCNNNACGACAGCCGCGTTGACGTGTAGCGTTATACCCCGAGATTTNAGAGTTCGGGTAAAACGTCGCTGNACTGNGTGATTGTGCGTAGGCAGAATAGTAGCNCCGCGGGTAAATAGACTGAACTTGAGTGCATTGGGATCTTTNTCAANAAGNTTNAGTTCGTGGCGCAGGCGATGTTGCATGGCGAGNATTAATTCAACGCCGCCCGCGCCGCCNCCTACCACAGCAATGTGCATCGNCCCGGGTTGCGTTTGCACCCGCGACAGTAANGCCAGCCAACGTACATTGAATTGATAGATAGGTTTCACAGCGACNGTTCGGGNGTTCTCACTACTAANGTCNGTGTACTTAGGGGTAGAGCCAATATTGATAGAAAGCCGGTCATAGCAAACTGCTGGGCGATCACTACAAAGGACTTGNCTGGCGGGACGATCAAGACCTACGACTTCGCTGCGAAAAAATCGAGCCCCAGCAAACTCCGCCAATCGGCGCAAATCAATGTGAACGTCATCGTAGGTGTAATGACCTGCAANGTAGCCNGGCAACATGCCNGAGTANGGCGTATGCGTATCACGACAAACCAAGGTCAGACGCACCCCTGTCATCTTTNTCATCGCAAAATTTCGAAGTACACCCACATGAGTGTGNCCGCCACCGACTAACACNATGTCGCGTAAAATTGGTTGAGTCGGCTGTTTCATTNTGTTCCTCGTAAGAACCTCGACCGCAGATATTCNGNAACTTAAATGCAGCTNNNGNTGTCGTAGCAATGATACAAGAGACTCAGGATTTTTGAACGCGGTGCTAATAAATNGATCTGTATGANGNACNACNGNTGCAAACGAGAAAAAAAACANTANCCCNANTTTTTTANNNTCTCGAGATGACATCGNTAANNTCAAGAAGTGCNNTGTCGGCAATGNNGCGGNNATCTTTACCAATNAAGTGTTTNTTGNTNCAAAACTGTGAGTTACTAANGGNTNTCTGTCTTGNAANCCTCCACTCAAGCCCGAGCGCATCTCCTGANTTTTGAGCCATTCNTCTGCCAGANCTCCAAAAGTCNGTGNCTCNAAGCTTCACTTTAAATGNATCAAGACCTTGNTCAGCNANTTCGATCCNCTCCTCAAACATCCTGAGATCACTTTTCATATCTNCCGAAAGATNGATCAGNGTAACTACAACNGACCCAGCCCGATTTTACTNTGTTTTCTCGATNCAGTANTTAGGAGAGTTATTTCGAGCTACNTNTTCGAAAGCATATAACGAACNANNTTAAGCGGGTCGTTGGCTATTAATTTTTACGCTGAAGATAAAATGNGTAATNCCGCCTGATTTTATAAAAGAATATTCAAAGCCATCACCTTTCCGTGCCATNTCNATAAAACCTAAGCCAGCGCCTTTNCTATCCTTTGGCGGACCTTGCTTGAGTCTATCGGTGTACGCTGCTTTAAGCTGCTCTGAGGTCAACACTNTCAGTTGGGAAAGATTTTCATCCAAAGACGCNACTGNATTTTCATCAATAGGATTGACCGCCTCTACNGTAAAACCTTCANTGGTAGCACTGATAGCCACTGTACCAAGGCCGGAAACTTCTCTGATNGAATCCGATTGAAATGATTCGGCTGAATATCGAATNATATTTTGTACTTGCTCAATAAATACCGCAAACACACGCGAACCGAGTTTTTTCTCGCCACTCTCCGTAAANACNTGGTGCTTCACNGCTTCTGTAATGGAACTTAAAACTGATTCAGATAACGCGCCAGAAAAACAAAAAAAGGTCCTCCTCTCAATCAGGAGATTGTGGAATCCTATCGTATCCATGTAAGNACCCGAACATCAGTGATTAATTTCATTAAACCTAAGCCGGATCCAGNTGGAATTTACAATGAACGAAGACGTCTCGAAAATCCTCACCAGCTTCTTCAATCGTGTCATCGTCATCCGCGTAGCGCCAAANNACCTCGACAGACGTACCTTTTTGAGCTGAAGTTTCAAACATGGTCATGAGTTCAAANAAGAACATNGCAGCAGTGCTGTTGAAATAAGTAAGCTCGAAGATCACNTCATANGACTCGNTTTNTGACAATATTTCTGTCAATTTTTTTACNACAGGCTCACTGAATTCGCTTATNTTTTCNGGGAAGCACTCCCCAGTCATCGAAAATGCTGTCTNATCGATCTCAACTCTAGGTGTTCGCGCTGTGGCTTCTATCAAAAAACTCATGACACTCTCANTTANGNTTTAGNNANCTTTTAGCACTCTTGANAATTAGCTTAAAGCTTTTTTAGGTTTGAATTCTCTTCAGATGGATTATCATCTGATCGTCGCGTTGTTCTGCTTCACTTTGCCAATCACGCANNCTATTTGTAACTGAGGTGAGATCCAAATGTCTATCTCGCAANCTANTGCCCANAAGCTCTTGAAATCTTTTTTTCCCTAAAACNCGNCCNGTTGAGGGATTAACCTGATCAATCACCCCATCTGAAAAGAAAATTAGGCCATTAATGTCTTCGGGTNGTATCGAATGACTGACAATATCGAGTTGATCAAANCGTGATTTAAATCCTAATCCTTNNCGATCTTTTTGCAGTACGTCTACGTTGGATTTGTAACTAAACCCNGCAATATTGGCTGAAGCGTAGTNGATCATTTTNTNTGTAATACGCAGAACTACCGCGTCAAGNCCCTCNTACTGTTTTGTAGACGNTGNATCGGAATCTACTCTTAATTTTTCCNGGAACTTTTCGTGTNTCTGCTGCAGGACTTGAGATGGATTTTNAAAAGCTTGTGTTNAAAANATATTTTGGAGGATGTCATTCACTANNANTGTGAGAAATGCTCCAGGAACACCNTGACCAGTGCAATCATACGCGACTATATAGGTAGCCTCATCTTNGTNAGTCACAAAGTANGCATCCCCACCAACNGTATCTTTNGGCTGCCAAAAAATCTCAAGTNCNAAGTCGTCAAGCTGGANTTTAGNTGGATCTATTAGCATNGATTTTTGAATCGTGGATGCATAGCGGATACTACCCTTCAAATTCTCATGTTCGTCTTTAATTCCCTCNGCAATTTGTAATTCATAAGCCTTGTCTCTTGAGGTTTCAGCGATCNCAAAAATGTAGAAACTGAAAAACAGNGTTGATATCGAAAGGCCTANACCAATCCCTAACTTNTAAATCACTGGTATTTCGAGNCGCTCGTTGGGTAGTGGTANAAGGTAAGGCGAGAAAAAGAGGCTCACTACGCCTANAATCGTAACTANAGTAATAATAATNGTTTCAANTTTGCCCAGAACTGCCGCCGATACGAGTGAGGGNGCNAGCAAAAAAATACTGAAGGGGTTAGAAATGCCACCTGTCAAAAATAAAATAGCGCTGAGCGCTATTGCATCGCCAGATAGGCCCAATGGAATCAACCACTTTAAGAGACTAGGTTGATTAGTGGCGTATAGAATCTGCGCTTGATTGAGCAGTGCATTTAAGCCTATGACAATGAGTAAAGGCATCAGCGGAAGAGACAACTGCAAAACAATCGTCACAAATAAAATTGTAGCGAATTGTGCAAATAGCGCTAACCACCGAATTTTGTATATAAGTTCCAGACTGATCGTCGTCTCAATTTCATTGTTGGCATTCGCTATATGCATATTTCCATCATACGATTTTTCTTGATGCTAGGACTACCCTGATCGCCAAGACAGTTCACCAAGAATTGGACTTGTGGTTATTTTTGATGCGATTATTGAATGACGGAATTACGCCAAATAGCCCGAACTGGGAAAATCTCGTTCCTAATCGGGATTCTGCCTGTGTAAACCAATCTTTCCGAATCTGGGGCGCAAATTGCTCGCTTGAAAGCACTCATCGACAAAGAGTGTCGAGGAATAGACCCGAGCAATCCATATGGAGTCGGTCGAATAGATTTATCTCTGAAAACCCAGTTGAACCTAATGAAAAATCTGATTGGACGAACTCAGGTAAAGCGGAACAACTTTCAATCGATGTCTGAGCCAAGGATAAAAGGCGCTGAATTATGGGTTTAAGCGCCCTCACCCTCTAGCAAACCTAGGCAGTTGGTTCTGGTAACGTAAAAGTGACCTTGGGGCCCCGGTTGGTTTCTTTAGGGTGGCCCAGGTGTAGCAGACAAATGAGTAGACAGAGGGGTGCTTTTGTAGATGAACTGAAAATGTGTAAGTCTTTGGTTTCACGTAGACGTGAGCGTCTTGTGGTGCCGTACCAAGGAATACTTCAGATGTTCGGGGACAGCATTAACCACCCCTCAGCACACTTAGGTGACTCATGTATCCCCACAAACCTCATCGGGGTGTGGTAGCTGTAGACAACGCAATCATGCAGTGCAGGTTTTTGACTAGCTGAATAAATCAAGTACTGGTTGATACCATGGCAATGCGACCTTTACTGTCGCGGTAAACGTGTGAGGCCATTGCATGGCCATGGCCATGGGTACTGACCAATCTACCTGAGTCGAGTCGGCAGAGATTTCGCCACTACTTTCAATGATCCGGGGAGCTTTGACAGACCAAGTCAAAACCCTCCCCTGCATCATCGCCGAAATCATGGCTTTCTCCTCGGCTGATGACGTAGTCATATCGTCACTAGGCTCAAAAGTACTCTCAATTCTGAGAGTCGTTTCATCTACCATTTGGAAATTCAGCATCCTCGTAAGATCGCCTTTCGGCATCTCAGTCATCTGTTCTCCAAACTCTTGGATAGGGCCCACAATCCTCATCCGACAAACAATATCCTCGCCCTCATACGATTGCTTGATGGTTCTCTTCAACCTTCCTGACACTTCTAGTCTTAGATCGTCATTAGATTCACAGAACTTGCCAAGATTCTCTGCGTCTAATTGTGCTAGAGCCGCATTCATACGCATTTCCATCTGGTAGCTGGCAAAACCATCGCTTATCTCAATGGACTGCTTTAAGTCGATACACGCTACCAGCGTGAGCACCGTAGTGAGGGCCAGACCTTTAGCGGCTGCAAGGCATATTTGTGTCAACTGCATATCTACCACCGTTTAACTCGGAATTTTCTATCGATGAGGCCTTGTCAATTAGACTTCATCAATGAGAAAGATCATTTCAATAACTTAGTTGCAGATATCTAAATAAAAATCCTCTAAGAGAGTTTAACTTATTGAAATATTCATGAAAGTTAAATAGTTGCATAAGAATATTGTTATGCATCAATGACATACGACCAAAAAAAGGTAGATTTTTTTTTCGGGATCAGAGACTCTAACAAGGTCAGCAGAGCCGGAGACGGAAAGCTGACAAAAGGCTTCAAGTCAACCACGCGACGGTTCATGAGTCTTGGGTTAAAGGGTGAAACAGGACCACGAAAGTGGACTTAAGGTTGCCCTGAAAGCAGGTATCTGCTCAGGCTTGAGATGATTAGATCAGGTTGGCAAGGGAGCCGGGAAAGGACTGGTTAATACCAGTCCTTTTTTTATGCATCCAGAGAGTTTTTGGGCTCGGCTACCGCTTGAATTTCCAAGCCCAATGAAGCTGGCAGGGATGGGCCTAGAACAGGGACTCCTTGCCCTGAAGAACTAGGCCCACCAGATAACCACGGAAGGTTTCCTTACCCGCCACCTACCAAACTAATACGACTGTTACGATATACAAATACTCCTTTTGTATACCTCCGGAGAATTAGCCCAAATATCCCCGATATTTCACGTGAGTATCTAGAGAAAACCTCTAAGTCTACTGGCCTGCATGAAGCTATCTTCCCGTTGATACCCTAAAGCTATTATTACCGTGTAATTTATCTAAACGGCTGCCATATCGGCGCCACAACACTGTGGACTCTTGATCATCCCCTAGCGGTCTGGGCATTTGGATATTTGGACGGTGGTCCCGTCGTCGAGTGTCAGCGAACCATCCACCAATGCGGTGTCGCACTTCGCGCATGACGCGTTAACCGCCATCCCACAAGCCCCACATTTTCATACCTTGCCAAAATTTAAGTCCCTCAAATTCTTTGTTCAAAACTTCCCGCCAGGAGGAAGTTAAGCCTCAAACACCACTGATCCTGACACAGGATCAGTAACACCGAGTTCTGAAGACAGTTCCTCCAACAAATGACGAGAACGATCTGGCAGTGAGATCATTCCCGGCATTGCAGATTGCATTTTCTCCTCACTCGCCCAAAGTCCATACGCGTCATAGAGCTGATCCCCGGTTTTCGCCAGAACATATAAGAGTATCCCATCCCACTTATCTGATTCCTCGAAGAGACTTTCAAACACGGCCTGCTGATTCGATTTGACTTTAAAACGAGCCACCTCGCTATATTTGGGCACAATTACACCCTCCTGTGGCTGATAATCATTTCTTTGCAATTTTTATTACGCGTGAGCAGGTTTATACAAACCCATTACCGGCGAGGCGGATTCCGTCCATCGCTGTTGCTGACCCGCAGGAACTAATTCGTCGACACTGATATCAGTCACCGAGCCAGACGCACCGGCCGCAATCATTGAAGCACCAATCGCCTCAGTGGTATCTGACACTACCTTGAACAACTTCCCATCTAGGGTCATGTGGGGAGTATCCAAACTCTACCGTAGATAGAATTTTGCTAATGGCCTCCTGGCACCGGTGAGGATTATTCGACATCCCAGCAAAGGATCAGTCTTTGTAGGTTGCTGTAACCATAGATTGAGCCATGAGCATTCCCCGGGCGAGCTTCATGGTTAGCACTTATATATTATTTTTTTATCACGATGCCACCCCAACCCTACGCTCAGAAAGTTTTAAAAGCACCCCTCAGTAGACAGGAATCTAGATTGGTGGTCACATAAAAGTGTCGTGGATTTGGAGACGCGCTCACCGCTAGCAACTGCACCCCCAGTGCCCGATAGGCACTTCCATAGATCAACTGATATACCCTCGCGTCTGGTTACTAGTATTCTCTAATATTCGACGTTGAAGTTACATTTTGTTTAGAAACCCTGTCATCTTGCGCCGCATAATATTGGTTGAAACTTAATCACGTAGCGAAAAAGTATGGCTTGTGTAACTGTTTTTCAATGCGAATGAGTTGCATTTACATTTAAAAAGTATATGATTCAAGGAATCACAAACTATCAGGAGGCCAACGTGACTAAAGCCAAACTTCACACTGATCTCATCGAGCAGACATTAATCGCGCTCGCGAGGCCAACCTTGGATACCAAATTAAAGCTCTACCACTTAATTGGGCTATGGCTCGACTTGCACCCCGATGCAGATGTGTACGAAAGATTCAAGGCACGGACGGCACTGACTTTGTTAAGAGATAGTTTAGGAGAGGGGGTCGAGGCAGTACAAGATCAACTCCAGACAGCCGCATAGGGTAACCATCTGATACGTCATTAAGTGAATTCAAGTGGAAAGAACATTGCCACGCATATGCCTCGGAAACTCATAGGGCAAGTTGAGAGATTGGCGTGACGCAAACCAAGACGAACGGTGACCATGATTATAATCTGGTTTGCGTCACGCCAATCTTTTAATAGCTTGCAGGATTGCACCCTCCTGCTAGCTTGAAGAGCTGTACATAACCCGGGGACGCTTCAGGAGTTTTTTTAATTTCTTTTTTTAGCCGTTGAGTAATGACTCACCCATCTGGTCCATACTGCATCTCCCCATTACCAAATGACCAGTTCTCTTTGTTGACCTCAACGAGGCTAATCATAACGTCTTCTTTCCTAATATTGAGCGCAGAATTGAGAGATTGGACAACCCCCGCATAGAAAGCCTTTTTAACCTCCGTGGTACGTCCCTCATTGAGCGTGATCTGGATAATTATCAGCCGATCTGAATACTCAATCCCAAGATAACTCCCCGGCTTAACGAGCTCAGATTCCGCACGGCGAGTCAGGATCTGAAACTTGTCGTCCTCTGGAACTTTGAGGCAATCCAACATGGCCTCGTAGACAAGGTCGCCCACCTGATTTTCAAAGCCATTTGAGTAATGATTCGGTATATCTATCCGGACTAAAGGCATCGAAGCTTCCTAGTTTTCAAGTACATGTGCCCGATACTCTACGCCACGCCACCGAGCGGTCAAAGTGTTTCATCTACTCCCAGCTAGCGTCCCAAAAAATATACAGCTAAAATTGGCCTAGGTGGACCCATTTTTGCCCCCCATGGCACCTTTGTTGAAACACCTCCAGTGCCCTGGGGTTCGAGTATAATCGGAGCCTCAGCTATCTCCTCATATTCACTACCCGAATATTTTATCCTTATTGGCCATGATTTGATTCCGGTTCGCCAGCATCGCACCGCGTCTCTCACCTATCGCTTTCTTATTATCCGCAAGCGCTTGGGCGTTAGCCTCTGAGGTGTTAACCAACGATTCCATTTTCTCTCGATTATCCGCCACTCGCTTCTCGAGATCCGCCATCATTTTTGTGTTGTTTTCTATCGTCTCGGCATTTGATTCTGGTGTGGCTTTCGACGGCTGCAGATCGCCCGACAAAAGCGCGCTATTGACGGCTATCTGTCCAGAATTGAAATCAACTATTGCTTGGTTGGACTCCATAATCGCGCGATTTACATCAATTAAGGCCGCGTTTATCGTTGCCATCTTCTCGCTAATTTCCAAGACGGCAGAGTTCAGCTGAGAACGGTGCTGTAGAAAATCCAATGAGGCCTTATTCTTTTGTGAGCTCACAAAGTTTTCTTCCACATCACTCTGGGTATCAACGTTATCCAGGATCGCGTGCCTGTTTTCAAAGATTTCGTCGGTATTGTTGTTTGCTATCTGCCGGTTACCCATAAAAGCTGCCGAATAATTACTGAGGATCATTAACCGATTCTCCTCAATCATCGAACGTGACGCATATATCAAGGTCTTGTTCGTCATCACCTCTGCGTCGAGCGAAAAAATCCGCTTCCTGTTTTCTGCAATTGCTTTTTTATTTTGTTCTGAGTTACCCATGACCCTTTTCCTCTTATTATTGGGTTGAGAATGGACGACCTGTCTTCGGCACCAAAGGTCCGCGACTTTTGATTCCACTAGAAATGTGACGTCCATGATCATGGTTACTCTTCTTGCAATAAATTACAATAAAAATTACCTATATAAAACAATATGTTGGGAGAAATTCTCTTGACTTTTCGCCGTGTTCGTGTTAACGTTTTATGAAGTGTAAAGACTAACCGATACGTCTGGGGGGTAGGGCAAAGCCGCCTCAGAATGCCAGAAACGGTCCGCAAATCCCGACCGCAGTAATAGCTACACCGAGGACAAGATTAAACGCCATCAAAAGCCTAATTTTTTTCAAAAAGACAGTGGCTGATGTTGTGTCATTATCGTCGATCAGACGGGAAAATGGTCTGTACAAAGCAAAATATAGATAGCAAAAAATACCCACCATGATCAGGCCTATCGTGTGCATTAGGTGCAGATAAGGTGGCGAGTCAGCGAACCCTCCGAACCTAGAAAATAGTCCGTAATAGCCGGTACTTAAAAGGACGACCACGAACACCCAGACGAACCTGAAGAAATTTCGGTAGGTGGCTCGCCAAAGGATCAATCTATGCTGAGGCTCGAGTACCTCTTCTGCGGCTGAACGTAGCGCCACGAAAGCAAAAAAAATTCCTCCAATCCAAAGTGTTGCGGCGATTCCATGCAGACCCAGCGCGATCACGTCCATTCGATACTCCTTCGCTTATCAGACTGCACAATCATAGCATCGGTTGATTGCCCTGAATCAGATCTTGAGTAGGTGCCTGCAGATTTCACTGCTCAGTCTGTTTTTTCAAAACGCGAAATCGTCTGGAAAGCCAAGACAGGTCCCTCGGCGCAATATGCACCGGACCGGTCACCAAGGGCGCAGACCCAATCTGGGGCACTAACACTGAGGGAAGCACTATCAGAATTTCCTCATCCCTGAGCGTCTCGCGTGCGCAAGCAGTCATCCACTGTTTCTGATTTCCCATTAAGTTGGCCACACAAGCACAGCGAGACGGCATGGATTCACCTTTAGGCGACATCACAAGCGAATCAAAGTTGCTCGATGGCCCGCTCGCAGAATGCTATCGACAATCCGCGGCTCTTCGCTTCTTCTACCCAAAGAGGTTCTTTCTTATTCCAATCATTCTTACGTATCGCGTATTTACAGACTTCCTTAGTTGGTACCTGGCGGCTTATGAAGGACGGATTTGTCGGACCGCTCTTAATCCTTGTCTCTCGTTTCGGTTCATACTTGACCGATTCCTTGGATTGAAATTGATCAGGTTTGGTAGGGATTAGCTCATCCCGGTTGATGACCCTCTGGGTCCACTGATCTGTGCCAGTATTAATCCACTCAATCTTACCTACATTTGGATACAGTCTTTTTTCTGCGACACCCAAAATTTGCGCCGAAAGATCAATCAGACCATTTTTATTCACGTCACAGGCGTCGATCCAGCCGTGCCAGTGATAATTCTGTCCGGGGTCCTCGTCATAGACAGACTTTGCCACAGGGTTCCTCGTTCCATCAAAATCGACGAGCACTATCCCCCACCCACGGTATCGGTTCGGCCGGCCTCTGGTATCAATTGTCGCCATCTCATCAAAACCATCCCCATCGAAATCGCCAAAGGCCATATCTAACGGAAGTCTGTCGGCAAACACTTCAGGCTTAAATCGCTGTTTTTTTGAAAATACTGGTCTATCTTTCTCTGATCGCTCACCCCAAAAAATGACCATACCAACGCCATTTGATGACGCCAATACGATATCAAGGAACCCATCGGCGTCCAGGTCCCAGACTTCAGCAGTATAAAGATGCTCATCGGCCCTGTGCTGGTGTTTGTTGAGAAAAGTCATCGCTTTAAACTTCCCGCTACCTGAATTAACCAGAAGTTGGACCGTCTTATTGGTGCCATTCGCGACCACGACGTCAATATCCCCGTCCTGATCAAGATCGCCTGCCGCCCCCCCGTGAGACAGGTATGATCCGCCAGGTAGGTTCGAGTAGGTGTAACCAGATTGACCGGACAGGAGGATAGTATTTTTAAGGCCTTTAAGTGGAGGTTTGTGGTTTCCGGTGCTTAGAAGCACGACATCGTCTTTTCCATCTCGGTTGAAGTCCTGAACCAACATTTTTCTCGCCAAAAGCGCCTTTACCGGTGGCCCAGTCCATTCCCCGGAGGACATGTGGAGCTTGTAATCCAGAGTGCTCCTCACATCGTACTCGTTCCTGGCTTCTGTCATAAAGCCCTGAATCAAATCGAGCCTGTCATCGTTATCTAGATGGGCAAAACCGAACTGGATGCTCGAGTATTTTTTATCGTCGGCCTCGGGGGGACGCAGACTTGGGTTATCCCCAACCTGGCACATGTAATTGTTACGGACAAACCTTGATGTGGTCTCGTTTGGGTCTTCCGCGACGAAATTTTTGGCCGGGCTTTCTACTGGCTGGTCGTTTTGATCTAAAGCGGGTTTTACCTCGTGTTTTTTAAAATTAAAGGCGCAACCGTGTGCATCTTGGTTGGCGAGACCGAGCACCACCAAAAAAATAGCCAAGTAACGTAAACTAAGAGTCAAATAGGTTTACCTTCGGACCAAAATTTTTAGACTGGTTTTTACCTTCTTAGGGTCGAAAACTTCCAACTACTTGCTCCTTGCTAAACCTCGCCTGGCCAAGAGATACTGAAAATCCTGCACGATCCCGGCAGGCGTCACGTGTTTCCAAATCGCACTCTTAACCGCGGCCCACTTGACTGCGCTATATGAATTTAACACAGCGATTTTGGAATTTTTGTCGTACTGCTTTCCAGGGAGACCGGAGCATTTTTTTGGACCATCTAAGTGGAATGTTGCCATTAAGACATACCCTCCTCGACGCACGTTTCGGTGAACCTATTCAAGGTAGTTATTTATCGACTCCAAATCGACCTTGAAGTGGAAAACGGCCCTGTCGTGCCATAGATCGATCGGGTGCCCGGGCCTCCATTTTTATAGATCACCAACAATGCACTTAATTCTTGGGGCCTCACATCCTAAGGATCTTTGGAGTGACTGGGATGCAGACTCAGACCAATCGACGTGAGTCAGGTCAGTGTATTCTCTAGAGAGGAGAGCGGGCAGGAGCATTGACCTCCCTGCCCCAATGTCAACAATCGAGGACCCTTTAGGACCCACCTCAATAATCCATTCCAAGGAGAGTGATCCGGGGCCCTCGGACCAAGACAGGCCAGCGCCAGCATTGCTGGCGTAACGCCCATCCCAGTGCGTTTCGTTATTTGACGGCACCCGTCGATTGCCACCCGCCATATCTGCACACCCGCTTCGTCTGCTAATGCTAAAGATAGAAGCAGTATAAATGACTGTAACTATCTTTCTTGGGCTCGCGAACACAAATCCGGGACTGCCACTAATCTTTCCTGACAGAAACCGTAAACCATAGCAGGTAGATTTAGTCGGTGACCGTACGTTAAATTCTGACCAGATTCACGAGTTGTTTCGGCTTCACGCCAAGCCACTGGCGAACAAGCGCCCCCAACTCTCTTTGCAGAGTAGCTCGTAGACTATCATCTGATTGCAACGTGCGTGAACTCATCTCGAGAAGGATTTCCTCGGTCGCGTGACTCAAGTCACGATTCAAAGATTCCGGGTCAATATCACCCGACGGGACTCCGATGAACTGGACCTGCGGCTCCGTTACCAAGCGTGTTTTGTTGTCGAGGACGATGGTGAGTGTCATCAGCCCACCGTCGGCCAAGGCACGCCTCTCCGAAAGAGAGCGATCACTCAAGGGTACGAGGCTCGAGCCAGATAAACCTAGCCGGCCCGTGTGTACCCGCCCAATCAAAGATGGCTCGGAGATATTTAGTTCCAGTACATCACCATTAGTCACCCGAGCCGCGCCTAACCCCTCGTCAGTGACGAGATCGGCGTGGGCCGACATATGCCGCTCTTCTCCATGTACAGGGATTACATACCTCGGTCGCAACGCGCGATACATCCAACGTAGCTCATCGCGACAGGGGTGCCCAGACACATGGATCGCCGCATCGTTTTCAGTCACGACCCGCACATTCTTTTGTGATAACAGGTCATAGAGTCGATACAGTTTCTTCTCGTTACCGGGGATAACTTTCGACGAAAAAACGACCGTATCCTCCGGCTCTAGCAATAGATCCTGATGCTCACCCTTCGCAAGTCGCGCCATTGCAGCTCTTGGCTCGCCCTGTGAACCTGTCGCTAAGATAAGCTGCTCTGACCGGGGTAAGTAGTCAAGATCCTCGGTCGGGACGAGGTCTGGAAAATTTTTCAGATAACCGGTAGCTTTCGCGGTCTGCAAATAATTAAAGAGGCTGCGGCCTAGGACAGTGACGCGTCGTCCGGTCTCACGTGCGATATCACCGAGACTAGATAAACGAGCGGTGTTCGATGAAAAACAGGTAACCGCAACACGGTTGGGTTGTTTCACAATCACCTCGAGCAATGCTTGTCGACACTCGGCTTCCGATCCCGACCATCCTTCTATATTCGCGTTCGTTGAGTCGCCGACCACAAACTCGATACCAGAATCGCCGAGTGCGAGGAGTCGCTTGTCGTCGTAATCATCGCCCTCGATTGGATGTGGATCCAGCTTCCAATCGCCGGTATGGAACACAATACGCCCGGCCACCCTGATGACGAGTGCATTTGGCTCGGGGATAGAATGGGTCAATGTCACCCACTCCACGTCAAAGCAACCCAGCTGTATGCGCGAACCTGGTGCGACCTCATGCAGGGGTACCTGTCCCAGAAGACCCGCCTCACCGAGCTTTCTACGGGCTACCGAGGCCGTGAACGCGGTGCAATACACAGGGGCCTTCAGTTGACTCCACAGGTAATGGAGCGCGCCAACATGGTCCTCATGGGCGTGCGTGATGACGATCGCTCGAATCTGATCGCGTACTGACCTCAGTACCGAGATGTCTGGACAAATCACATCAATACCCGGAGGTGTCGAGTCATCTCCGAACGTAATACCGACGTCCACAAGAAGGAACTCACCATTGCACTGGTAAACGTTGAGGTTCATCCCAATTTCACCGGAGCCCCCGAGTGGAATGAAATAAACCTGACCATCGACAAAAGGAATTTGAGAAATATTGGCAACCGGCTTCACAGTACTGTATATATATCCAGTGTATGTTAATAGGTGTCTGGCATGGTGGCGATCTTACTACCGCAGTCATAAAAATCAGCGCCACTAAGCGTGGATGACCATACCCGAGCAATAATGGAGTCTTTCCAACGCATTACAATCACGGGCTGGGTCGCTTGCGGGCATCCTATCGATATGAGTTCGCAGGAGGAGGAGATTGAGGCCCCCTCAAAACTGGTCCGAAAAAACACCTATGCGCTGCGTGTCCGCGGTGACTCTATGAAGGACGCCAATATTATTGATGGCGACGTTGTGATCATCGAGCAATCTCAGTTGGCTGAAAGTGGCGAAAAAGTGGTAGCCAGGATCAATCATAAAGAGGTCGCCCTCAAGACACTGAGACTCGATCGGGACGGTGTAAAGCTCATCCCCGCTAACCGCTCAATGGAGCCTATTATCCTGAACAACGCCGATGTCAAAGTTCTAGGAATCGTGCGGGGAGTCGTTCGGGATCGGATCTAGTCTTGCAGCATCTCAAGATAGTCTACGGTAACCGGAGCCCCATCTCCACGGTTGGTGAGATCATCGACGACCACAGTTGCGTGCGAGAGGTCGTGTGCGGTCGTGTAATAAGATGGAGTCGCGAGACAGCGGAGGCCTGCTCCCCGAGCCGCCTGAACTCCAGCGGATGCATCTTCAATCGCAATCGCTTCAGCGGGTTCGAGACCCAGTTTCTCCAGAGTAGTCTGATAGACCTTGGGATCCGGTTTCTTCTGCCAAACTGTATTACCGCCGACTACCACGTCAAAAGCACCTAGCCGCAGTGATCCGCCAACAGCCCGGTCTAATGCATCAACATTTGATTCTGTCGTCGTAGTGGCAATCGCCAACCGAACCGACCGCGACAAGCATTCCTCAATGAGACGCTCGACACCAGGACGAAGTTCGGCTGTTCGTGGCAATAAATCCGCGTAAAGAGAGGTCTTCAGACGATGCAGCTCCAGAATATCTTCGTCACTGATTCCGTCAATCGATTCAGTTTCAACGAAATGGCGCATACGTTCTTTGCCACCAAACACCTTCAACAGTTCACAGTATTCCTCAGGAGACCAATACCATCCCAGGCCTGCCTGCTCAAACACGGTATTGAACGCCTCACGATGAACCTCTTCGGTTTCAGCCAGTGTGCCATCCACATCAAAGATTACCGCCTTCAGCATTAACGACCCGTCATCTCCGATAAATGATCAGGGCTATCTATCAATAGATGTGTGCCTCGTAGCCAGGAGCGTGCCTTTAACTTCTGCTCACAAAGATGGCGTAAATTCGAGCCAGAGCCACCGCGGTTCATAGTTAGCCGAGAGTTATAAAAAAGAAGATATCGACCATCCCTCATCATAAGCCCCTGACCGAATCTCGGAGCGCTTCAATGTTTTGTTTATAAGAGGCAACAGAACCTCCCTTAAAGACGGCTGATCCAGCAACAAGCGCGGTGGCACCGGCTGCAACCACGGCCGGGGCCGTAACTGGGGTTATTCCTCCGTCAACCTCAATATCTACGTCACGTCCATCAAGCATCTCCCGGATCCGAGAAATCTTGTCGACCATGGTCGGGATGAATGATTGGCCCCCAAAACCTGGATTCACACTCATAACCAAAACAAGATCCAATCGATCCAAAACATAACGCAAACACTCTTCGGGGGTCTGCGGGTTCAGGGACACCCCGGCCCTACAACCAAGGTCCCTAATATGAGAAAGGGTCCTTTCTAGATGATCAGACACCTCGGCATGAACGGTAATTATGTCAGCACCTGCATCCTTGTAGGTCTCGAGTAACCGATCAGGGTTGGCAACCATAAGGTGCGCATCAAACGTCTTCGAGCTCACCTCCCGGACCGCACGAATAACGGGGGGACCGAAGGAGAGATTTGGCACAAAGTGCCCATCCATAACATCAAGGTGGATCCAATCACATCCCGCCTGATCGATATCTCGAATCTCCTCGGCGAGCCGTCCAAAATCAGCCGCGAGGATCGATGGTGCTATTTTAACTTCGGCCATCATTTCCCTTTATAGTGGTTCTCGCCGCTTAATGAAGCTTCGTTAACAGCCGTTCTTTGGCATGTTTTACGTTTTATGGTCTCTCCCCCATCCTCTCAGGCGGCGGGACTCAGACGCCAGCCTCCAAATCATTGGAGTCAATATCAGCTGCAGCGCTAGCGCCATTTTCCCTCCGGGAATCACAATTGAATTTGGTCGCGACATGAAACTATCGTGGATCATTGACAACAAATAGGGAAAATCAATCCCCCTGGGATTCGCAAAGCGGATCACGACCATCGACTCGTCCGCCGTCGGAATCCAGCGAGCAATAAACGGGTTTGATGTGTCAACGATAGGGACCCGCTGGAAGTTAATATCGGTTATTGTAAACTGCGGGCAGATGTAGTGCACGTAGTCATGCATCCGGCGCAGGATAGTATCCGTTACCGCTTCCGTAGAGTAGCCCCGTTTTGCTTTGTCACGATGCAGTTTTTGAATCCACTCTAGGTTCATCACGGGCACGACACCGACCTTCAGATCAGCGTGCTGAGCGATGTTGACCTTATCATTGGCAACCGCTCCATGAAGACCCTCATAGAACAATAAGTCTGTATCTTCTTCGAACGAGCGCCAGTCAGTAAAGGTCCCCGACAAACAATCCCACTGCTCGGCCTGTTCATCATTATGAACGTATGTCCGTGTCCGGCCAGTCCCAGTCTCGCCATAGGTTCGAAATACCTCCTCCAGGAGCTCAAACTCGTTTGCCTCCTCACCGAAGTGAGAGAAATGACTCAGTGGATCCTCTTGAGCCTCAATTAGCCTCCTCTCCATTTCGGTACGGTCAAACCGGTGGAACGCGTCGCCCTCAATGAACGCGGCCTTTACTTTTTCACGAAAAAAAATCTGAGCGAAAGTGTCACGGACCGTGCTGGTTCCTGCCCCGGAGGAGCCTGTTATCGAAATAATTGGATGTTTCTGTGACATGTTTACCAAACCCGTTTACGAACGGAATAAGTTCCGGTTACTGAATAACGGTGACTGATCGAGCCCCTGCTGTGACTCTAATTCATAGCTTTCAACCCACCGCACCTCGGTCTTAGAACCAAAAACCAAGGCAGTCCGCTCGTGAATATCGGTCGGTTGCTTCTCAAGAATCCGGTCTACCCCGTCAATGGCAGCGCCGCCCGCTTGCTCAACCAAGAGGGATATCGGATTAGCCTCATAAATAAGCCGTAAACGTCCGTTCTCATATTTTGATCGACGATCGCAAGGATAAAGAAAAATCCCACCACGGTTGAAAATGCGAACCGCATCGGCGACCAATGATGCGGTCCAGCGCATATTAAAATCTCTATCTCTAGGCCCATCTGCGCCAAGAAGCATGTCACTCACGTAACGTTGAACCGGAGCGAGCCAATGACGGGCGTTAGAGGCATTGATAGCGTACTCCGATGTCTCCACCGGAATTTTAATACCTGACTCAACCAAATTAAAAACCCCGGTCGCGGGATCCATCCGATAGAAGTCTGTTCCCTGCCCGGTAGTAAGGTACAAAGTGGTCTGCGGACCATACACAAAGAACGCGGCCGCCAGTTGTTGGTCTCCCCGCTGCATGGCTGATTCGTGAGGATCAACACTAGGGTTCGGCAGGACCGAGATAATGGTGCCGATCGATACGTTTACATCAATGTTAGATGATCCATCAAGCGGATCTATAGCCACAACCAGAGGAGCGTCTCGATCAAGAACAATGGCACCCTCCTGCTCTTCGCTAACATAGGCAGCGGCCACACCAGTTTCCTTGACCGTCTCGAGGAATTTGGCATCAGCAATCACGTCGAGCGATTTTTGAGAATCACCATCGGCGTTCAGATCACCGACGGCATTACCGAGCTCCCCACCACGAGCAATCAGTCGACTCAAATCAGTAGCTGCGCTGGCCAATGCGTTAAACAGATCAGACAAGGCGGACCGGTGCGGTTGACCGCTCCCTAAAGACCTTAACCGCGCGTCCAAGGAGATCATGTATCGTTCCGTCTCGTCATATGTTTACTCTCTCAACAAATTCGGTCGTCTCTCCTNGGATCANCNTGCTCCGATAAACCCCACCAAACTAANACTAANNNAACATNNGTANTANGACTCTACACGTCACTTTATTANATCTTCAAAANTTTTTGTCGNTAAGGTTNAACGACNCCTCTNCNNAAACNGATAANAANNAGGTTTTACCNNCTCACGNACCNAATTTTATTANTGAGCNACTNGANATTAGACCTGTTGACGATACTGGTGGTGNACCAGTGTCTCCAAGCTAACNTGGTCGAGGATCTTCTCNTGGGTGCTCTCCAAAACCACGGGCGCCACAACGCCCGCTTGCACGGCCTCAANCCAACGAAGAGCNCAAACGCACCACNGATCACCNGGCTTCAANCCNGGAAACTGATACTCGGCCCGNGGAGTTATCAGGTCATTCCCCCGGTTTAATGAAAACTCTAGAAATTCCGATGTCATCACTGCNCAAACCACGTGGCTACCGCGGTCTGACTCGTCAGTCTTACAACACCCGTCGCGAAGGTAGCCCGTCAACGGATCCGTCGAACAAGGCTCTAAAGGCTCGCCNATNACNTTATATTGNTTNTNATANCCCATGGGGGCAGATNTGGGGTCCTTTCATANAAAANAAAGCCNCGANNNTTTGTCTNGGGNTTTGTATGAGCGAAGATTAGCTGATCTGGGTCAGCAGTTGGTCNAGGCTCGCTTTCGCGTCGCCGTAAAACATCCNGGTATTCTCTTTATAGAACAGAGGATTCTCGATACCAGAGTAACCAGTACCTTGGCCACGCTTAGANACGATCACCTGCTTNGCGTTCCANACCTCCAGCACCGGCATACCCGCGATCGGNGAGTTAGGATCCTCCTGCGCCGCCGGNTTCACNATATCGTTNGATCCNATCACAATCACGACGTCTGTCGACGCAAAGTCATCATTTATTTCATCCATCTCAAGAACAATGTCATACGGGACCTTNGCTTCCGCGAGTAACACGTTCATGTGACCGGGCAACCGGCCCGCNACAGGATGAATGGCAAAACGAACNTCTTTACCCTTCGCNCGCAAACGNCGCGTCAGNTCGCTCACCGATTGTTGNGCTTGAGCGACNGCCATGCCGTAACCGGGGACGATGATTACACTGTCGGCGTCATCAAGNGCAGCNCCNACACCGTCGACATCGATCGCGATCTGTTCACCTTCAATTTCCATCGCAGGCCCGGACGCGTCTCCGAACCCCCCNAGTATCACCGAAAGGAAGTNGCGGTTCATGGCCTTACACATGATATAGGAAAGNATCGCACCGGAGGAACCGACCAACGCACCNGTNACNATCAGCAGATCGTTTCCNAGCAAGAAACCGGTGGCCGCGGCGGCCCANCCNGAATATGAGTTCAGCATCGAGACTACGACGGGCATGTCAGCNCCACCNATAGCCAGGACNAGGTGAGCACCAATGATCAAGGCCAATANGGTCATCAGATAGAGCGTCCAAGATCCNGCGTGGTTCATGTACATAATCATAAAGACCAACGAGGCGCTGACCATCAAGATATTCCATAAGTGTCGGCCCGGGAGGATGAGCGCCTTACCACCTAGCTTACCGGCGAGCTTGCCGTACGCCACGATTGAGCCCGTGAATGTGATGGCNCCTATGAAGACNCCGAGGAANACCTCNACCTCGTGTATGATCCGGTGGGCGTTNGTNGCAAGTTCCGGGGGGTCGAGGTNTGAATTGATGCCTATAAAAACNGCGGCCAAGCCNACAAACGAGTGNAGNGCCGCGACCAGTTGNGGCATTCCCGTCATTTCGACCCGCAAAGCGACAANCACACCGATTANGGTNCCTATCACNATTGCACCGATCAGCAGCTCACTGATACTGACANNGGAGTCAGCTATAGTGGCNACCACCGCGATGGCCATGCCGATNATCCCNTACCAGACNGCACGTTTGGCTTTTTCCTGNTTCGAGAGACCACCAAGCGCGAGNATAAATAAAACGGTCGCGGAGAGGTAGGCNGCTGTTTGGAGTCCGATTGTCATTCTTGATCCCCCCGCCTATGACTTCTTAAACATCTGAAGCATGCGTCGTGTNACCATAAAGCCTCCGACNATATTAATGGTCGCNATCAAGACCGAGACACCTGCCAGGAGTTGGACAAGCGAGTTCTGCACATCGAGCTGTANAAGTGCNCCNACGATNATGATCCCAGAGATCGCNTTTGTGATCGCCATCAGCGGTGTATGCAGCGAGTGGGCCACNCCCCATATCACTTGGAAACCGACGAANACAGCCAAAACGAACACGATGAAATGTTGCATGAAGTCCGCGGGTGCATAGANNCCTATCAAGCCCATCAGNACCGCCCCGANCACCAANAGCTGGGTCTGCTGACGCCCNGATTTAGCCATCGCNGCGGCCTGTTCTTCTGCCTTCTCTTCGGGTGTCTTNTCTGGNNCCCTCGNAGCGGCCTTTGNGGCAATCGCCTGCACCTTTAATGGGGGCGGNGGGAAGGTGATCTCTCCCGANAATGTCACCGTTGACGAACGAATNACGTCGTCCTCCATGTCGTGCACAATCTCACCGTCCTTGTTCGGTGTAAGGTCTGTGATCATGTGACGAATATTTGTCGCGTAAAGCGTCGAAGCCTGAGCCGCCATCCGGCTTGGGAAATCGGTGTAACCAATTATNGTNACGCCATTGTCAGTCACGATTTTTTCATCGGCCACGGTCAGCTTNCAGTTACCGCCCTTTTCNGCCGCCAAGTCNACGATCACNGACCCCGACTTCATCGCGGNNACCATCTCTCTGGTCCACAACTCAGGGGCCTCTCGGTTCGGNATTAGGGCCGTAGTNATCACNATATCGACCTCNGGAGCCTGCTCCAGGAAGAGCGCGAGCTGCTTNTCACGGAATTCAGGGCTNGAGGGGGCCGCGTAGCCGCCCGTNGACGCNCCATCCTGANTATCCTCAAAATCGAGAAANAGGAACTCAGCACCCATCGACTCAATTTGCTCAGCGACTTCGGGTCGAACGTCAAACGCCCGAACNATNGCGCCCAGTGATTGCGCAGTNCCGATGGCAGCGAGCCCNGCGACACCGGCACCGACCACCAAAACTTTTGCCGGCGGNACCTTACCGGCCGCNGTGACCTGTCCCGTAAAGAAACGCCCGAAGTTGTTACCTGCCTCGATTACNGCNCGGTATCCTGCGATATTGGCCATCGACGACAGCGCGTCCATCTTNTGAGCCCNCGAGATACGCGGAACCATCTCCATTGCGATGANGTTCGCTTNACGGGCCTTAGCAAGCTCGAGNAGTGNCTGATTACCGGCAGGATCAAAGAAACCNACCATTGTCTGGCCCTTCTTCATTCTTTTGACNTCGGTATNCAAAGGTGGCCGCACCTTGGCGATAACGTCAACGGAGTCGAATAATTTTTTGGCAGAATCAACGACCGTTACGCCNGCCGCTNGGTAGTCAGTATCAGAGAAACGAGCGNGCGNCCCGGCNCCNCTCTCAATGAAACACTCATGTCCGAGTTTCTGTAACTGCGCGGCGGATTCGGGCGTCATGGCAACGCGCGCCTCGCCGGGCATTACCTCTTTNGGGGATCCGATTCGCATCAACTGACTCCCTTTTGTCATTTATTCGGTTAACTGGCGGAGACGGAGGGATTCGAACCCTCGATAGGGCTACAAACCCTATACTCCCTTAGCAGGGGAGCGCCTTCAGCCACTCGGCCACATCTCCAGAGGGCGCGAGTTTAACACGTCTTTTTCTATTGTTAAGATTTATGGCTTCCCGACGGGCAATCAAGTCTGGTGCACCTAACGTTCAGTGAGTTGGGTCTAAAACAGAAGGTACACGGAGACGTCGGAGACGAGAGTTGGTTCGAAGCACCGCTACCCCGAGTCCTATCCTAATATCTTTATACAAACGCACGAACGTCGTCATCTAGGATCAATACCTTAGATTTGCAGAGTGCAAACGCGTGAATCATTTTTGAGACTGAAACGACCTGGACCTGACAACCTGATTGATCAAGGTGAGGCCCGTCCATACCGCAATCTTACTGTCTTTAGTGACCGCACTGGAGAAGGCTGTACGGGCGAAATGAGTTAAGTGGCGGTACGCGGCGGTTACCGGCGCGGATAATAGATGAGACAGCGTTTGCTTCGTGCGGTCGCATTCGAAATTACCTGAGAGACCATAGGTTAACCGACGGGCCTGCGAGAAGTGATGCGTCCCGTGAATCAAATCCCAGCAAGCGAAGGCAACCCCAAAGTTTTTATCGAAATGTTCCTCGCTCACTGAATGGTGCAACTGATGCTGCGCCGGAGACACGAGCCAGTACTCGAGCCATCGTGGGTACCGGAGTGGTATGTGGGAATGTCTTAAATTCGAACCCACCGCATGGAACAAAACACTCAAGAAGTTCGCTCCCAAAATCGTGAGCAGATTCAAATTAGATCCAATAACAGCGAACGCTATCCCCACGATGGTGCCCTGAACTAATGCACCACGAATCGAAAAGACTATCGCCTCCAGAGGGTGTGTGCGGAAAACAGTCAACGGGGTCAGGGTGGTAGCGGAGTGGTGTACTTTATGAAACTCCCAAAGAATTGGGATACGGTGCAGTGCTCTATGTGTCCAGTAACGACTGTAGTCATCCACGATAAATAAGGTCACGGTGAATATCAGTGCACAGACATACCCAGGTAGTACTGCTTCGGGGGTTACCGAAAACCAACCCGTATCCATCAAAAGAAAATAGACACCCAGACCGACCGTGCTTTTAGACAATCCCTGGGTGACGACGCCCCCGAAGAGCACCCTGTTGAAAAGAAGTAGTTTTATGTCTGCGAAAGACGATTCAGACAGCCACACCTTTCTTGAAAACAGGGTACCCATCAGGAGCCGTAGTGAAAAACTGCCCGGGTACTTGAGCCGAAGAACCAAAGCACCCAGCAACGAAGCTACTATTAAATAGCCAACGAAAATGCGCTTCTGTGGGTTCCAGAGATCCGACAGAAGCGCAAAAACGGGGTCTATAAATATATCCAATTAAACCCCTAAACAATTAGTCGTTTTCGACGTACCCGGAATCACCGAGCGCCTTGGTGACCGCTGCGATCTCCGATAACTTATTGTTCTTCTTAGCCAAGAGATTGAAGTTGTCGTCCAGTAACTTTTGCAGCTTCAGCATGTGCAACGCAAACCCATCCATCCCTTTGAGTTGGTAGCTATACTTTTCGTTAAACGTAAACCCGCTTATCTGCCGACCGTCTAATGTCACGGGTCCATAACCAGTGAGGCTGTTAATCTGTTCACCGATTTTTCCTAGGTCGTTGCGTCCCGACTGGAGAGCCAGCGCAAATCCCTTGAGCTCGCCGTAATGTTTCGCGTAAGTACGATACATCTTCGTGGTGTCGCCGTTGGCTTCAATGATTGTTTTTAGCTTCTCGATGTCCTTGTAGACCGAGCCCGCGTACTTAAACGTAGCCTCCGCGATCACACGTTCCCAGTTGTCGCATATCGTGGCGGCGAAGTTTCTTAACTCCGAGCGCTGGGAGTCGGTCAGGGCCTTCCCATCTGCTTCCGTAATCAGCTTGCGTCCGTCAATGAACGCTTGTGTGACGGTATGCAGATATTTTGTCTTTCCGCTCTTATCGGCGTCGGCCGCGTAATAGGCATGCGCAAACGTCATCTCACTTTTGAGGTCGACGCTACCGTTGCCATTCGCATCGGCCACGTCCAGGCCTTTGCCTTTCGCGATGTTATAGGCCGATTTGGGGGTCAGACTCATCGCGTGGGCCGGGGCACCCCAGTACCCAAATGCCTCGTCCCATGAGTGCTCCTTACCGGTGTAGTAGGCACCCTTTTTGTAGGGCTTGTTATTCGGTTTATTATCGGCGTTGAGTTTCTCGTCCAGATAGCCGTCGCACGCTTGGTTGTAGAATACGGCGCCCATCAGATACTTAGAGACCAGTTGGGTATAGTCCATACCAGACCTGGCATCAAACCCCTTATCCGATTTTGCGGCCTTATCCATCCAGAGCTCTACCATTTCTGGACCCGTCATCTCATTAGGCCACCCCGTCACCACTCTGTTCAATGTTTTTTTGTTTAGGTTTTTCCCACCCGAGATCTTGTTAATATCTGTATCTGTGACAGGGAACCCATCCTTAGTCTTAGGATCAAGAGCTATTAGTTCGCCTTTTTGTCCAGCCCAAAACTTTTGCATCTCATCACGTGACATTCCGCCTGAGATTGTCTTTTTTAGGCTATTATGAAGCACGTGCCTAGCTACTTGACCGGTGTAAGCCACCGAATTTTTCTTTTCGCCAGAATACCCTTTTAACGTGATCGGGTATGGCCCATAGGATTCGGCTTGACTGGCTGACACACCCAGCGCGAGGACGGTCCCCACAGCGACCGCAAGGGTAACTTTTCTGTCCATTTTTTTGCTCCTGTATTTACGGCTCTCATAAAACGAGTACCACACAATAGCAAAACATGTTAATAATGCAAATAATTCGCATTAAGATTAACAAATCCGGAATAAATAATGATCGATCTGGTTTATATCGCCATCCTCAAAGCGAATCGGCTAAGGCCCACGACTGTTCGGCTGGCAGTGCTCTCAGTGATGTCGGACTATGAGGAAGGAACTCATTTTACGATTGAAAAGATCTTTGACGACCTTATCAGTAGTGGCGTCAGGAAGAGTGTGGGATCGATTTATCGGACCCTCAAGGAATTCGAGGACTCAGGTATAGTGATCCGACACCAGTTCGATTCGATCGGGACCGTCTATGAATCAAACACCGGTCCAGACCACGATCACACGGTTTGCGTGGTGTGCGGTAAAATTAAGGAGTTTTATAAACCGGAGTTCGATTCACTACGCAAAGAAGTCGTTTCTGAATCAAAAGGACGCCTAATCAAGCACACTCAGACCCTATATGTGATGTGCGAAGATTGTCTATAAATCACGCAGCTGAGAACCGGCTCGGACTTTGAAAATGTTCACCATACTGGCAAAGTAGTCTCTCGCACTCTTTCCTTGCCTTGAAGGCGCATTGCCCGCACTCAGCGCAAAGACCCGTCGCCTCGGAGATTTCTTTGAAACTACTACATCCCGATTCAATTGCTTCAATGACCCTGTCTTCCGAAACAGCACTACAAATACACAGATACATTCGCTTCCTCCCTGAATGCAAATGATTATCATTAAAGTGGCTACTGTTTCAAGCAATTATTTCTCTAGTCGTGAATTTGCGACTGCAAATAGTTCTGCAGCCCTATCTCGCCAATTAACGTCTGCTGGGTTTCATACCAATCGATTGCAGTCTCACTTGCACTGAGTAAACCCTCCAGGAGATCACGGGTCACGTAGTCCTCTGCGGTCTCGGCGAGCGCAATCCCGGCTTGTAGGTTTGGTCGAGCCACCCCCACTTCGTAACTTAAATCCGAGCCCAGACACTCCGGTACATTTTCACCAATATTTAAAACCCCAAGATTCTGTAAATTTGGTAAACCCTCTAGAAAAAGGACCCGTTCAATGATTTTGTCTGCCTCCTTCATGACACGAATCGACTGACGGTATTCCTGTTCGTTTAGTTTTTCGAGGCCCCAATTCTTAAACATCCTTGCATGGAGGAAATACTGATTTATCGCAGTCAGCTCGTTTTTTAATAGGCTGTTGAGAGTGGTAATAATTTCCTTTTGGCCTTTCATCACTGAACCCCTGGTTCTGGCCCAAGTTGGCTCTGCAAATAATTTTCGAGACCAACCAATTCAATAAGCCTGATTTGTTTCTCTAAAAAATAGGCGTGGTCCATCTCGGTATCCTCAATTTGCTTGACAAGCATGTCGCGACTAACAAAGTCCTGATTGGCCTCGCAAACCTCAACGGCCTTCTTCAGGTGATCCGCGACCTGATATTCGATCTGAAGGTCATTCTTTAACATCTCTCCGACCGACTTTCCGACGGTCATTGGATGGCGCGAGGCCAGATCCGGCTCGCCCTCGAGGAACAGAATTCGTTGTATGATCGCTCTCGCGTGCTCACGCTCGTGATCTGACTCGTGCAGCGTGTGTTCTGCGAGCCTAACCAGTCCCAAATCCGAGTAGATCTCGCCGTGAGCCAAATACTGATCGACCGCCATTAATTCACCGGCCAGTAGTTTATTTAACGTGTTTACTACCTGAGGAACGCCCTTCATAACTGTATCCCTGTGAAAACCTTCGATGTGCGTTATACCAAAAAAAAATCCCAGCGAAATTAATTATTTACTGAATTTAAACGCGCATCATTCGCATTCGTCTGTTCAGACAGTGGAACGGCTTTTGGCGCATCATAATGTTCACGAGACACAGTCAACCCAGCAAAAGTGGCTGCTGCATGGCCGGTTACAAGTCGCAAGTTCGCCCCTCTTCAATTTTCTCTCTTATCAGATAGCGTTTTGGTACGGATAGATGAAAAAACGTCCCAGGAACAGGTAGCTGACGACCTGCCACAAATCAGATCTTGAAAAAAGAAACGTAAATTACCAATAGAAACTGGTCAGGTTGAGAAATACGCTAAACTGGCGGATGCTAATATTTTGTTTGAGCGTTGAGGCACCATGTCTGACTCCCTTAGGCACTGCTCGCTGGATCAACTCCAACTCTTCTCTGCTTCCTTAATTAGGGACATAACGCCCCTGGTTGTGGCAGACAAATTGCGGTATGCAATCCCCATTAATTGGCAAAATAAGGACCTTATAATTTACGACACACGATCCCTCCCCGAAGATGTCCAAGACAGTATTGGCAAGGCAAGACTCCAACCCAGCAATGAAACTGTCTTAACCATGAGCTCGGATGAAACACCACAAGCGCCGTCAGAATTTTCAACGCAGCCATACAGGTCACCAAAAGCCCCAGCGCGCAGCCTAGAGACACAATCCAGCTTTATCTACTTCCGTCACAGTAAAGTTCTATCCGATGCCGATTCAGAAACCCACTTCGTTATTGAATTTGAAACGGTCGACGGTGAACCGATTACGCTCTGGGAAACGCAAGCGTTCCCAGAGCATATTCATTACCTCCTGAAAGTGGTCAGATTTTATAAATTCAAGCGGGAGACTGCGGGCCAGCAAGCCCATATATTGTTGGAGGCGGAGTTCTCTGTTGACGAAATTGAACGCCTAACCCAGAGATCAATCGAAGTTGAAACAGAAATCCACACCTCTGCAAATCAAACAAGAAAAAGAAGAGTGTTAGCTCAGAGAAAACTACCGACTTTCAGGCCAACGAGAAATAAACTTGCCCAAACGATCTGCCTCTATGCGTCTAAATTTATGTCTGAGAGGATGGTCGAGCCTACAGAAAAAGATCTCTGGGCATTTATGTGGAATCAGCGAGATCAATGCGACTTCGAGGTGAGGCAGTCAACTAAGGGAACCGAGGCTTATTATTTAGCCGGTACCGAAATCAACTTGGTGGAACTCAGGCACCGCCTGAGTACCTACAGGGTTCCATTTCTAGGAAAAAAATAGCAGCCGAAAATATAACTATGCCCCCGTCAACCACTGCCATAGATAAAAAAAGATAGGTATCAGGGTAGCCGTCGCCAGGCCATTTAGACCCACCGCGAGCGAGGCAAACGCACCCGCGTCTTTATTTATCTGAATCGCGCGCGCTGTCCCGATTCCGTGCGCCGCCAGGCCCATTGCGAACCCACGCGCGTGCCATGATTTGATCCGAGTCACATCCAGGACGTACGGACCGATCATTGCGCCGATGATGCCTGTCATGATCACACACACCGCTGTGAGCGAGGGAAGGCCCCCGATGCGCTCGGCGATTCCCATCGCGATTGGAGTGGTCACGCTCTTCGGGGCCAACGACAGGACCGTTTGTTCCGAGGCCTGAAGAATGTCGGCGATTAGAACAGCAGACAAGGCTGCGGTTGACGAGCCAGCAACGAGAGCGATAACAAGCGGGCCAAAGCCACCTCGCATGGTCTTAAGAAGTTTCGCCACCGGGATCGCAAGCGCCACAGTCGCGGGACCGAGTAGAAAATGTACAAACTGCGCGCCCTCGAAGTAGGTCCAGTAATCGATATCGGTGACGGCAAGGCCAATTGTTATCAAAATGACCGCTATCAATACCGGGTTCAGAACAGGGATCTTCCCAGACCTCTGATAAATCCAATCACCAAGGAGGTATGCGACAAGGGTAATGGTCAATGCAGTAAGAGGACTGGCAGAGAGGTAGACCCACACCGCTACAAAGTCAGGACTCATCAGGCTCTCCTCGGTGCAGATGTTGGAGCACCCAACCGGAAATGAGTACCGTAATCACAGTCGAGCCTACGAGGGAGCCTATGATCGCTTTCCACTCGTTCCCTAGCACTGTTAGGTGAGCCACGACCCCGACACCCGCGGGCACGAAAAGAAGAGAAAGGTGCGAGAGAATACCCTCCGCCGTAGATTCCAGTTTTTCAGGAATCGACTGCGAGCATAAAAGTAGGATCAGTAGTAAACCCATCCCAACCACTGGCCCAGGAATCGCTAGACTGAGAACCCTAGCAAATATTTCACCAAGGAGCTGACAGACTAATAACTGCGTCAGTGAAACCAACACTCTGGACTGTCCTTACCGTTATATCATCGCTTTAACAGAACGGAGCGATGATCTCCTTTTAGACCATGTAACCGCAAGCCGAAACTAGGGCAGGGTTGCAATTTGTGCCAAAATAATTACTATTCACGGCCTTGACGCGCTCGTAGCTCAGCTGGATAGAGTACCTGGCTACGAACCAGGCGGTCGTAGGTTCGAATCCTACCGAGCGCGCCATTCTTCGTCGTAACCTGATCTACAATATTTAAGACGAAAGTTTCTATCGCAGAGGATTCGTCTCCCAAGGTCTTCAGAGGATAGTCACGAATCACCAACACTAGAACGGGGGTGCCCTTATTCCCAAAGACTGAATAACAACAAGCCGACACCATAACTTACACTGGTGACTGGAGCGATTTTTTGGGTCAGCTCACGTAAGCCTTAGTTTTCTCCGGTACCACGAGGTTACAATTTTTGCTTAGCAGTCCTCTTTATATATCCGTCCGGCTTTCATGATGAGTTTCAAGAATGTATCGGGTGACTGCAGAACTCCCAGGTCATCCAAAGGATTACCGTCGACAGATATGATGTCCGCCAAAGCACCGACTTTGATCTCTCCCAAATCTTCAGACATTTGAAATAATTCTGCGGCAACTATTGTCGCTGATCGAATTACCTCAATCGGCTTTTGGAAAGCACCACGCAATTCAAACTCCAACAATTGATGCTCATGCATGGTTCCTAAAAGATCAGTCCCAAACACCATTTTTACGCCTTGTTTCCAGGCATTTGGGAAGTTTTTCTTACCCTCCTCTGTGACGAATGAGACCTTTTCAAGCATATCGGCGGGCATGCCTGCTTCTAAGCCCATGATCGGCAAAACTTCGTGTGTAGACATGGTCGGAACAAGGAAAGCATCTTTATCAATCAATAGTTTACAGGTCTGTTGGTCGATCATGTTTCCATGTTCGATCGACCTCACCCCGCAATCTAGTGCTCTTGAAATCGATTTTGGAAGGTATGCGTGCGCCATGACATAGATATTGGCGTTTGTGGCCTCTTCTACAGCCGCTGAAATTTCCTCCAAAGAAAATTGAGAACTCGATATTCGATCCGTAGGGGACGCAACTCCACCAGATGCCATTATCTTGATCTGATTAGCCCCCTTCCGAATTTCATCTCGACAGGCATTTCTGACTGCGCTCACACCGTCACAGACTCGTCCTAGGCCTGCACAACAAAGACACGACTCAAAATTCTCTCCTGGCTCTCGCATGTCGCCATGCCCACCAGTCTGGGATAGTGCTTTTCCGCAAAATAGAATTCTTGGTCCGGTCAGAAATCCCTCTTCCACCGCACGAGCCAAACCAAATTCTGCGCCTCCGGCATCCCTCACGGTGGTGAACCCTCGCATAAGCATATTTTTCAAGATTTCGCTCGCGCGGGCGGTGGTATAATACGGGGACCAACGCATTAATTCAGGGAAGTTTGGTGTTGCGGCCGTAACATGCACGTGAGCGTCGCATAGCCCGGGTAATGAAATCCTCCCCTTAAGATCGATCCGTCTATGATCGTTTTTCAAGGTAACGTTATGGTTGATATCGATAATGCGGTCTCTGTCAATCACAATATCTTGCGTATCAGTAAGCATCCCCTTTCTTACATCCAAGATTCTTGTGTTAGCTAAAACCACTAGCCCGGTCATGTCAGATCCAAAAGGTTTCAAATGACGTTGTAGCTTATCGCGTTTCCTAGAAAGTCAGCAAACGGCCCGCACTTGCATGGCGCTTTACCGCAGTGAGTATTGGCTTGACTGGTCAGTCTCGTATTGCCAATATCACTATGAGTGTTTTTTTAACGCTCAGCATCGAATTTCATCAATAGTTCAGATAGTTGAGACTAGGAGACATAAAAATGATAACAAAACACAAACTCAAGTTGAGTGTCTGTATAGCTGCCTTATCTGGCAGTATTTTTTCGGTCGTTGCGGTCGGGGCCACTGAATTTAATGCGAATACGTTTTTCCCCGCTACGCATCCACTTGGCAAGTTTGGTTATGTAGATTGGGCCGAGTCATTAAAAGCGAGCTCAAACGGTGAGTTGCAACCCAAAGTATTCACTGGAACAGTGCTACTTCCTGCCAGAGCTGGAATGTCGGGCTTACAGGATGGCATTGCGCAAGTGGGATATCACTATTCAGGCTACACGCCAGCAGAATTACCGGTCTCAACCGCCATACAAGAGCTTGGCTTTAATTATAGTGACGCACTGGTGGCGGCCGTCGCTAACACCGACTTCAATATGAACGATAAAGAGTTGTTGGCGGAGTGGGAAAAGGCTGGGATTATTTTTGGTGGCGGCTATTCCACTCCAGCATATAATCTGATGTGTAGCATGCCTGTAAGGAACTTGTCAGAAGTCAAAGGTAAACGTCTACGGACTAATGGAAATGCCCTCTCTAGATGGGCAGAGACAGTAGGTGCAGTCCCAGTAAACGTTCCTTCTAGCGAAATGTACCAAGGCCTCGAAAAAGGAACACTAGATTGCGCGCTTAACGTAGCAAGTGATCTAAAATCCAGAAGTCTTTGGGACGTCGCAAAGCACACAACTATGGTCCCATTGGGTCTGGCTTGGGCTGGTCCTATGTGGGGTTATAACAAAGATTTCTGGTCCGGGTTGTCGAGCAAACACAAGCGGCTGATGTTTAATGAAAATGCAAAAGCTATGGCGAGACTTTATGTTGGCTATGACGCGTCTGTAACAGAAGCTTTAAACGAAGCAAAAAGTCATGGTGTGTCGGTCTATGAGCCTTCGGCGGACATGATGTCGTCAATCAAGCAATTTGCGTCAGATAATATGACTAACGTCTACAGCATGGCCTCCGAAAAATATAAAATTGCTGACCCTAACGCACTTTTTGGCAGATTTGACGCAACTATGCAGAAGTGGGACGACCTCTTTGCCAAGGTGGATAGAAATGACGCAGACGCTATCGCCGCAATAATCCAGAGAGAACTCTTCGATAAGATAGATGTGGGCTCCTACGGACTATAACGGCAACTAAAAAAGGGGCGTGGCCCCTTTTTTTGACCGGACAGACACACACCGTTAACACCACTCCAGCACCACTTTGAGTTCAGCAGTCCCTGGTTGAAGACAAAGGAGTCTGACTTCCCCGAGGAGTCAGACCTTTTGTTTCCAGTGATCACTTTGCGGCGGACGGTCCTTGGTCTGTGTCGTTTAAAAGTGCTAACGTTGAAAGGCTTGGAAGGCTGTGAAACAAGACTCATCGAGGGGTAAGACCTTTGCTTCAGACAGTTTTTGATACTGCCGTGACAAAATTTAGCAATCTTTTGCTAAATGTGAGCCTCTGCTGCCTTATCTTAATGATGGGACACGTCGTTTTAGACGTTTTTCTGAAATTCGCATTCAATGCGCCATTGATCGGTACGCTTGAAACTGTGTCGTATTACTACATGGTTGGGGCAGTTTTTCTACCTCTCGGGGCGGTAGAGCTAAAAAAGGAACACGTTCACGTTGACCTATTCATACAGTTTTTTTCACCTCGTTTAAGGTTGATTACTTTGTGCATTGCAAACCTCCTAGGAATCGTTTATTTCGGCGGATTGTTCTATCAAACACTCCTCGATGCGATAGCTTCATTCGGTTACAAAGAGACAATTATGTCCAATTACTTGTTCTATGTTTGGCCAAGCAGGTGGGCACTACCAATCGGATTTCTGGCAATGGCACTGGCACTTATTCTATCCACAACTTATTTATTTAATAAAAAGTCAACACATTCCCCGCAAGTGACAGGTCCAGAGGACGATTTAGTTGAGTAGCATCACACTGGGGGCGATAGGAGTTTTAGCCGCACTACTCCTAATCGCGCTTCGCGTACCCATCGCGGTGGCCCTGGGTCTAGTCTCATTCTTCGGCATTATGGAACTGACAAACATGCGTGCCGCTTTGGGAATAATTACTGCGGTCCCATTCAATTTTATCGGAAACTGGTCATTTACAGCCGTTCCCATGTTTCTGTTAATGGGGTACGTGTGCACTACCTCTGGAATGACTCAAGGACTCTTCAAAGCGATGAGGGTTTGCTTGTCGCGGCTTCCAGGCGGACTCGCTATTGCCAGTGTTGGTGCATGTTCAATGTTTGCAGCAGCCTCGGGCTCGAGTGTTGCAACTGCGTCAGCAATGGCGCGTATTGCGGTACCGGAAATGTTGAGACATAAATATGACAGGGGATTAGCGACAGGAGTCATCGCCGCATCTGGCACCCTTGGATCATTGATCCCTCCAAGCATTCTGATGGTCCTTTACGGAGTTTATGCTGAGGTCTCAATTGGAAAACTATTTATGGCCGGTTTCTTGCCAGGACTCTTATCTGCCGCCCTGTATATTTTGATGATAGTAGCTCGTGTAAAGCTGACACCTAACCTGGCCGGGAAAGTAGAGCAACATTTCACGAGTCAAGAGAAGTGGGCGGCAATTAAAGAAGTATGGGCACTGCCAACCTTAATCATCTTTGTGCTAGGGGGAATCTTTGCTGGCTTTTTCACACCGACGGAGGCCGGAGCCGTTGGTGCCTTCCTCGCGACTATTCTGGCGGTCTTTCGAGGAAAGTTTTCTCGGACAAATTTTATTGAAGCACTGACCGCAACCGCACGCGGCACTGGCAGTATCTTCATAATTCTCATCGGAACGATTTTTCTCACAAAATTCCTGGCGCTAAGTGGCTTACCCGCCTGGCTGGCCAGTACCATGCTTAGCGTAAGCGACAGCGCAGTTTGGATCATAGTCTCAGTAGCTATCATTTACATTATTCTCGGCATGTTTGTGGATTCAATCGGCCTTCTTCTTTTAACACTGCCACTACTTCTGCCGATAGCGAACGGAGCTGATATGAACCTCATTTGGTTCGGCATAATCCTGATTAAGCTCCTTGAGATAGGTTTAGTCTCGCCCCCAGTCGGCTTGAATGTTTATGTTATCAAAGGCGCGGTCGGTAATAGCGTTCCAATTCAGACAATTTTCAAGGGAGTGGGATGGTTTATAGTAATGGATATAGTAGCGTTATTGGTGATCATCTCATTCCCTGAACTGTCCTTGTATCTGCCGTCGATAATGGACATTTGAATTCTCTCTCGACGTTATCTTTGAGGACCTTTATTTTGTCCTCATAAGTCTTTTACAAAAATCTTCTCACCGCTTTCTATGTCATGTCTCGGCGAGTCAACCCAAATTAAAAAATTAGAGCCACGTCATTCAATCTGTGCGAACCGACCAAGATCACCCAAGAAAATTCTCGACTAAGAAATATCAACAGGGAGCAGACTGACTGGTATATCCTGAAAACAGACCGGTCTCAAAAATCGGAGGATAGCCATACTCCCCACCGATGTTGCACCAAAGTTTGTGCTCGCAGGATACGGCCCACCGTGGACCATTGCGTCACAAACTTCCACACCTGTCGGATAAGCATTAGCCAAAACACGCCCAGCCTTGCGAGTCAAAATTGGCATCAGCGCACACCCATATTCAATGTCATCGTCTGTTGTATGTAATGTGCATGTCAGCTGTCCATCCAAATGTTTTGCCACCTCTAGCATCTGCTCAAAATCCGACACCTTAACAATGAGACCCAAGGGACCAAAAACCTCATGAGCAAGTGATGCATCTGCTAACCAAGTCGGCCCATCTGTTTCATATAGGTATGGCGTTGCCTGCCGTTGATCAGACATTGAAGTGAGGACACTACGCACACCCGGTGTACGCGATATCCGTTTTTGCCCCTCTTGATATGCAACAGCTATACCATCAGTCAGCATCGTTTGAGGAGCAGCACCAGCTAACGCGACCTTAGCTGCATCAATAAGGTTGTCAGCTGTTTCGCCTTCCATCACAACAATAATCCCGGGATTGGTACAAAACTGACCGGCACCCATTGAAAGGGACGCGGCCCAACCCCGACCGATCTCCTCGCCCCGCTCTACCGCCGCTCCCGGTAATATAAACATCGGATTGACTGACCCGAGTTCACCAAAGAACGGGATAGGAGTTGGACGCTGGGTGCAGAGGTCAAACAGTGCTCGGCCACCCGCAAGGCTCCCGGTAAATCCAACAGCTGAAATCAATGGATGCTTCACCAAGGCCTCACCCACTGATCTGCTTCCACCATGGACCATCGAGAACACTCCTCTCGGCATCCCGGTGCGATGTATAGCGCTCTCAATCGCCTGCGTGACAAGATCACTTGTCCCTGGATGCGCTTGATGTGCCTTGACAACGACTGGACAACCAGCGGCTAACGCCGACGCTGTATCGCCTCCTGAAGTAGAAAAGGCAAGCGGAAAATTGGATGCTCCAAACACGGCAACTGGCCCCACAGGTAGCTGCATGAGTCGCAATTCTGGGCGCGGCAAGGGTGTCCGGTCAGGCAAGGCCTTATCGTGCCGACAATCTAAATAGTCACCCTTTTCCAAGACATCAGAAAACATTCTCAATTGGCCGCAGGTCCTGCCTCGCTCGCCTTCCAATCTTACCGAGGGCAAACCAGTCTCTTCGCCTGCGATCGCTGTAATCGCATCACCAAGAGCATCGATTTCTTCAGCTATCGCCCTTAAAAAATTGGCACGATCCTGTCGAGAAGTTTGCGAATAAGTGATAAACGCCTCCTCAGCAGCTATAACCGCTTGATCCACTAGGTCGTTTGTACCTGCTGGGAAACTATGACCTCGACCTGAGCTAGGAGAAGATTCAAAACTATCAGAGCCCCCCACCCAGTTACCAGCAATAAAATGCTTCAGCTTCAGTTGATATTTCATCGAATACTCCTTCGAAATTTATGTTAGCCAGCAAATTTTGGAGGGCTCGCCTTTTCGCTCTGCGGGTCCTGTAGTACGTTAGAGGGATCAAGCCTCGATAAAAATAGTATAGCTTGGTAGGAAAAAAGGGAGCGTAAAAAAATTAGATCCTCGAAGTCTATACATGTGATCGGTTGTCACGCTGAGGGAGAGGTCGGTGATGTCATTATCGGAGGCGTAGCACCGCCGCCAGGCGATACGATCTGGGAGCAAGCGGTTTACATACACAATGACGGCTCACTAAGAAACTTCATACTCAATGAACCCCGTGGCGGTCTGTTTCGACACGTCAATCTTCTGGTGCCGCCTAAGCAGCCCGAGGCTCAGATGGGCTGGATCATAATGGAACCAAGTCATACACCGCCTATGTCAGGCTCTAACTCGATCTGTGTCGCTACCGTTCTGCTAGAGACCGGTATTATACCGATGGTGGAACCCGAAACTTTTATGACTTTAGAGGCCCCCGGGGGACTTATAAAAGTCAGAGCAAAATGCGGTCACGGGAAGGTTGAGCGGGTCTACGTGCAAAACGTACCATCATTTGCCGGCTTACTGGACCAAAGGCTTGAGCTAGAGGGTTTTGGAACACTCTTAGTAGACACCGCATATGGTGGGGATAGCTTCGTAACGATTGACGCGGGACAGCTAGGGGTTCAAATCATTCCAGACGAGGCAAAGGATCTCGTTGAGCTTGGCAGAAAAATTACCAAAGCGGCTAACGAGCAACTGGAATTTAGGCACCCTATCAACAAGGACTGGACGCACTTTTCATTTACACAAATACACTCTCGCCTTTTAAAAATTGATGGCATAAAAACATACACAAATACGGTTGTAATAGACCCAGGAAAGCTTGACCGATCACCTACCGGCACAGGTCTATCAGCGCGGATGGCCATCCTACATGCTAGAAAACAGCTGTCGGTCAGGGAGCCTGTTATCGCCCGATCAATAATAGGATCGTGTTTCGAAGGTCAAATTCTGGGAACAGAGAGGCACAGCGGTATCCCTATGATTAGACCTGAGATTTCTGGGCGTGCGTGGATCACGGGCTCGTATGAATATTATTTAGACCCATCCGACCCTTGGCCACATGGATATAGGGTATCTGACACTTGGCCGGTTCGCCCAATCTAAATTATGAGAGACATCCCCTTTATCTCCGAGGAACATATAGAGAAACTACTGACTTGGTCAGGAATAACTGACGCGCTCTTCTCGGCCCACCAAAGACCTGAGGCAGAAATCAATGACATACTCTTTCAATCTGAAAATAGTTCTCTTCTGTCCCGGGCTGCTTGGATTAAAAACTACGGGATAGCTGTAAAGACTGCGACGATCTTTCCCGACAATGCAACCAAATTTCCTGACCTCCCCACCGTTCAATCACTTGTCACCCTATTCGAAGATAGCTCGGGCGCGCCGCAAGCCATAATTGACGGTAATTTCTTAACAAAGTGGAAAACTGCCGGTGATTCAGTGCTCGGCGCCAAGTTACTTGCTAGAAAAGAGAGCCAAGTACTTACGATTTTAGGTGCGGGTAAAGTTGCCCAATCGATGATTGACGCATATCGGGAGTTATTTCCGCGACTTGAAACCATTCACGTGTGGAATCATCACCACGAAAAGGCAGTCGCGCTAGCGTCTGAGAAGGATGTTGTCCCAATCAAAGATTTGGCTGAAGCTGTGCGGACCGCGGATATTCTATCTTCCGCGACCACCGCAATCGACCCCTTCATCAAGGGAGAATGGCTTAAGGAAGGTTGCCATCTAGATTTGATTGGTGCTTTCCGGCCCGATATGCGTGAAGCCCATGATTCGGCTCTACTCCGTGGATCTATTTTCGTAGACTCCTATAAGACTGCACTACATGATATTGGAGAGTTAGGCATCCCTCTTGCCAATGGCGTGATTTCTGAGGCTGACGTGATCAACGATTTTTACGGGCTATGTTCTGGCGATCCTGGCCGAAAGAGTGACGCTGAAATTACGATTTTTAAAAACGGAGGAGGGGCACATCTAGATTTAGCTGTAGCCGCGCACATCAAACAACTTTTTGACGAGATCTCAGGGTAACCTTGGATAAAATCAGTGATGGAACCGTGCTGGGGAAAACGGGGTCGATGCGATGGGCCAAGGCTTCCCTAAGATACTATCGCGGACGAGTTCACCTGTGGCGGCAGACTGAGTCAAACCGAGATGACCGTGACCGAAAGCATAGATCACGCGTGACTGCTTTGGGGAGTTACCGATAACAGGAAGACTATCAGGCATAGATGGCCTGAAACCCATCCACTCTTCACCATCTACCATGTCCATGTTCGGCAAAAACTGTTTCGCTTTCGATAACAAAATCTTCGAGCGATCAAAGTTGGGAGGTGCCGATAAACCTCCTAACTCTACAGCGCCACCAACTCTCACCTTTCTGCCGACCTTAGAAACAACAAATCCATGATCAGCGAACGTCAAATGAGTCTTCAAATCAAAATGACCTGGACTGAACGTCGTGTTGTATCCCCGCTCGGTCTCGAGGGGAATATCGTCACCAGTAGCCTGAGCCAAGGACTTCGACCAGGCGCCAGCTGCGATAACTACATAGTCACAGCTCAGTGTCTCGTCTACGCAATAGACCTCAACCACGCTTGAATTAGCGGAAATCGATCGCACGTCTCTGCACTCCACCAACCCTCCGCGATCAACAAATTGATCATGCAGATGTTTTAACCACTGCTTCGGATCACTCACATTCAACCAGTCTGGTGTGTAGCCCGCGTATTGAAACTTTGTCGACAGCCCCGGCTGGATCTCTTCTATCTCTCGGGAAGCCCCTAAAAGGTCATGAGTAATGCCGTATTCTTCGCAAGCCTGCCAATAAGAGGAGCTTGCTCGAAACGTATCTCTGCCATCGTATAGTCGGAGTTGACCCGCTCGCCTCAATAACGGTTCCCCACGATATTGTTGGGCCTGGCGGTCGAGAGCAGACCTCGACAAGGACATCAACTCGGCCTGAGCCCTCATCAATGACGGAAACCTATCGCTCCAGCTCGCGCGCCAGAACTTCATAAGCCAAGGGGCTATAGAAAAAACATACGAAGGCCGAATGCTTAGTGGCCCCAGTGGATCCAGTAACCAACCCGGTGCTGCCCTCATAATCCCCGGAGTCGCTAACGGAACGATATCTGCCAANGCAAANGCACCNGCATTNCCCTCCGAAGCTTTCTGGGACGGCCCTCCNCTATCNACAATTCGNACCCTAAAANCAGCTTGTTGAAGTGCTAAGCCGNCGCTGATNCCGATTATTCCGGAGCCTACAACAACGACACCTTGTTTAGGATTCATAGATTAAGCCNACNCCCAANTTNTGTCGCGTTAGGNAACGACAGATTTNCACGACTAAATCCCANACCTGAACGGGTCTTGGCTATCNAAAATCAATGTGANCTCNGCCGTGACGAAGGCCGTACCCTCGATGGTAACNATCACGCCCCCGTCGCCCCCCTGCTCGTATGCCAACGCATAGGTACTCCCNATAACGCTCTCCTGAATCCAGGTCTTCCCAGCTGGCCAAGCCTCNTCCGCCGCTAGACAGGCCATCTTCGCCGAACANCCTGTCCCACANGGNGATCNNTCATAAGAACCGCTGGGTACCAAAACGAANCTTCTACTATTTGCCTCGGCAGACNCCGGCGCCCCATACAGTTCTATGTGATCTATCCACGCTCCTTGNGAGCCCGTAATACCNNNAGCTTCNAGTGCCTTACGTATTTNTAAGCTCAAATCTGTGAGCTCACGCAAGTTTTCNAACCTGATATCGATCGGTGAATTCTTCACAAGAAAAAACCAATTTCCACCCCACGCCACGTCGCCANTTAACGACCCGTNAGACGAGACNTCAACGNGAACATTCTTCAGTAGCCTANAGCTCTCAATATTGGTGACCGATACTCGGTTTGGAGTTTTGAGATTGATTGCCACTTTGCCTACCGGTGTTTCAAGCTTATGTTNGCCAGGCTTTATNAGACCCATGTAGGCCATCGTTGCNCNTAATCCTATCGTGCCGTGNCCACACATTCCTAAATTTTNGACNGTATTAAAAAAAATGACCCCGGCAGCGCANTCAGATTCNTCGGAATCTATCACCAAGGCGCCCACNTAGGCATCATTCCCTCTNGGTTCNTTCAGAANGGAGCCACAAAAATCTCGATAATTTTGTTCAAATACNTTTGCTTTNTCAGCCAGAGAGCCGGATCCCANATCGAAACCGGCNTCGAAAATAGNTCGAGTGGGCTCACCCTCAGTGTGGCTNTCGANAATTTTCACTGGAGACTCTCAAGCTGGGTCCANGACTCGAACCACTGCTTAAACACATAAAACTGTGACTCAGCATAATTTCTCTGAGCATCNGTCAAACGGTCGGACTTATTAAAGTGGTGTAAGTANTTCTCATCTCCCTCCAAAACCATNAGNTGCTTGTAATAAAGCACNAAATCCACGCCCTCATCAAAACTTGAGAGCACAGACATNGCTTCATCAAGTTCTCGNGCTCTCCGACGAGCAATCGCGTCTCCNGCAGCCGCTTTCTGAGACAACTCAGCCAGAAGGAGGACCTCCTTGGGCAAAACGTTTCCGATCCCAGTAATTGCCCCTCCTGCACCGCAGTTGACGAAACCATGGTATACCGCCGTATCTACGCCAATCATCAAAGTAACGTCCGGGTCCTTAGAGGTGATNTNTTCCGACGCNTACCGTAAGTCCCCAAANCCACCAAATTCCTTAAACCCAACCAGATTTGGATGCTCTGATCTCAGGGCAAAAAACAGGTCNGCTCGAGTAGTAAACCCGTAGTANGGACTGTTATAGATGACCGCAGGTAAATCAGCGGCAGCCTCCAAGATTGCCTTAAAATGGTATCGCTGGGCCTCTAGCGAGTTACCCCTGGACAACACCCTAGGGATTACCATNAAACCCTGCGCACCAACCCTCTGTGCATGCGCCGCATGAGCAACAGCTGACTCCGANTTAATNGCCCCTGTACCNACNATTACAGGNACGCCTGCCTCTNCTAACGCGCTCACACCTTCCATCCGCTGAGAATCNGTCAGCAGGGGCCAATCGCCCATGGANCCNCAATAGACCACGGCAGACATTCCTTGCTCGATAAGATACAANCCCCTTTCGACAAGCGCGTCGTAGTTGGGTTTTCGATGCTNATCGCATGGGGTCATTAAAGCTGGNACGCAACCAGTGAATATGCTTGTTNTCATCATCTNAACCTCTNTAGCAANCGGTCTCGCGTCTATCTCGAAATAGAAATTGACCTNTCTAAATCACCTTACTTTTGCTAAAAATTTTTTCGTATGCTCNGACTCTGGGTCTGCNAATATNTGATCCGGTGACCCAATTTCTTCCACAACGCCCTCATGAAAATAGGCNACTCGGTCGGATACATCTCGAGCNAATCCCATTTCATGGGTNACACAAATCATGGTCATCCCCTCTTCAGCNAGCACCCGCATNGTATCCAAAACCTCACCGACTAACTCAGGATCTAGGGCTGATGTGGCTTCATCGAACAACATGTACTGAGGGTCCATAGCCAAAGCTCGCGCGATTGCCAATCGTTGTTGTTGGCCACCAGAAAGTGCGTTGGGATAGACATCAAACTTATCACCAAGCCCAACATGCTCGAGTTGTTTGATAGCNATATCCTTAGCTTCTNCCTTCGTCAGCCCTCTAACAATCTGAGGGGCCAGGGCCACATTCTCCAGAGCAGTCAAGTGAGGGAAACTATTCCACTGCTGAAATACCATCCCTAACCGCTGTCGAAGCTTGTTCAAGTCAGTCGCCTTTGCATGCACATCAACATCATCGACATATACCGAGCCTTCCTGAATCTGCTCGATCCCGTTGATGCAGTACAGNAATGTTGACTTTCCTGATCCAGATGCACCGATTACCGAGAGGACTTCCCCCTTCTGTACCTCTAGATCAATTCCGCGGAGAACGTGGAGATCATCAAAATATTTGTGTAACCCATTGACNTTGATCATTGCGACCACCTNCGNTCAAGCTTCGCTGAATATCGCGACACNGGATAAGAGAGGACAAAATAGAACGCNCCGACCACTAGGATGATNAGAAGAGGCTCCTGAGTNCGCGTGATCAGCACCTGGCTCGCCTTCACAAGCTCNACATATCCCAAGACCGAAACAAGTGCNCTGTCCTTCATAACGCCCAGTGCGACCCCAACCCANGANGGGAAAATCGCACGGGTACCAATTGGAAACACCACGTAACGCATATCTTGCCAATATGACATTCCTAGAGACCGAGAAGCGATACGCATCGANCTGCCCACNGACTCAATGCCNCCGCGCGCTACGTTGGCCACNANAGCGGAGGTNTACATGGTCAGCACAACCAGCCCAGACTCGAATGCGTCTANGTTGAGGCCGACAATTGGCGCNAAGTTATAGAANAGAACTANCTGAACNATTAACGGAACAGAACGAAACATATCCANGANGGGATTNACAAGAATTCCACCCNAATANTTGGTNTCGTAAAGTACCCACCCAAAAATANCGCCAAGGAGTGAACCAATGGCGATTGACAGCAAAGAAATCCAAAGGGTTCTNANAGCCGCTTCCCCNAGNAACAANAGGTCTTGAGCACTGAAGCCNCTAAAAACAGTTACTGTTTGCTCCATTNAAATTCCTAATACCTAAAAAATCGAGATGCAAAGACTTTGGAAAGGANCAAGATCACTTTGACCATCACGTAATAAATGACCGCCGTGACAGCAAAATATTCAAAAATCCTGTANGTNTTACTCGCAAAAAATTGCGTTTCTCCNGTGAGCTCTCTGTATCCAACCAACATNCCTAGGGAGGACATTAAAACAACCCAAACAAATTGGTTAGTCATCGGGTAATAGACAATCCGCATGACTTGGGGAATCAATATCCGCGTGTAGGCCTGCCAAGGGTTCATCCCNAGNCTCCGCGCAGCTCTCAGNTGAGTAGATGGAATTGCCTCAAAACCACCGCGAAAATTCTCTGCCAAGTAACCAGCCGTATTGAAAGTCAAGCCCGCCAAAACGATCAAGTAAGGCGATAGATGAAGCCCAAGCGCTCCCAGCCCAAAACCAAAAAAGAANAACTGAAANAGAGCGGGTGTGTTTCTAGCTAGCTCAACCCAGGTTGTNGCGAACCAATAGANCACTCCAGTTTCNCGCATCCGNCCCACTGCTAANNTGAANCCNAGCAAAACACCCACAGTCATAGCCAAGGAAGCNACCTGNANAGTAGTTAGGGCCGCCTCAANAAGATCCGGNAGGCTCCTAAAAACAGGNCGCCAGTGAAAGTTNTACTCAAACATCCAGTTACTGANAAGGGGNTCGTCCACTAANGGCACGACCCCTCATTTTTCGGTCANCTAGTACATCACGCCNGGAATTCTCAGCTCAGGAGCNTCNCCGCCTACAAACCGGCCCCAAAGCTCTTGNTAACGACCAGAGCGCACTTGTTGAGTAACNAATANATTCAAGTAATTTAGCCAGCTAACNTCTTGCCGTTTNCCGACCACCGAAGTGTAGTCNGTGGTCCATGGCATNCGGGGNCCNGNNTCNACNGTATCATACTGTTCTGAAATCGGTTTTACAGCTGTATTGGTGGTTATCCCAATATCGGCCTTGCCNTGCGCGACCGCNAGGAAAACTTCGTTCTCGCTCTGGTACCCCTGATATAGGTTTTCCTCGCCCCACTCCTTCGCAATTTTTAACCACTCCTGCTCTGGNACGGTGCCTACGGCAGCGGCGACACGCTTGCCCTTTATNTCCTCAAAGGTTTTGATGCCGCTCTTTGAGTTGACAATACCTTGAGCATAATANATAGCGTAGGGNATGGAGAATCCCACAGTCTTAGCGCGNGCTAAACTGTCCGAGGTTGCGCCAAAAACAACATCTGCACGACCAGTCACGATTACGGGTAAACGATCGGCCCATGTCAGTTCAAGAAGCTCAAGCTCGACCTCTAAAGCAGCCGCCATGTCCTTGCAGTATTCAACGTCAAAGCCTGCCGGCTGATTGTTTGAGTCTCTGAATCCGATAGGGGGGAAGTCCAGAACGACTCCGCACCTTAACTTACCGCGATCAATTATATCGTCCAGCGTATCTGCCATTGAGGTCCCGGCAATCATCATCGTTATTGCCGCCATGCTAACTAGTTTTTTTATCATCTTTGTACCCGCTATGGTTGTTATTAGCTTTATTGCCGTCGTCGAATTTATCGCATATTGTATCCGATGTACAACGAGCGAATCGGAGAAATTTTGAAGGTTAAGTTCGTCGACATTTCACAAACAAAATCCGCATCCGAAATAATTTTTTCAGCTCTTCGGAAAGCAATTATTGAGGGTGATATCACAGTGGGGACACCGTTACGTCAGGACGAGCTCGCTCGCTCGTTTCAAACTAGCAGGATTCCGGTCAGAGAAGCTCTCTCACGCTTAGAGGAGCAGGGTCTAATTAAGACACAACGATTTAAAGGCTCTGTCGTCGTGGGTCTATCAGCCGATGAAGCCTCCGAAATCTTCAATCTTAGAGCTTTGCTGGAACCTGAAATATTGAGGAACGCGGTTCCACGGATGAGCGACTCAACAAAACAATTGGCCATCGTTCAGTGCAATGATTTCTCTAAATCAACTGATCCATTGGCGTGGGGCGACCTTAATCGAATTTTTCATCACACGCTCTACGCTGACAGCGACCAAACCTTCACCAGGGAAGTCGCTGACAACGCAATGGACAGAGTTGATCGGTATATAAGAGCCCAACTGGTCGTAAGCGATGGTATGGATAAAGCGAAGAGTGAGCATTTAGCAATCCTCGATGCCTGCCTCTCAAATAACGCAGATTTGGCTGCGGAACTACTGAGAGATCATATCTTAGGAGCCAAAGAATCGCTTTTAGCCTCATTCCCCAAACTACCCAACTGATTGACGTTACGAGGAACTTTTCATATAGGGCTCGACATGCATGAAACATAAACACGACGGCTCGATCAAAAAAAATCAATTGATTGTGGAGGGGTGCGCCAGCGGCAAAGTTCTAGTCTGTGGAGAAGGATTAAGTTTCTGGGGAGGCGTCGACCCAGACACTGGACTAATCATCGACACGCATCACCCCAACCACGGAGATTCTGTATCCGGCAAATGCTTATTGATGCCGACATCCAGAGGCTCATGCAGTGGAAGCGGTGTCTTATTGCAGTTGGCCCTCAACAAGCGTGCCCCAGCAATGATTATTTTCAACGAACCAGAGCAAGTATTGACCTTGGGATCAATCGTATGCGATCGGATATTTGGGGTCCCGATTCCTATAATCTGTCTGTCTCAGCAAAACTACCATACTGTCGCGAGGGAAAAGTTAGTTGAACTTCGGAATCGTAAGCTTGTACTGGCTGGTCAAACTATCAACCTAGACCTAATATCAAAAGCTCAACTCGTGTTATCTGAAAACGACCACGCCTATTTGAAGGGTGATCATGGCAATGTCGCCAAAGCTGCGATGGAAACGATTTGTGTGATGGCAGCCGTCGAAAACGCGTCAAGTTTGATCAATGTAGACAAAGGTCACATCGATGGCTGTATCTTGGCACACGACGCCAATCTCATCTTTGCTGAAAAAATGGCTCAGCTCGGTGCTCAAGTGATCATCCCGACAACGATTAATGCCATCTCGGTCGATCGTGAGAATTGGCAAGACTCGGGGCTCGATAAGGACTTTGGTAAACGGGCGAGCCGTTTGGCTGATGCATACGTTCAGATGGGGGTCAAACCGACTTTTACCTGTGCACCATATCTTCTGACCGACAAACCTCAACTCGGGGAAAATATAGGTTGGTCGGAATCAAATGCAGTGATTTTCGCGAACACCGTTCTTGGTGCCCGAACCCAAAAACATCCAGACTATCTCGATCTATTCATCGCGATGACGGGGCGGGCGCCAGCTGTTGGTATGTATTCAACACTTGGAAGAAAAGCTCGAGTAAAAATCGAGGTAGCGATTCCTCAGAAGTGGACATCTGATGAGGAGGTCTTATGGCCTCTCATCGGTTGGCTTGCTGGTAAATTGTCACCCGATGCAGTCCCTTTGATTACGGGGCTCGAAAGTTTGTCACCAACAATCGATGATTTAAAATCTCTATGCGCTGCTTTTGGAACAACTTCCGGTGCACCAATGCTACATATTCTTGGCCAAACACCTGAATCGTCGTCTCAGAATTGTGAGCAACATCCGATACATCTGATCAATCGTGAGAACCTCAAGGATGCTTGGCTTGAGCTTAATCGTGGACTCGAAAAAATTGATTTGGTCGCTGTTGGAAGCCCACATGCGTCGATCGAGGAAATAAGAAAGATAAGCGCTCTCTTTGCTGGTAGACGACGTCACATCCAAACCCGAATGAAAATTACTGCTGGCCGCCACACCATTCAACGTGCAGAGGCTGAGGGAATTACCAAGAAATTGGAAGACGCAGGCGTACAACTAATGCCCGACCTCTGTTGGTGCTCGATTATTGAGCCTATTTTCCCGCCCGAAGCTAAAGGTCTAATGACCAATTCTGGTAAATATGCCCACTACGCCCACGGGTTAAGTAACAGGCACTCTAGATTGGGGTCATTGAGGGATTGTGTGGACGCGGCGATTTCGGGGTTCGCGGCGCACGATCTTCCAGCTTGGCTGGTTCCCTAAGTCAATTGTCTCGTCTCGCCTTAGAAAATCTGTGCGACTCATTTGAATCAAACCATTCTTTTGGGGCACCAAGAGATTTCAGACATTATTGGATCAAATAGTTGCAACGTTAAATTTTTTCCGATTTTAGTCTGAGGTGGTGATACATAGGCCAGCAAATGCAACGAACGTAAGGCCAGTAATCATTATGTTTTCAAAGTATTATTTCGTTCGCCGAAACGGCCAATGACAAGCCACGATTTTTGTTGGCGCGACGATTTATAACGTTCATCTTGTCCGTTCCTCAATGTAAGTATAAATATATTATTTTTCAGCCAGAAAGTGCATGAATCGGGGAGCCAAAACCCCATGCAGCAAGGCCTTGACGTAGCCTTGTATTGCAATACTATTGCATTTTTATTAATCATTTTTTTGGAGTAATTCATGCGGATCATTGTGACTCTGGTTATTATTTTTTTGGCTGGCTTTGCGCACGCAGAAAAACGACACGCCGGGGCACACGTCCACGGTCTGAACCATGTGCAAATAGTTTTAGACGGGACGACGCTGCAGGTGAACTATGAGTTCCCAATCGCACAGCTTCAAGAGCACGACGAACATAAGCACGACGAACATAAGCACGACGAACATAAGCACGACGAACATAAGCACGACGAACATAAGCACGACGAACA
>PAWX01000029.1 GCA_002714245.1 Gammaproteobacteria bacterium | reverse complement strand
AAACTCGAACTGAACGTGTAAAAGAGGGTGACTCATTATCTCGACTTTTTTCTCGCCAGAGTTTGGAGACGCAAGTGCTCCACTCGCTCACACAGGCGGAAAGCGGTCAAGCTCAGGTCTCGCAGCTTAAGGCCGGTCAATCTGTAGAATTTCGATATGACAGTGATAACACTCTTACGGAAATTGCTGTTGTCCACTCACCGTTTCATCAAACCATTGCAGCTCAAAGTGACGGCAGTTGGACAATTAGCCAACGATACCGAGAGGCTGAAATTTATATCGAGCACGCTCGAGCAACCATTGACAGCTCACTATTTTTGGCAGGTGCACATGCCGGACTCTCCGATAACCTGATTATGGAGTTGGCGGATATATACGGGCACGTAATCGATTTCGTCTACGAGATCCGAAAAGGTGACCAATTCGTAGTCACATTTGAGAAGCGATACCTTGACGGCGAATTCGTGGAATACGGGAATATTTTGGCCGCAGAGTTTATTAACGCTGGGGAGTCATTCATAGCGGTTCGTTACAAAGACACTAAAGGCGGTATCGGCTATTACGATCAACATGGGGTTAGCTTGAGGAAAGCCTTTTTACGAGCACCCCTCAATTTTCGCCGAATTAGTTCAAATTTTAGCCACTCCCGAAAGCATCCAGTTACAGGTGTTCGACGCCCCCATAGAGGAACTGATTACGCGGCACCGACAGGAACACCGGTATATGCCGCCGGAGACGGTAAGATCGTACACCGGGGAACCAAAGGAGGATATGGAAAGACCATCGTTATGAAGCATGGCAGTAGCGTTACTACCCTCTATGCCCATTTGTCTCGATATGGAAAATTTAGGACTGGCCAAAAAGTTAAGCAACGGCAGGTAATAGGTTATGTTGGTTCAACAGGGTTATCAACTGGGCCACACCTTCACTATGAGTTTATATTCAACGGTGTGCATCGAAATCCTCGGACGATCCTAAATAAACTTCCAAAAGCGAAGTCGCTACCAAAATCTGAAATCGCACGCTACAGGCGCATCGCAGGAACATTAATAGCGTCGCTCGACGCACAAAGAAGCCATGATGAACTGGCTTTCCAAAGCATTACCAACCCCTAAAGCGTCCCGATCTGCGATTGGGCTGATGAGCGGCACAAGCCTTGATGGGCTAGACGCCTGCATCGTCAGAGAAAATAAAAAGAATCACCGNATAGAGGTCGTCAANACCCAGNGATCTGAACTACCAATTCAGGNNCGTGATGGTCTTCAAAAAATCATCGAATCCGGTGAGGTGAACCTCGATACCCTGTTGCATATCGAGCACCAATATACAGAAGCTGTGATCGAACAATGCAAAATGCTTATAGANTCCAGTGATGAAAAAATTTCAGTCATAGGCTTTCATGGTCAAACACTGTGGCATGCCCCACATCTGGGCTCAACNTTACAAATTGGTTTTGCTGAACGTCTCGCCGAGGCCACGCTNACTCCNGTCGNACACCAATTTCGACGCGGTGATATGGCNCGAGGCGGTCAAGGGGCGCCACTTGCACCNTTGTTCCATGCATCCCAATTCNGTCGTNATACTGANAATGTGGCCGTCCTCAACCTCGGCGGAATTGCAAATCTCTCACTATTAGTTTCAGGAAAGCCNATTAAAGGNTGGGATTTAGGACCCGCTAATACTCTGTCGGACATATGGNACCAGATGCATCAGGATAAGCCTTTTGATTATGNNGGAAACTATGCCGCATCCGGTTGCGTNAATGANGATCTTTTNACGGCCCTCCTCAACGATCCATACTTCGCTCAATCACCACCAAAAAGCACTGGACGGGAATATTTTTCNTCGNCCTGGCTCTCAGCAATCGTGAATCAATTTCCGNTTATCGAACCNGCTGACGTGCAAGCAACTCTNAATCAGCTCACNGCGGTTCTTGTANACANAGCNCTNCCCAGTGACATCGACATCTTAGCCGTNTGCGGGGGNGGTATCCACAANNCCCACCTAATGGATCAGATCGACAATACGGTGCAGCCACTCGTGGTGNCTTCTGAGGCATTTTCTATNGATCCAGACTTTGTTGAGGCTGCTTGCTTTGGTTGGCTTGGNCTTCAATGNATAGATCAGCNAATNATGGAAACGAGTTCNATCACNGGATCGAGNGTNGCTGGCGTCNTNGGCTCTTTGGTNTTTCCGACNTTATAGGCTAAAACTCGCNCCNCAACCACATGTGCTAGNTGCATTCGGATTCTCGACAANNAACTGCGATCCAGTNAGTGACTCGGAATANTCCANCGTNGAACCAACTAGGTACTGGTATGACATACCNTCCANGACCACTTTAACTCCGTCCTTCACAATTTCNGTNTCGTCTTCTNGAAGCTCATCNTCAAANCTGAAACCNTACTGGAATCCAGAGCANCCTCCGCCGGTCACNAAAACNCGTAGATGAAGACNAGGATTACCCTCACCNTCAATGAGTTCTTTCGCCTTCNAAACAGCTCGATCAGTNANCTTGATCGGAGTCGGAATAAATACTTCAGCCATAGTTTCTNACGGACTCAATGCATCCATCGGGATTGCGTCAAACTCATTGAATCCAAGCATCAAGTTCATGTTTTGGATCGCNTGGCCTGCCGCACCTTTTACTAAGTTATCGATGACACTCGAAATGATCAACTGTCCGGGCCGCTGCTGATACAGTCCAATAANNCAACGATTNGATCCNCGAACCCATCGTGTCTCAGGATACTCGCCANTANCGGCCAAGGAAACTAGGGGCTCTNCATNATAGCGTNCCNGGAAAAGNTGCCTNGCGTCTTCNCCACTNAGTNACGTGGAGACATATACCGTGACTTCAATCCCCCGAATCATCGGTAGCAGATGAGGAACGAACGTTACGCTCACATCCTGCCCCATTTGTGAGATTTGATGAGCCATTTCNGGCTCATGGCGATGACCCTCGGCNGCGTANGCATGGAAATTATCAGATGCCTCAGCAACAATAAGATCNGNACGGNCNGANCGNCCTGCACCCGANGCCCCACTCTTACCGTCNACGATGACGTNTGATTCTCTCANNGCNTTTGCCTCAACAAGCGGCATCAGTGCCAACGCAGTCGCTGTCGGATAACACCCTGGNTTCCCGACAATTCGGGCCCCAGCAATCTGATGACGATACTTTTCAGGNAGACCGTAGACAGCCTCGTGAAGTAAATCAGGCGCNCTNTGTTGNCCTCCATATGCAGCCTCCCAGAGCGCCACATCGCCAAACCGAAAATCTGCTGCAAGATCGATCNCGCGNACACCGCGATCAAGAAGANCCNGCGCCTCCGTCATCGCAACCNTATTCGGAGTCGCNTAGAACACCAGATCACACGACGACAATGCATCAAGTGAAGGCTCCTCAAAACTCAACTCAGCTGCATGTGACAGCCAAGGATATAAAGAAGCGACTGTTTTACCNGCTTCTGACCTAGANGTGAGACAACNGATCTCAACCCCTNGATGCGNANCNAACATACGAAGNAGNTCNACACCCGTGTAACCCGTTCCGCCAACAATTCCGATCTGTTTCAANNGNGATTTCCATCCATTCACAAATTGAGCGCATAATACGTTAATCCANGGCTAAAACGTACAAAAACGGGNAAGTCTATGCAGANTCAAGTCAAGGACACTGGCGCAGAACTGATTGTAGATTTTGTCATAGGCGGCCTCGTCGGNNTCATNGTAGCAACCGCNTCAAAGGCNTTTGTGTCNGGGGTGANCTTCTTCACTGCCCTCCGAGAAAATCAGACACTNATGGAAGNNGTNATTTTTGGGACACAAATAGAACTNACNAGTTTNGTTTTTCTCTGGTCTGCGGCNGGNCTGCTNATTTTGATGCGCCGGGTATTCAAGATAACNCGGTGGCACGGTCCNGCAGACTCAATCTACCATGCACACCAGTCAAAAGAGCCGCTTGATGAAAAACATGGGCTGGTNTCAACNCTAGCCGCCTTNACAAGTGCNGCAGGNGGTGGATCGGTNGGGCAATANGGACCGTTAGTGCANTTCGGTGCNACGATCGGTATCATTTTCAAACGATTCTTTAAGTCACGACTTTCAAACGAAATATATCTCGGGTGTGGNGTCGCNGCCGCCATTTCAGCAGGTTTNGGTGCCCCNATCGCGGGNATCGTNTTTGCTCACGAGGCAGTTCTGAGACATCTTTCAGTNCGGGCAATGGCACCGATATCTATCGCCTCCGTAACNGCAGCTGCGTTNAGTCAGGCTTTCTTNAAAAANACAACTCCCTACGCAATNTCAGCGCACTCTCCAGATNTNGCNACNCTGATCCCNATTTTGATTATTGCNGGNCCTGTTGTTGCTGCGACGGCAATCACCTTNATGCAAGGACTTAGGTANTCCNCAAAGTTTGCTNGNNAGTCAGGTTGGTCAGCCGAGCGATTAATTGTCACCGCTGCNACTATTTGTGGAACCGTNGGTATCTGGGTGCCCGAGATTCTGGGNGTNGGCCTCGNTACNGTTAATGCGATGCTCGGCGGACAGTACCAGATNCCTATGCTTCTCNTCTTGCTCNTNCTGAAGATATCNATGACGGCGGTCTGCATCGGTTTTGGTTTATTNGGNGGAGTATTCTCACCGGCACTTTTTATCGGTGTTGCGGTTGGNGGACTGGTNGCACAGNTATCAATNGCTGTGGGCNTTCNGGGNTTGACGGAGGCCATNAGTATCGCNGCNATGGCCTCAGTTGCCGCAACTGTGATAGGGGCGCCAATTACAGCGGTTCTNATNGTTCTCGAACTCACACAATCCTANGCATATGCTGTGGCCGCNCTNATGGCCGTGATGACNTCGATGCTATTAACGCATCGATTATTTGGTCATTCCTTTTTTGATCGNCAATTGATCGACCGNGGTATNGATCTNTCACTNGGCAGGGAAGGAATAGCNCTGAATCAACATACNTTAGAGGCTCATGTAGGTGATGATTGCGTCAANCTTGGTGAGGACAGTACNGGACAAGAGGCTCTTNACNAGATGCGTGCGAAGGAACAAACNGAGGCCTACATAATATCTGNCTCAGGCAACCTNTTAGGNAAACTATCNGTACATCAGGCCGTTACGGCNGGNNATAAATTNGNAAAACAATTTTGCGANGAAAATCCNCTCATCCTNAAAAAAGACGATTCNTTNCAACATGCTATGTATNTTGTCAGTGATTTTGTTGGTGAATCGATACCGATCGTTGATGGAGACGATCGAGTCTTTTTAGGCGCGATTACCGAGGGAGACTTATTCACAGCGGTAATTGAGGTACAAAATAAGGTTCGAAATCAGGAACGAGGATAGCCTTGTCTTTCNATTGGATACTTGGTGTACTCCNNTGTNNAGAAAAGGAGAGATCATGTTTCTTTGGATTAAAGCGTTTCATTTAATCGCCGTCGTGACCTGGTTCGCGGCCTTGTTTTATCTTCCCAGATTATTCGTATATCACGCAATGACTGANACAAGCGATATCACCGGGACAGAGCGTTTNAAAGTCATGGAAAGAAAACTCTTGAACGGGATNATGACCCCTTCAATGATCGTTGCCATCGCNCTCGGTATCTGGATGATCATGCTGGNACCNGACTANNTGACNCAAGGGTGGATGCATGCCAAACTCACATTTGTGATCTTGTTGATTGGGTACCATCACTGGTGTATGAAAATCGTCAAAACATTCAAAAACGANTCCAACACGAGGAGTCACACNTGGTATCGCTGGTTTAANGAAGTACCGGTGATCGGCCTTGTTGCAATTTCTATCNTGGTGATCGTTAAACCATTCTAATGCANGGTTTGTANGTCATCACCGATGCNTCGATAACTCATCCTGAGCAACTCTNCAGGCAGATACAAGAAACAATTGAGGGTGGCGCCGCTTACATTCAGATGCGCCACAAAGGNGATGATCTGGGGCTCCTCGAGGCACTCGCTGAAGCCGCTATCGATATCTGTNGCACAAAGAGGACACCATGCATCATTAACGATCATNTANTGGTNGCTCGAGNCCTTGGAGCGGAGGGGGTACATCTTGGTCAAAACGACGAATCGCTNGCNAGTGCACGTGAGNCTCTNGGNCNCAGCGCCATTATCGGTCGTACGTGTCATGACTCNACCNAACTTATGGAANNTGCTGTTCGAGAGGGCGCCACNTANTGCGCATTCGGTCGATTATTTAANTCAGAGACCAAACCAACNGCGAGTGNACTGTCCCTCGCCAAACTGAGCNAACTCGTAGNCGCATGCCCAGTCCCAGTAGTCGCAATCGGTGGCATCAATGCAGATAACGCAACCCAAGTTTTAGATACAGGAGTCTCGATGCTTGCAGTCTCTGGAGCCGTNTTCAAANCGAAACATATTGGGGAGGCGGCGCGCCGTCTTTCTGAATTATTTTAAGGAAAAAGAATGTCTAAATCAGAACAACTTTACCAAAGAGCTAGCCAATCCATAGCTGGTGGCGTTAACTCGCCCGTTCGGGCTTTTCGCGCCGTAGGCGGGACACCTATTTTCTTTAGTAAAGCTAAGGGACCCTATCTCTATGATGCTGATGGCAAACGTTATATCGACTATATTGGCAGTTGGGGGCCAATGATCGCGGGACATGCTAATCCCACGATATTAAAAGCCGTGGGAGACGCGATCAAAAACGGACTATCTTTTGGAGCACCGACAGCTATCGAGACAGAGATGGCTGAACTCGTGAAATCTTTTTTCCCATCAATGGCAAAGCTCAGGTTCTGCTCAAGCGGGACCGAAGCAACGATGAGCGCGATTCGACTCGCAAGAGGTTTTACTGGTCGCGACACTATCGTTAAGTTTGAAGGATGCTATCACGGACACTCCGACAGCTTGCTGGTTAAGGCTGGGTCAGGTGCTCTTACATTCGGCATCCCGAGTTCGCCCGGTGTTCCGCCAGAACTAGCCAAACAAACACTAAATCTTCCATTTAATGACTTGGAGGCGGCTACCGAGTTGCTCAGTCAACGAGGTGACTCGATCGCATGTATTATCATCGAACCAATCACCGGTAATATGAACATGATTGTCCCGAAACCCGGCTATCTCGAGGGTCTACGGGAGTTGTGTGATCAACATGGTGTGATTTTAATCTTCGATGAGGTAATGACAGGATTTCGCGTCGCCAAAGGAGGCGCTCAAGGGTTATTAAACATCAACCCAGATCTGACATGCCTCGGAAAAATTATTGGGGGCGGTATGCCGGTAGGTGCTTTTGGCGGCCGCCAAGACATCATGGATATGCTGGCCCCCGATGGTCCTGTCTATCAAGCCGGCACTTTATCCGGAAACCCGGTCGCCATGGCGGCGGGCATTGCCACACTGTCAGAATTATCGACCCCCGGTTTCTTTGAGCAACTAAACGCGACCACCGAATGCTTTATCTCAGGTGTATTACGAGCCGCTGAGGAGGCTGGGGTGAGAATGCAAGGCGTCAGTCGCGGCGGAATGTTCGGCTTATTTTTCGCAGAACAACCGGTAACCTCTTTCAATGAGGTTACCGCCTGTAATGAAAACTTGTTTAAGCGATTCTTCCATTTGATGCTGGACCGTGGTGTATACCTAGCACCATCTATGTACGAGGCAGGATTTGTCTCATCAACACACAGCGACCAAGTGATCAACGATACAGTCGCAGTAGCAAGAGAGTCCCTGAACGCGCTTTAAGAGCCAGACGCGCGCGCCAAACGTCGCGCTTCGCTTGCGCCAGATGCGTCACCAAGAGCATCCTTCGCTCGGGCAATGACCGTATACAGGTCACGCTTCATAGCCTGATCAGCACCCGACAAGTCGACGCCCTGAGTAGCTATATTTACGGCATCTTCGAGACTACCTTGTTCAAGTCTTAGGTTGGATAGCTGGAAATATACTTCTGGTTCCGTTGGAGCGATTCTCTGTGCACGCTCCAGCCGCGCAGATGCACCGGCAAAATCTCCCGCGGTTCGGAGCTGGTCTGCTTCTTCCAATAGGGAAAGGACAGGAGGCGCAATCTCGCGTGCTTCTTTTGGTTGATCAACCGGTTCAATTTTAGCGATGGGTTCAATCGGAGTTGCCTTGTTACGCTCATCGTTTTGGGTTTTACCACCTAGAGATACTTTCGGCACAACGCGCTTCGAAGAGATTACACGATCGTCCTCGTTAGCGCGCCATGACGCGTCAACGACTGGGGGACGAGACACAGGCGCCTGAGCACAACCCACCAAAAGTGCCACGCACGTTAAACTCAATCCAAGTCGCATTGTTATCCTCCAAACCAATCTTTAAGCCAATGACCATCTAACGAACTTGCGGGATTGGATCCACAATCATCCGATTTTAGATTCACATATTCTATCGGTAATGGTCGTTTTTCAGCACCTTGACACCGTTGGTCAACCACTTGCCCCGATTTGTTTAACCACGCGTGACCCAGTCCCTCCGGTAAATTGTTTGGCCGGTGGGTTCTCCGGACATATTGAAACGCATCAGAAATAATTGGAAGCGCTGCCACTGAACCGATTAATCCGGCCTTACGATTGTCATCAAATCCAACCCACACGGTGCCTAGACGACGACCATCCGCACCAACAAACCAAGCATCGCGACCGTCATCAGTGGTCCCGGTTTTCGAGGCCATGACCTCCGTGTAACGTTGACCGAACGCACGTCCGGTCCCCACTTTCGCACCAACTCGCATCATATGATCAACTTGAACTGCAGCACGCGCTGTCATCAAACGAGTAGACCGAAAAGGTCTTCGCGTCAATACTGAACCTGCATCGTCCACAACAGTCCTAACTGCTTTAAGCGGTGCTTGGTGGCCTTGGTTAAGCAAGACCTGATAACGCTGCGCCACTTGATATGGGGACATTTCAGAAACCCCAAGTAATGTAGCAGGCGGTCTAGCTGGCCCTACCGGGATACCAAGATCATCCAACCGATCCAAAATTTGATCGAGGCCTAGTCCAAAAGCGAGATGCACGGTCGCCTGATTAATACTACTCGCAACCACACTCTCCAATCGAACAATACCGAGCTCTTTCTCATCGTAATTTTTAGGAGTCCAAACATTACCCCGGTCGTCCTCGATAGAAATAGTCTCGTCACGGACCAGAGTACCGGCATGTAATCTCGGATCTTGCTCGATAGCGGCTGCAACCACAAAAGGTTTGACTAAGGATCCAATCTGTCGTCTTGCATCAAGTACTCGATGAAAACCCAACCGTTGATCACGACCTGCGAGAACAGCTTGGATCTCACCCGTCGGTATATCAATCATGATCGCCCCTAACTGGACCTCACCCTGCGAATCAATGTTGGTGGCTTTTAATTGGGCGAGTGCGTTTTTTCGACCCTCATCCAAGCCTCGGTGTATTTGAGGATCAAGTGCCGTGTAGACGCTTAAACCGTCGGCCGTCAGTTGTTCGCTGGTATAATCTTGCGCTAATTCTCTCCGCACAATCGCAACATAACCCGGGAAACGACCAATACGATCGGCTGGTTGCTTGGGGACAGACAACGCCGCACTCGAAGCCATAATCCTTTGCTGCTTGGAAATAACACCCTGCAAAGCAGACAACTGTAAAACGAGATTTCGACGCTCGAGAGCTTGTTTGGAGAAGCGTCTTGGATCGAATACGCTTGGCCCCTTGATCAACCCGATCAACAGCGCTTGTTGGCTGATAGATAACTCGCTTATCGGTTTGCCAAAATAAAATTGTGCTGCCGTTCCAAATCCATGAATAGCACGATTACCCCACTGTCCGAGGAACACTTCATTGACGTAGGCTTCAAGAATACGATCCTTGGAAAATCGCGCATCGAGTAAAATTGCGTAGACCGCTTCGATCGCTTTTCGCGTCAGTGTGCGCTCCCGCGTCAAATACAAATTCTTCACTAACTGCTGCGTTAATGTACTGCCGCCTTGCGAGAAACGACCAGCTACAATATTGTTGATAATGGCTCGCGAAATACCTGTGACCGATATCCCCGCATGATCGAAAAAACCCCGATCTTCAACTGCGACTAGCATCTGAATAAAACCCTTAGGAAAGTCACTCAAACGAACAATATCTCGGTCCGCATTTCTGCCCGATAGTTGCGCCAGCACCAAGGGCTCAAAACGGATTATCTCGAGGGACTCCGCGCCACCATTTCTGACTGCCTTGACTAGATCTTTAGAAAAATCAATCTCAACCACGCGGTCCGGTTCTTTGCCATCTGGATAACTATGGCCACGCATACCGACCCAAAGTGAGTTACCATCGATTCGATATTGCCCCTGAATTGGCGATTCTTGGACTAGTTGGTAGTTCAGAAGGTCAAGCTCGAATCGCACCTGTGCCTGTGTAAACATCGCACCCTGGTAGAGCTCGAGAGGTCGTGCAAAAATTTTNGCTCCGACCGCCCAAGACAGCGATTCNAACTGTCGTATTAGATTCGCATTGAGATAGACTAAACCCATCCCCACTGCTACNAGTAGNGTNAGNAANATTTTNAGTAACAAANGCCACCGTCNATCCATAGNGACAGTATACAGGGAGGACCAGTTGAGCGAGACGCTGATTGACGCATTGCGCCAGGAATCATGCTTTCGACACGACGTCGAAACGATCGAAGTGATCGAGTCAGACCTCGCATGGGTCGTTCTTACTGGACAGTATGCTTATAAAATCAAAAAACCGCTCGATTTATACTTCCTCGATGCGAGCACACTAGAGTTGCGTGAACAACTGTGTCAGAGCGAATTCACTCTAAACCAACGAAGTTTTCCTGATCTTTATTTAGGAGTGATAGGTATCTATGACGATAATCAAGAGGTTCGGGTCGGGGATGGTTCTGGGGATCTNATTGAATATGCAGTCAAAATGCGACAGTTTGATCCCACTAAAACCTTGGACCGGATACACGACCGAGAGGGACTAAACCACTCCCGACTTGAGCAACTCTGTAAGGAAGTGTTTGAACTACACGCAAAAGCCCCCGTTTCTGGAATAGAAATCCCATTCGGAGAACCGAACTCCCTTTATGTTCCTGCCCAACTTAATTTCGACCAAGTCAGACCCCATCTCACAGAGGCGAAAGATCTAGCACAATTGTTACAACTCGAGGCATGGGCGCATGAGTATTTAAAGCGCCTGTGGCCGCGGTTTGCCGAGCGGAAAGACCTAGGAATGATTCGCGAGTGTCATGGGGACCTGCACTTAGGAAACGTCGTGGAAACGGAATCTGGCGAGATCCGTCTTTTTGATTGTATNGAGTATCGATCCGAATTCCGCTGGATTGATGTGATTAGCGAGATCGCTTTCTTGACGGTTGATCTAGAGGCGCGACATGATTTCGCATCCGCGTGGCACCTCTTAAATCGGTACCTCGAATTGAGCGGTGATTATCATGCACTCTGGGTNTTCCAAGGATACCAAGCATACCGAGCGATGGTTCGCGCAAAAGAGTGCTTATTGGGTCTGAACGCACCCATACTCCCGACAGAGACTGACGCCTCACCTCTGGCGAGATATAGAAGTTATGCTGTTATGGCTGAACATGCGACGATGATCCGACCCCGAGTTTTATTGATCACACTTGGCCTTGACGTTGCCATAACGCAATCGCTTACCCATCAGTTGATCGATGACTTCGGTATGATCAGACTACAGTCTGACCTTGAGCGGCAGAGACTTTACGGGGATCAAGAAAATACCATACCGAAAACCTATCGACACCTTATAGAGCTTGCCGAGCTGACTCTCCGAGCGGGTTTCCCGGTCGTAGTATCGGGCGACTTTGACAANCCAGATGATAGAGAACGTTTCAGACGANTAGCNGAATCGCANGGNCTTCTCTTTGGNATACTNACGGATGANAGNAGNGCNGACCAAGCAAACCTCAATCAAGAAGAATTAGCCTCCACACATGTGTTGAGGCTTAGCGACTCTGAACGGATGGTTCGAGAGGTAAGGGATCTAGGACAATCCTTNGGGATGCACTTAGGTGTCCACCNGTGAATACATTGGATCAGTTAATTCACGGCTTCGATGGCTTTCTGAGAACAGTAGCTCGGGTTAAGCCAGAAGCACAAAACCGGTCTCCCGCAGAGGGAGCATTGGATGAACCGCTGACTGCTGATGAAAAAAAACTTTCCGGAAACCTTATGCGCGTTAACCACACCGGTGAAATTTGCGCTCAAGGGTTATATAACGGCCAGGCAGTGTTTGCTGAAAACCAGATTATTTATGAGGCGCTAATAAAAGCGGCGGAAGAAGAACTGGATCACCTATCCTGGTGCAGAGAGCGCCTCAATGATCTTGGGACAGGACCAAGTATCTTAGATCCTTTATGGTATGCAGCATCCTTCGGCCTAGGGGCAGGGGCGGCGCTGATTTCAGATAATGTATCACTGGGATTTGTCCATGCAACAGAAGACAACGTTGAGCGTCACCTGCGAGAGCATCTGCAACGATTACCCGTAAAAGACCATGCCTCACGGCAGATTCTTGAAAAAATGCTCGATGAAGAGATCCAACATGGCAAAACAGCACTCGAACAGGGCGGCAAAAAACTCTCCCGACCAATTCGTAGACTTATGTGGGAGGGTGCTAAGCTCATGACCAAAACAGCAGAGCGTTTTTGATCGTAGTGCTTCAGTTGTCCAACCTTGTTATTTTTGCGACCTCGCAAACACTCTACTAATCAGGTTCCCATGCATCCTGCAAATCAATCGATGGCGACTATGCAAAGGTAACCCGATGACTCAACGCAACACCGGCTTCTTCGAGCATCTTAGATACCGAACAATATTTTTCAGCAGAGAGAGCAACCGCTCGCTCAACTTTACTTTCATCCAAATTGTTACCTGAAATCTGAAAATTTATCGTGATTTTTGTAAAGACCGATGGAACAGCGTCGGCACGCTCGGCCTCAAGGGTACATTCGCAGGAAGCAACCTCTTGTCGTTGTTTTTTCAAGATTGCGATTACGTCGAAACTCGCACAAGTCCCGAGCCCCATCAATATAAGCTCCATCGGCCTCGGCCCAATATTACGTCCCCCATGCTCGGGCGCACCATCAACAACCACCGCATGCCCCGAACCACTCTCAGCTAAAAAACTTACGTCCCGATGCCAAGAAATACTTGCTTTCATTTATCTAACCACCCCTTTAACAGCTCAAGCTCCGATTTGAGCTCAGCTTCATGGATTTGTAATAACTGTCGCCTTACCGCATCGTGCTCGCGCCGTCTCGAAACATCCATGTGCTGACGCGCTTCACCAAAAGGCATCGATAAGATCACATTACTAATTTCATCAAATCTGACAAGCTTCAGTTTGGAAGACCACTCAAGATAATGAGCATCGAGTAATACACGAATGCGCAATAGACACTCGGATCGGTCTACCTGCTCATCCAAATAGGAATCAACCAGAATCTGAATCCCTAGAAGTGCATCTCTTTTTGATTGGTCGCGCTTCCTCTCTATCGTCTTCAGCTTCCTCATTAAAGACGAGGCGTACCAACCTAATGTCACCAGAACAATAAGTGCGAGGCTAATGAGCCAGAACATCAAGCAAGATCCTGAAACAATCCCGTTAAAGCTACCCCAGGATCTGGTTGACGCATGCAAGCCTCACCAACCAAGAATCCATAAACCCCGTGTGCGTGCATTAGTTCAACGTCTTTGGTCTGCAGAATACCGGACTCAGTAATCAACAGTCGATCATTAGGAATTTGATCTAATAAATCGAGCGTTACCTCAAGCTTCGTCTCAAATGTATGTAGATTGCGGTTATTAATCCCAATTAATCGGCTATCAAGATCAAGTGCACGATGAAGTTCTCTCTGATCATGAACTTCAACCAATACATCAAGCGCAACCGAGCGCGCAGTTTCATAAAGTTCTTCCAACGTGTCCTCATCCAAAGCCGATACAATTAATAGAACGCAATCAGCACCCAACGCACGCGATTCAATAATCTGATAGGGATCAATCATAAAATCCTTTCGGATCACAGGCAGCGTGCATGCTCCACGAGCGGCTTTAAGATCTGCATCAGATCCTTGAAAAAAATTTTGGTCAGTTAGTACCGATAAGCATGTTGCGCCGGCCATTTCATACTGACTCGCATGCAAGCCTGGTTGAAAATCAGACCGAAGTAATCCTTTCGAAGGCGACGCCCGCTTTATTTCAGCAATGACCGCTGACTTCTTAGATTCCATCTGGGAAACCAAACTATCAGAAAATCCTCGAGGCGGATCCTGCTCCGCGACTAATGCCTGTAAAACCTCAAATGGATAGTCAGCTTTTCGTTCGGCAACCTCTGCGCGCTTTCTTTCAATAATCCGATCCAGAATTGTTGTTGAGCAACCCATTAATCATGTGCCCTTGAGTATTTGTGTAAGCTCAGCCAGAGCTTCCAGTTTATGCATCGCCTCACCAGATTCCATCACGTCCCAAGCGGCCTCAACACCATCTTGAATCGAGTGAGCACAACCTGCAGCGTAAATGGCAGCCCCCGCATTCAACGCTACAATATCAGACGCAGGATGATCGCCCGCNGTTANTGCTATCTTNACCATTTCAAGAGATTCTTCCGAATTCTCAACGANCANATCATCACGATCGCTNAGATCTAACTTAAAATCTTGTGGCTTGATACGGTACTCACGAATTCGACCATCTTTCAGTTCAGCCNCTCGACTNGCAGCCGACACACTAAGTTCATCNAAACCATCNTCAGAGCAAACAACNAGNACGTGNTTTGAACCCAAGCGACGNANAACTTCAGCCAGCGGTGNCAANAGTGTTTCATCAAAAACGCCTAACACCTGATTAGGAGCACTTGCAGGATTAGTTAGTGGTCCAAGTACATTGAAGATNGTCCGCATCCCTAACTCTTTTCTTGGTCCTATTGCGTAGCGCATCGCCNAGTGATGCGCTGGTGCAAACATAAACCCGACNCCNAGAGNCTCTATACAATTTGCCACTTGACTCACATCCAAATCTAAACAGACNCCCGANGCCTCCAAAACATCTGCGGAGCCTGACTTNGATGAGACAGACCNATTACCATGCTTTGCAACCCGACCACCAGCTGCGGCAACCACGAAGGCAGACGCNGTTGAAACNTTAAANATGTTGGCNCCATCACCCCCCGTCCCACAGGTATCAACCAAAAAATCTTCGGGAANATCCACTTTCTGGGAGAGTTCACGCATAACACTNGCNGCGCCAACNATCTCATCAATGGCCTCTCCTTTCATGCGCAGCCCCATNAAAAATGCACCNATCTGAGCATCCGTTGCCTCNCCAGTCATTATCGTNCGCATGACAGAAATCATTTCTTNGGCATANANATCTTGCCTCGAACACACAGCTGCAATNGCTTCTTGGATGNTCATGACCACTTACCTCCTCTAAGNGCCACNAAATTTCGCAACAACTCATGGCCTTGTTGACTAGCAANCGATTCAGGATGGAACTGAACACCCTCTACCGTCAAAGTTTTGTGCCGAATACCCATGATCGCCTCNGATTCNCCAAGATCATCACGACTCCATGCTGTNACTTCTANACANGCAGGCACGGCGGTAGCATCNATNACAAGCGAGTGATACCGCGTTTGCACTAAAGGCTGATCAAGACCCANATACAGCTTCTGTCCATCGTGGTGAATCTCACTAGTTTTACCATGCATTACTTTCTGAGCGCGNANGATTTTTCCACCGAATGCTTGACCAATNGCTTGATGCCCGAGACACACTCCCAATAGCGGTACNTTTCCAGNGAAGTATTCGATGGCCTTTAAACTTATTCCNGCCTGNTCGGGATCACATGGACCTGGACTTACNACTACATGATCNGGTTTCANTTCAATCANGTCATCNAGTGNNNNCTGATCATTGCGAATCGTTGTNACAGCTTTACCTAATTCGCCAAANTACTGNACAAGGTTATAGGTNAAGCTGTCNTAGTTATCGATCATNAGTAACATNNTTTAATCTCGTATCAACGGACNCGTGATATCTTTAAANCCNACCAAAGCCGCATTTGCAGCTCGAATAACAGCATGTCCCTTNTTCAACGTTTCGATCCATTCCGATTGCGGAATAGAATCGGCAACAANCCCAGCACCNGCCTGAATNTGCATCATGCCATCNTTNATGATGGCGGTTCGGATTGCNATAGCAGTNTCCATNTTGCCTGACCAACCAAGATAACCGACAGCNCCACCGTATATCCCTCGTCGAATAGGTTCAAACTGATTAATTANNTCCATCGCGCGAACTTTNGGNGCNCCGGAAAGGGTCCCAGCGGGCAAACATGCCCTCAATACGTCTAANGCGCTTATTTCTTGCCGAACATTACCCTCGACGTGACTAACGATATGCATCACATGAGAGTATCGCTCAACGAGCATATTTTCGGTTAGTTCAACNGAACCAATTTCAGCAACTCGACCAACATCGTTCCGTCCCAAGTCAATCANCATCAAATGTTCTGATATCTCTTTCGGATCAGCCAATAAATCCTCTTCAAGAGCAATATCTTCGTCATGTGTCCNNCCGCGTGGACGTGTGCCAGCTATTGGCCTAACCGAAACCTTTCCATCTTCGAGNCGGGCGAGAATCTCAGGCGATGACCCAACNATGTGNGTNTCATCTAGNTTCAANAAATACATATAAGGNGACGGGTTTAANACNCGAAGTGCGCGATACANTGANAGAGGACTCTCCGCGAAAGGAACTGTGATCCGCTGACTNAATACCGCCTGCATCACATCGCCNGCCTGAATATATTCCTTAACCTCTCTAACTGCTTGTTCAAANGCNGCNTTCTCGAGACTGTACCGATAATCAGCTCCTGTGATTAANTNGTGCCCCGATGGACAAAATGCAGACGGATCCATGGCTAAAGCCAAGTCGTCNAGCATGTCATCNANNCGCTCGTATGCCGCCTNNNACGCNCCANCCTCTTGAGGATTNGCATGCGTNATTAAAGTCAGCATCCCTGATAAATTATCGAATACGACNACNTCATCAGAACGCATCAATAAAATATCAGCAGATCCNATGGGATCATTTTNNGGAAGCGTTTTTGCAANNCGTGGCTCCACGTACTGNATCGTATCGTANCCGAAGTACCCGACGAGACCACCNGTNAACTTTGGCAGATCCAATTCTTCAATAACCCATGAAGGGGTTTCACCCATCCGTANCTGNTAATTAGAGATCCACGAAAGTGGNTCNTTGGACTCAATAATTTCAACAACCTCGTCNCGCTCAAANCGAGTAATCCTTGCACCGATTACTTCGATNCGCTCNCNAGAAGGCAAACCAATACAAGAATAGCGACCCCAAGTTTCACCGCCGGTAACAGATTCCAATAAATACGACCACGGCCTATTAGCGAGTTTNAGATAGCATGATANNGGNGTTTCCATATCCGCAAGTNGCTTNACAGCTATCGGAACACGGGTCAAATCNAGTTCCTGATANCGTTGGAATTGTTCAGGCGTCATTACTTACTAGTTCCATTAAATGANTTATCACACGATCTGCTCCACAATCGAGTACGTTGAGATCACCCGCGTATCCAAAACTCACTAGGATCGACGTAACGCCTGCAGCCTTAGCTGCACCCAAATCAGCTTTACTGTCACCAACAAGACACGCTGACGCCGGGGTAGTACCCATATCTGCCAACGCTCTGTATACCATATCAGGATCCGGCTTTTTCGTTAGCAGATCGTCACCAGCAACTATGCTGTCAAAAACATTATGAAGATTAAGTGCTGGCAACATCAGATCAACAAACCGTCTGGGTTTATTAGTAACCAATCCGACCTGCTTACCCTGATCTTTCAACGTCGTAATGACCTCGATCGCGCCCGGATATAGCTTTGACGTTTCCGCGCACACGATTTCATATTCTTCCAGGAAGACCGACAAAAGCAGGCGGCAAAATGGGTCCTCCATCGTTATAGTAATATCCTGCGTAACATGGCATAAAGCATGCTCAACTAGTTTCCCAGCGCCCTGACCGACCATTTTTGTACCAAGCTCAAGACCCACACCGGGAAGGCCAGCACGCGCCAATGCAGAATCTAACGCACGGGTTAAATCAGGTGCGCTATCCACCAAAGTACCATCAAAATCAAAAAGGAATGCCTCCATACCTTTAGTTCCAACCTCTGAAAAGTGCGAAAACATAGCATTGTTTATACCTCCAAGCACCCTTAGGCCTAGGCAACACGTGGCTGACTCCTCTATGATCTGGTTTGAGTTTTGAAAGTGAATCTATGAATCAGCCAACAATTCTGCGTTCGTTCATCCTTAGTCTGATGATGTTATGCATAAGTCTCGGACATGCTTCCGAACAAACCGCAGCATCAATTGACTGGGTTGTCGACACGTCGGATAGATATCTATGCCAGGGTTATTACAGCCCTCCATTGATAGAAAAGTCATCGGAAAACGATCTCAATGCAACAGCTGATAACACGGAATATGACGGTAACGATCGTATCATTTTAACTGGCAATGCGTTGATAACAGGTAACGATTTTCAGCTTCAAGCTGACCGTTTGTCTTTTCTAAACTCAACAGGGGATGGTAACGCTAACCGTAACGTTAGAATCCGCCGACCCAACTCACTATTCATTGGTGATACAGCATCAGTAAATCTCCGAACCAACGCATTCGACTTGAAAAATTCATCCTTCGTCACCTACAAAAACAAACTCCGTGGTGAATCAGAACAACTGATTGGCGCCCCGAACGGCGATATTCGTATAATCAACGGAATCATTACTTTCTGCTCACCCGATGTGAATACTTGGGATCTTCAAGCTGATCACGTCTACCTGAATCGGTCGTCAGGTCGCGGTTGGGCGGACGACGTAACCATCCGCATACAGGAGATTCCGGTGTTGTACACACCATTACTCGGGTTTCCTCTTGATAACAGACGACTTACCGGCTTTCTAGTTCCTAACCTCTCGATAGGTTCGACTTCGGGTACCACCATCATCACGCCTTTTTACTGGAGTCCAGCGGACAATTATGATCTTTTAGTACGACCACGGTTCAAAACGGCGCGAGGTACTGCGCTCGGACTGCACGGGCGGTACTTGTTTAAAGATTTCAGTCTTCTCGAACTGAAGACTGAACAACTTCCTGGAGATAAAGTAACCGGAGCAGATCGACATATCTCTAAACTGACCTTCTCAAGCGACACCTCTAAAGCTCTCACTTGGAATATGACGTATGAGGATGCCTCTGACGGAACCTATCAGGACGATCTCGATAACTTCGCCGATCTTTCCGATAAAAAACAACTTACAACCTCGATTGGTGCGACGCTTCGTAACCATAGCTGGAGCACTGGCTGGATCTTCGATCGTGTTGATGTTATTGATCCAACTGTAAACGGATCTTCTGTAAAATTCGCTCGCCAGCCACAGTTGATTGCCTCGTGGGCACATTACGGCGACGACTGGGATGTATTTGCCGAGGGTGATGCGACTGAATTCACCCGAAATACAACAGGTTTGTTAGATTCGGATCCATCAAGGGGGCGTCGACTATCGTCCGATTTGAAAGCGGAATACCCGACATCTGTTGATTTCGGATCACTCACTCCGGCAGCCCTTGGTTTTGTAAGGTGGTCTGATGCGACCACAGGATTGACAACTCAAGATAATTCTTATCTCACTTACGGAGCGTCCCTAGACGGTAGTTTGTATTTCGATAAATCGAGCGACAACGGATTTGTCCATGAAATCATCCCAAGGGCAAAGATCCTGATTCGTGAGCCAGATAAAGAACCCACGGTGATTAAATTCGATACTCCAGATATCGCGAACGATACAGTTACAATTAGTCAAATCTTTTTAGATAATCCCATTTCGGGTGGTGATTTCGTCGGCGATACGCGTGAACTAGCGCTTGCTTTAACGTCACGCGGTGTCAACCTCGAGGGAGTCGAAGCCTACCGGATAACCGCAGGTAGAACTTTTTTCTTTCAGGACCGGGGAGTCACGTTATCCGGCACACCAGAGACCACAGATCAGGGACCATTGATTTTCGAATCGACAGTGAGCCCTGCTAAATCCTTCGAGTGGAATATTCGGCTTTCATCAGTAGCTGATGGCGAAACTATGGATAGGGCGACAAATGAAATAAAGTACAAGACCTCCGATTTTAATTATCTCACACAGCGGACCGTCTGGGATAATGAAGACTTAAGTCGCACAGATTTTTATTTATCCAGTCAGATCAGTAAAAAATGGCGACTTCTTACGGGGGTTCAGTGGGAGCCAAGTACAGAAGAACGGATCAACCAAGTTGTCGGGGCAGAGTATGCGAGCTGCTGCTGGCGTGCAGCGATGATTCATGCTTACGAACGTGATCGAGTGACCTCCGCAGAGGGAGGTCACTACGTCAAATTACAATTTGAACTAAAGGGACTCGGCGTTCTCGGACGCAGAGTTTCCTCAATTATGGATAGTTTATTGGAAGGTTATGACTTCTCTGAAGCCCGGTTTTAAATTTGCGTTATCTGCTCTGATTTTCAGTGGCCTAATCGAGACAATTGACGCGCGAGTAATCGATAAAATAATTGCGGTCGTTGATTCAGGAGTGGTCCTCGCGAGTGATGTCGAGACCCGACTACAGGATCTCAAAACTCGCGCAGAGGCCCAAGGTAATAAGATTAAGATTAACGCTGATTTACGCGAACAAGTTCTTGAACGACTTATCCTCGAACAAGCACAAATTGAAATAGCTAAACGCCAGGGACTCGAAATTGATGATGCGCGATTAAATGAATCACTGCTTAAAGCCGCAAAGAGTCGCGAGACCGACTTACTAGGATTAAAAAATGTCATCGAATCAGAGGGAAAAAGTTTTAAGGTCTTTCGTGAACAGATTCGCAGAGAATTACTAATCGACGCTGTCCGCGACCGTGAAGTACGGAGGCGCATCCGAATAAGTAAATCAGAGCTAGAACGTTTTTTAGAGACGACGGGTGGTCAAATCAGCACCGCTCCTGAGCTTCTTTTAAGTCAAATTGTTGTTGGATTACCTGATATTCCCAGCTCAGAAGCAATTAAAAAAGCCGAAAAAAAAGCTGTTCAAATTCGCGATGTGTTACTGAAGGGCGCGCCTTTCGCTCAAATGGCTGTTCGCTACTCCGATGCTCCTGAGGCAAGTCAAGGTGGCGCAATCGGTTGGAGAAGTGTGTTGGAACTAAATCCTATATTTGCGAAACCACTTGCAGCGGCGAAAAGTAACACATTAATTGGGCCAATTCGCTCTCCTGCCGGCTTTCACTTGATCGCGGTTCGTGACCGTCGAGGTGATCAGTCTGTGGTTGTAACGGAGTATAAAGCCCGTCATATTTTGATAAAGCCTGATACGATTCGCTCACTAGCTAAAGCGAGAGAAATTGCTGACAATGTCCGGCGAGAGATTGAGGATGGTTCTGATTTTGCTGCATTAGCGAGGCGTTTCTCTGATGATCCGTTAAGTGCCGCTAAAGGCGGTGATTTAGGTTGGGTCAGAGCCGATCAACTAGTACCGGGGTTTGCCAACGTGATGACAAATCTTTCATTTAATACGGTAAGTGATGTCAGCCGTAGCAAATTTGGTTTTCACTTGATTGAAGTACTAGAAACTCGAGAATTGGATATTTCTGAAGAACAAATAAAAAACCGTGCACGGCGAATTCTTATTGAACGCAAGTTTTTGCAAGAGCTTGAATCCTGGTTACGTCAGGTTCGGGCAGATGCATTTGTAGAACTGAAGTCATGACTACGCTTGCAATTACACCGGGTGATCCTGGAGGTATCGGCCCAGATCTGTGCATACAGGCCGCGATTCAAGGAGAACTAGATGGAATCGTTATCGCGGACCCCGAAATTATTAAGCGACGAGCAGATATCCTAGGGCTTCCAGTAAGCATCATGCATGCCGATGATTTTGATCCGGGTCGCACGCAGGGCATAATCTATGTTGATCCGGTGGCGTCTTCCAACCCGACCAACCCCCCGGGAATTTCAGATCCGATCAATGCTGGCTATTGTTTACAATCCATCGAATATGCTCTGCACGGTATAGAAGCTGGGCGGTTCCGCGCGCTTGTAACCGGACCCGTTAACAAAGCAACAATTCGAGACGGGGGCTTCGGATCATTCACGGGGCACACTGAATTTTTACGAGACTTTTTTGGTATGCCTGAAGTCGTGATGATGCTGGCATCTGCTGATTGTCGGGTCGCCCTCGTTACTACTCATCTCCCCTTATCGGATATAGCAAAAGCAATTACCCAAGAGCGTATTGAGACCATTACCACAATTGTTATCGAGGCCTTCCAGCAGGTTTTTCAAATACCTCATCCACGCATTCATGTTCTTGGTCTCAATCCTCATGCTGGCGAGGGTGGTCATCTTGGTCGCGAAGAGATAGAGGTGATTCAACCCGCCCTTGAGGTGTTACGTAAGCGCCAACCCGATATTCATTTAGAAGGCCCTCTGCCCGCTGATACAGCGTTTACCCCTGCGATACGAAGCCAAGCAGATTGTACTATCGCAATGTACCATGATCAGGGACTTCCAGTGGTGAAATACCACGGATTTGGAGACTCGATAAACATCACACTTGGATTGCCAGTTGTCAGGACAAGCGTTGATCATGGAACTGCGCTAAATCTAGCAGGAAAAGGACTTGCAAGCACCGGCGGACTAGTAGCGGCGATCCGGGAAGCCAAACGACTCACCACGTAAATTGCGTAAAGCCTCGCTGGGTCAGGTACAATTGGGTTTTGATTGGAATACGCCGTGTCGAGACAACTCGCCCAATCAGCTCGTAAACGCTTCGGTCAAAATTTTTTAATCGATGGTCGCGTGATTGACGCCATACTAGCGTCAGTCAATTCATCACCAAATGACTCTGTTGTCGAGATCGGGCCCGGACATGGTGCGATCACAAGTGGATTGTATTCTTCAGGCTGTGATTTAACACTGATCGAACTCGACCGAGATCTCGTTCCGAATCTATTGGCTAGTTTTGTAAGCAAAAGTCCCACCCGTTGTCGATTAATCAATCAGGATGCTTTAAGAGTTGACTTTGGTGGGCTCGGGACCCAACTCAGGATCGTCGGAAATCTTCCGTACAATATTGGGACATCCCTGCTGTTTAAGCTGTTGGAAAATGTTGGGCAAATCAGGGACATCCACGTTATGTTGCAAAAGGAAGTAGTACATCGAATCGCGGCCGCTCCCGGAAACTCAGCCTATGGACGGTTAAGCGTTATGATNCANGCAACNTCGTCAGTCGAACCTCTTTTTGACGTATCTCCAGAGAGCTTTANACCAGCCCCAAAAGTGGACTCGGGTGTGATCCGGATTATTCCNAATACCAGCAAACGTGGCAGAATCCAATGTATGGACACCCTGATANAANTAGTNAGGNAGTCCTTTGGCCAACGTCGCAAAACATTACGTAATAACCTAAAAGACATCATCAGTCTTGAGGAATTTGATTATCTAGGAATTAACCCGCAGGGTCGACCGGAACAACTGTCTGTGGAAACTTATATTGAACTTGGTAACTATATAGCGCAGCAAAGGGGTACAGCGTGATGCAGGATTTGAGATACCAAGTAAAGGTCGATGCAGAGGCAAATTTTATCGAAGGTCAGTCAAATCCCGCCGAGGGCCGATTTGTATTCACATACACAGTCAAAATCGCCAACAACGGAACATTGCCAGCACAATTACTACACCGTTACTGGAAAATTACAGACGGCGGAGGAGCAATACGCGAGGTACATGGCGATGGAGTTGTAGGAGAGCAGCCCACCATCGTTCCCGGCGACGAATTCACCTACACGTCTGGCGCTATCCTAGAAACAGCGGTAGGAACCATGGAAGGTTACTTCGAAATGGTCGCAGCAGATGGTGAAATCTTCAAAGCCAAAATTCCTGTATTTACTCTCTTAAACCCCGGAGCACTGCACTGATGGCCACTTATGTGGTGGGCGACGTTCAGGGTTGTTATAAAACATTCAGGAAGCTGATCACGAAACTCCAATTTGATCCTAAAAATGATCATCTGGTCTTTGCTGGAGATTTAATTGCGCGCGGTCCGGATTCTCTTGCGGTCACTCAGTGGGTGCTCGAGCATAGGGATTCTTGCTCGGCGGTGCTCGGTAATCACGACCTCAACTTCCTTGCAGTAACGTGTGGTCTGAGAGAACCAAAAACAGAGGACCGAATACAACCGCTTCTTGAATCATCGATTAGTGGATCTCTAGTTGATTGGTACCGACAATGCCCACTCGCTATGGATCTCGCAAAATATGGGATACTAGTTGTGCATGCCGGAGTTTGGCCTGGTTTTGATCGCGAAACCTTGATGTCAGAGCTCGATTTGGTGCATCAAGCACTGCTGTCTAGCAAATGGGTTAAGTTACTTGCTTCAATGTATGGGAATACACCAGCACACTATAATGATGCGGTAATCAACGATGATCGGGTACGTTTCTTGATCAACGCCTGTACGCGAATGCGATTCATTGATACCTCCTCACTGGCCCTAGATTTTGACTGCAAAAAGTCTCCTGATATGGCGCCACCTCACCTCACCGCATGGATGGACATAGCCCAACGTGTCGCCATCGACCGCACCATCGTTTTCGGACACTGGGCGACGCTAAAAGGTTCCAGACACGATGAACAATTCATCGCACTGGATACAGGTTGCGTATGGGGTGGTCACTTAACGGCACTTCGTCTTGAGGATCGCCGCCGAATTCAAGTACCAGCCAGTGGCTGATTTGGATCATTTATTTACTCCGTTAGAGGGCGTCGATCTCGCGAATCTTCATATCTACGCGGTCGGTGGCGCGGTCCGCGATACATTGCTCGGGCTCTCACCAAAAGATGTTGATTTTGTAGCAGTTGGAACAACTCCGGAAATACTTTTGAACTTAGGTTTTCGTCAAGTTGGTAAAGATTTCCCTGTATTTTTGCACCCCAACAGTCACGCCGAGGTGGCACTCGCACGTACGGAGCGAAAAATCAAAAAAGGACATACCGGGTTCATTGTGCACGCCGATCCCTCAGTTACTCTCGAGATTGATCTTCGACGAAGAGATTTCACTATCAATGCGATGGCACTGTCGCGTGATGGTCTTCTAATTGACCCTTACGGGGGGCTAGATGATCTCAATGATAGGGTGCTTCGCCACGTCTCCCCAGCATTTTCGGAAGATCCCCTCCGTATTCTACGCTGTGTTCGTTTTCTGGCACAGCTGAGCGCCTACAGATTCAAAATCTCAGCAGAGACCGTTAATCTCATAACGTCGATGTCGCCCTCACTGCGTGAACTTTCAGTCGAACGGATCATTGTCGAACTCGACAAAACACTTAGCTTTGCTAATCCAGCCGCTGGGTTAGCAAAGCTTCCTTTTCTTAAAATTACAGAGACCTTGATTCCAGCTCTGGAGGTTGTGCCTGATCGATTTACGTGTCAATCGGTTGATGCACGTCTTGGAGAATGGATCCTTCGGAATAAGCCGACACTCGACTGCATCGAACACTATGGTAGGCAGTTCCGGTTGACGAACAAGCGCGTGGAATTTCTAACCGCGTTGATCAAACTAAAGAACACAAATATCAACGATGTAGCATCGTGTTTAGAACTCATGAATCAACTGGGTTGGTTGAGAGGAAATGCCCCTGACCCAAAACTTGATGAATTACTCATCGAATTCGACCAAACCCAATTCATAGAGTTACCCATCACCCGTCTATTCGAAATGCGCAATAAGGTTCGTGAGATCACCGCGGCCCAATTCACCGAAAAAGGTATCTCCGGAAAAGCACTCGGAGAGGCTATTCATGCCGAGCGCCTCAAAGTTCTCTCAACAGAAATTTCCGCTCCCGGCACAGCCCCTGGCTTATAGAGACGACCTGTGACTTCATGTACTCGAGAGTCCCAAAACACAATCTCCAGCAGATCGCTTAATCGTCTTTCAATTAAATTACAATGATCCTCCGCGGCAGCGGCCTGAAGATTGTGACACAAAGTGGAGTAGTCAAGCGTATCGCCAAGATCATCTGACTCGGCAGCTTGGTTGAGCGAGATCTTGATCTCTAAATCCAAATACAACGGCTGAGGATTTTCTTTTTCGGTTAAATACACCCCCACCAATGAGAGCATTGGAAGTCTCGAAACATAAATCGAATCCATTACGACACCCTCGGTAACTCACTCAATGGCCAACGTGGGCGGATCGTGATTGCAAGCGACCTATCTTTTTGTCCATGACTCAGTCGCGTCAATCCAGCAAAGGCAATCATCGCTCCGTTATCGGTACAAAATTCAGGA
>PAWX01000028.1 GCA_002714245.1 Gammaproteobacteria bacterium | reverse complement strand
TTCAGGTAATTGGACTGTGCCGACGCGACTCAGATTCCCATTCCTGTTCATTTTACCTTTATCGCTCCGAACACCTTTTGCTGAATCAATCTACGACTCGACGAAGGGCTAGGGTCTCTATTACACGAGCTTCAAAGATGTTCCTAGCTTATTCAGTGGTGGGTACTACATGTATCAGAGAGACGGAATTGGAGGTATTATCGTCTGATGACACCGATCGAAATATTCTTTACATCACTGATTGTAGTAATTATTGGCACGTATATGCTTTTGAGAAAGATACGGGTTCATAGTCCACCATCACCACCGAATAAAGTGAAATGGAATTTAGAAAGTGAGGGTTAATCTGATAGGGACCTTCCTGAACTAGCGCAAATTACGAGAAGGTTTAGTTAGGGACCTCGGCGCTAATGACCGCGTTAGGACTCTTATGAATCCCCTCAATCTCCTGCTTTCCAAGTCAATTTCATCGCATCACGAGCCCAACTCATGGGATCTAGTTTAACTGTAACGGCATCATGAATAGGTAGCGCAACACAACACAACGAAGAGGGGCTGATCAGTCTTTAAATGTGTAAGTGCTTGCCTAGGTTTGCAAAAGAGTGATCAAAGGAAAGAATCGGGGTAGGCTCTTACCTATAGGGTCGCGATTGGATCCGTAGGCCCTTCGATATAAAAGTGAGAGACAAAATCAGATGGAACGATGGGTAGATAAGTTATTCGAAGCAGGTGAGAAACTCCTCCTGATAATTATCGCAGGTTTAACGTGCATCGCAGTTGCACTTGAATTAATAACCCTTGGATCGGAACTCAGACTCGAATTGGCTGACTTACTTTTACTGTTTATCTACCTGGAAGTTTTTGGGATGGCGGTGGTTTATTACCGAGCTCAGACACTTCCTGTCACATTGCCAGTTTTGATCGCTATCACAGGTATTACCCGATTGATTATTTTACAGGGTAAAGATTTTGAACCTTCTATTTTACTGTATGAGGCTGGAGCCATTTTTCTTTTGGCGATTGCCTATGGAATCTTGACCTGGGCCAACTTTAAAACACAGAAGCTAAAATCCGTTGTTGCCGATGAGGATTAGATCTCTGGTATCCAAGGTATCTGGGATCCGGCATAGAGCAAGAAAGAGCATGAAATGATGTCAAAGCGAGTTCTCAAGGCGACGGATTCGGTTGGGCGACGTGAATTGCCTCGATACCGTCCAATACTTCTTGGGGAAGTATTAAACCGTGTGTGTCGATATCTTCTTTTAACTGATCCATCGTGGTCGCCCCAATAATATTAGAGGTCAGAAATGGTCTCGAGGTGACAAACGCGAGTGCCATTTCAGTTAGCGTTAAGCCGTGCCGTTTTGCAAGCGCGGCATATGCTTCAGTAGCTCGCGTTGCCTCCGGATTCGAATAACGAGAAAACCTATTAAATAATGTTAACCTGGCTCCCTCCGGACGCTGTCCACCCAGGTACTTGCCAGAAAGGACACCAAACGCGAGCGGTGAGTAAGCTAACAGGCCAACAGACTCTCGATGCGCAATCTCAGACAGGCCTATCTCAAATGTCCGGTTCAACAGCGAGTATGGATTTTGAACCGAGGCGACCACAGGTAGTCCCTCGCGACGAGCAATCTCTAGGAAAGTCATGACCCCCCACGGAGTCTCGTTGGACAGACCGATTGCTCGAATTTTACCACTCTCGGCCAAGCACTCAAGAGCGGCCAAGGTTTCGTCGATCGGGGTCTCGTCGGCGTCATCTTCATGACGGTAACCCAGACGCCCAAAGAAGTTGGTCTGACGATCGGGCCAATGCAATTGATAGAGATCGATGTACTCGGTTTGAAGCCTCNTNAGTGAGGCNNCAACCGCNTCCANCAGATGNNGTTTGTTATGCCTAGGNCCACCCCGNAAATAATTNACCCATNCACCNGGNCCACAGGCCTTTGTAGCGATAACCAAATCATGGCGCTGGCCNCGTTTNTTAAGCCAGGAACCAATGTACTGCTCAGTACGTCCCTGCGTCTCNGCTTTAGGGGGTATGGGGTAGAGCTCTGCCGCATCGACAAAGTTAACACCCCTCTCNTCGCAGGCATAAGTCAANTGTTGATGAGCGTCNGATTCTGTATTTTGTTCGCCCCAGGTCATGGTGCCGAGACAAATAGANGTAACCTCGATACCTGTTTTACCTAAATTACGCTTCTCAATCATATCGCCACNTTCCTCGTGTATCTTGGTAGTTNATAACGCGCTATCCAAGCGGTTNAATGCCTCGGTCAGGGTCGCGGGACTGCAACCAAAATTTAAGCGGACAGCGGTATCTGANCCGAAGGNNGCTCCCGGCGAAAGCCGGACGCCGTGATCCAGGAACCGTTCGAACAGGTCGGTGTAGTGATACGATTCGATCCAAGCTAGAAATGTNGAATGCCCNGTTATTACTGTCATCTCTGGATNACNAANAGACCAGTCCGTAACCAGTTGTCGGTTGTTTTTTAGAGCTTTNAGCAGNGCATCGTGCCAAGACCATCCGTCTGTCAGGCATGACGCTGTCACAGCATACGCAAGCGGCGTGACNTGTGGCATGGCAGTCTGCGTAGCCAGGAATCGCTGCCTAGTGTCGGGATCTGGAATGATCGCGATAGCGCACGCAAATCCTGCGATGTTGAATGTTTTGGTTGCAGCCATCAGTGTGATCGTGGGTTGATCATTAGGGGCCGTGAGGCCGCAAGGGATGTGTCGTCTGTCATCCAAAATTAAGTCAGCCCAGATCTCATCACTAACGAGCAGGGCGTCGTAGTTGGCGGCCAGTTCAACTAGGCCTTGGATAAAATCCTTGGAGTAGACCGTACCACCAGGGTTGTGCGGATTACACCAGAGAATTGCTGACGGTTCTTTGATCGTTCTAAGTCTCTCCTCAATAACCCCTATAGAGGTCTCGATGGTTTCACCCGTTAGGTCCAATTGGATTGGGTGCTCCACCCGATTTTCAATTGAGGGTACTGTCTTGAAGTATGGATAAGCAGGCGTTGGTGTCAGCACATGGCGGACTTGGGGACTCGCCATCAATGAAAAGCGCATNCCTGGCACCACACCCGGAATTGGCACAATCCAATCTGGATCAATTATCCATCTGTGGCGAGTTTTTAGATGCTGAACCCANGTGGTGCGAAAGCTTTTAGGTTCCTCTCCATAACCAAAAATTCCATGAGCTAGCGCATGATTGATGGTCTGTGTGACGCAGTCCGGTGGAGCGCAATCCATATCGGCAACCCAAAGCGGCAAAACGTTTTCTGGAGAAGTCGACCACTTCAGGCTCGCATGAGCGGTCCGCTCAGTTGGGGTTGGGTGCCAAATCATGCTTCGGTTGCCTAAGCGCGAGTATTAGACCGGTTGCAATCAATAAACCGGCGATCCAGTGGTTGGAGGTAAGTGATTCATTCAAAAATAAAAACGCTAGGACCACGCCATAAAGAGGCATCAAGTGAATGTATTGTCCCGCCACCTGTGCACCGAGTTGAGCGACTCCATAGTTCCAACAGATATACGCACCGAGTGATGCGAATACAGCCACGTAGCCTATAACGAAGAGTGTATCCAAGTTCATGGGCAGCGGCGGTTCATTGAGAGGGTTGATGCACAGTAGGAGGCCATTGAAGCAGACTCCAAAGAAGACGATGTAGGTTAGAAAGCCAAGTCCCGAAAGCTCACTTGGTTTTTTTCTCAATGTTAGGGAGTACAGTGCCCAACCGATCGATGAGGAGATTACCCACAGGTCCCCCGAATTAATCTGAAGATNATCGTTTAAATCACTTAAAATCAAAAAACTCACCCCAGCGAGTGAGATAGTGATACCAAGACCACGTCGTGTTGTGAGCGAATCGCCATAAAAAATGACGCCAAAGAGAACAATCCAGACGGGAATGGAAGAGTTGATTAATAGCGCGTTGGTGGCCTCNGTGTNCCTNAGACCGAGGTACAATANAACATTGAANCTTGCCACTGANAGCAGTGCCAATAGGCTTAGTATCGGCAGATTTNTTAGGATAATTGGTAANTCGANACGTACAGTCTGGAACGTAACCGGGANNAGCAAAACAANCGCCAGTAGCCATCTGTAAAAGGACATGGTTATGGCGCCGAGATCGGACGAAAATGCTCGGCCAACGATGAAATTACCGGCCCAGAACAACGGTGGTAGTAACAACACAATGTACGGCCAAGAGCGCGCCATTAATCAGCCATACGACGATATTTCACACGGGTGGGAATGATTTCTCCTCCCAATCGTTTCTTTCGATCCTCTTCATACTCAGAGTAATTACCTTCGAAGAAGGTTGCCTGTGAATCACCCTCGTAGGCCAAAATATGCGTAGCGATTCGGTCTAGGAACCAGCGGTCGTGTGAGATCACGAGGACGGTCCCAGGAAACACGAGTAGTGCCTCTTCTAGCGCCCGTAATGTCTCAACGTCGAGGTCGTTGGTCGGTTCGTCAAGTAGCAGAACGTTACCACCTTGTTTCAGTGTTTTGGACAGGTGTAAACGATTTCTTTCGCCACCTGACAGATCCTTAACGAACTTCTGCTGGTCACCGCCTTTGAAGTTGAAACGGCCCAGATAGGCGCGACTTGGGATTGAGTAGTTACCTACGTTGATAATATCTTGCTCATCAGATACTTCGGCCCACACAGTTTTTGAACCATCCAGAGTGTCGCGGGACTGGTCCACGTAGGCCAATTGCACCGTNTCACCGACCTCAANGGTTCCAGAATCTGGAGACTCNTGGCCCGTGATAATCTTNAAAAGTGTTGACTTACCGGCACCGTTACCACCGATCACNCCAACGATCGCGCCCGCGGGCACNGCAAAGCTCAGGTCATCGATCAGCATNTTGTCGTCAAATGCCTTACTGACNTGGCTAAATTCGANCACCTTGTCGCCAAGACGGGGCCCAGGTGGTATGTAGATCTCTTGCGTCTCGTTACGTTTTTGNGTGTCCTGGCTCTGTAACTCTTCAAANGCTTTNAGACGTGCNTTCGACTTTACCTGTCGGCCTTTTGCATTTTGACGAACCCACTCNAGCTCNCTCTTTATTGTCTTCTGGCGGNCCTCCTCAGACTTCTGCTCCTGCTCTAANCGTTTCTCTTTGGCNTCAAGCCATGTCGAATAGTTACCCTCAAATGGAATACCGCGGCCCCGGTCGAGTTCTAGAATCCAACCGGCGGCGTTGTCCAAGAAATAGCGNTCGTGNGTAATGGCGACCACGGTCCCGTCAAAGTCGACCAANAAGTGTTCAAGCCATGCCACAGATTCTGCGTCCANGTGGTTGGTCGGCTCGTCAAGCAGCAACATGTCCGGCTTTTGTAGAAGCAGCCGACAGAGCGCGACACGGCGTCTTTCACCCCCCGAGAGGTGCTCGATTTTGGAGTCCCAGGGGGGCAGACGGAGTGCGTCGGCTGCCTGCTCGAGGACCCGATCCAACTCCCATCCGTTGACAGCATCGATCTGATTCTGCAAGTCACCTTGCTCCATCAGAAGCTCATTCATCTCGTCATCGGACATCGGTTCTGCGAAAGCCGCGGAAATTTCGTCAAAGCGGCCAAGGAGTTGCTTGATGGCTCCAACGCCTTCCTCCACCACGTCCCGCACGGACTGATTCGGATCAAGTTGCGGCTCCTGCGGAAGGTATCCCACGTTTATGCCGGGTTGTGGTCGTGCCTCACCATCAATTTCAGTGTCCACCCCGGCCATGATTTTGAGAAGCGTAGATTTACCAGAACCATTTAGGCCAAGGACACCAATTTTTGCGCCAGGGAAAAACGAGAGGGAAATGTCTTTCAATATTTCACGTTTTGGGGGAACGACTTTGCTCACCCGATTCATGGTGTAAACGAACTGTGCCATGGAAGCTTGCTGGTCCTAGTGGGTTGGAATCAAGTTAGGAGTAAGAATACCAAGAAATTGAATCGTCTGATGATTTGTTTTAGGGCTGACTCTGTCAGATGTCTATTGTTAATTACCTGTTCCATTCGATGTCTTCAGGGCAGTGNTTTCGTGGCGCCTCATTTATCTCGACCATATCAGAGAACGTTCAATTCACTTGCTATAGCTTTTTGGTGGCGATGTCACAGCATTTTTATGCGTTGGGACGGTATGTGATCAGATCGGGTTCGACCACTTCAAGGACCTGTGTATCGTCATGAATGACCAACGCGTGGGGGTGTGCTCTCGAGCAGACAGGATCGGCTGCAGACGCGTCACCAAGAATAGAAAGGGCCTGACAGCGGCATCCACCAAAATCGATCTCTTTACGATCACATGTTCGGCAGATGTCGTGCATCCAGGTATCACCTCGGTATGCGTTGAAGGCATCCGACTCGTACCACACATTCTCCAGTGAATGATTAATCACGCTCGGAAACGCGAGATGCGTCAAGGTGGTTGCGTTGTGGCAGGGAAGGACTGAGCCATCTGGTGCCACAATTAAAGCGACGCGACCCCAACCATTCATGCAAGGCTTGGGATATTCGGCGTAGTGATCTACAGGCACATAATCGATGAGTAACTGGCCCTCNAAAGATTCGCGGGCCTCTTTCACGATCTGATTNGTGCGGTCAGATTGTTCTTGCGTTGGCATCAGTAAATTCTTATTCAGTGCGGCCCAACCGTGATATTGGACATTGGCAATTTCCAGTCTCCTTGCNCCCAACTCCTGCGCCAGNTTGATGGTCTCAGGCAANCGGTCGAGGTTNAATCGATGCATCACCGCGTTCACNGTCAANGGCACGGAAATATCNGTTACCCACNTAGCAAACTCGAGNTTCCGTTCGAGGCTTTTGTTTAAATTACTGATCAATTTTGCGCCATCGGGGTCCACGTCCTGCANTGATAATTGGATATGATCGCAGCCGGCGCCGACTAAATCATTCAGTCGATCTTTAGTGATCCCGATGCCTGAGGTGATTAGGTTGACGTAAAGATCGGCNTCGNGGGCGGCGCTGATCAGTTCGGTTAGGTCGCGACGAGCCGCGGGCTCTCCNCCGGAAATGCTCACCTGTAGGACACCCAGTTCGGCCGACTCCTCNAANACCCTNGCCCAGTCAGCGGTTGAGAGTTCAACATCTTTTTTGATCAGNTCTGTTGGGTTAGAGCAGTATGGACATTGCAGCGGACACCGGTGNGTTACTTCCGCTANAAGGACTTGTGGTGCTGGTGTGGTNACTTGGTTCATGTGTGAAGTACCCGTCTCATGACCATCGTTGTACAGAATTCACTGACATCTTGGTTAATGTCTTGGGGNTTCACCTCGAACCGCTCAGCAAGCCGGTGGACAATTTCAGAGAGGTTCGATTGACCATCGATTTCACTCATGATTGCGGTGCCGGTTTGATTGAGCTCGATCAACATTTCGGGCCCTANTACGACATGCCGTTCGCGCACCCTGTCGTGTTTTAAACGGACGCCGCGTTCAAATTTTGGTACTGCTGATGATGAAATTAACTCGACATTCATTGGCTCTTATCCATCANCCCNGTCAGGTCTTGAGGGTCCCAAGCGCCTGGTGGGATCGTNCCACCAAGATAATATGCCGATGCTAGCGCGTCTAGCATCGCCCACAGCATGCTNCATTTGAANTTTAACGCGTCGATGCAGAGCTCTTGTTGCTCCAGGGTTTCGGCATGTTGATCGATATAGTCAAGAGCCCANTTGGAATCTCTATTNGCCTGCGCTTTCCGGTACGAGAAGTAGGTAAGACTGTCTTCAGTGATAAAGTCGTAGTTTTTNAGCATACCCTGCACGCGTTCGACAATGATGTTGGGAGAAAATAACTCGGTCAGTGACGATGCGACAGCCTCAAGGGTGGTNTTCTCCTGAACGAAGGTAAGGTANGCATTCGACGCGAANTGAGTCGCCGGCANGGCACCCTGCATCGACATCACATAGTCTTTACTGAANCCGAGCTGGCTCGTTAAAGCGAGCCANCGACGCANGCCGCCCTCGGGGTGGTCNTCGATTTCGCCGTCATGGTCAACGACCCGTTGCCGCCACTCACGCCGNTCCTCGANACCNTCNAGGCGAGCCATAATCAACGCNTCTTTNACGGGAATGATTCTCTGGTAGCAAAACCGGTTNANTGCCCACGCTCGGATCTCGTCGATCGAGCATTGACCCTGATACATCCTGTGATGATAGGGATGGTTNTTGTGATACTGGGNCTCNCCAATTTCACGNAGCTTTNCCTCAAATTCATCTCGTGNAAGTTTGGTAGTCATATNGTNAGAACCANNCCGTCGTGACAGATATCCCAGCCAGCNGTTNGTATTGTTTGATACGCCTCTGATTGGNTGTCCCAGATCGGGTTNGAGTTATTGATATGGAAGAANCGNTTAGTTTTGAGAGCACAATCGGCNAGCCTGACCATCGGCCCGTCGGAGCCTGTGATTGGTAGATGGCCCATCCGTTGGCCAGTCTTATTCCCTAGGCCAAGAAGCTGCATCTCATCATCCTCAAACACTGTCCCATCAAACAACAGATGCTCTACCGTCTCAATCCGCTCGAGCAGTTTCTGGTCAATCGCTGCACAGCTTGAGATAACAAGTGTCTTACTTCGCTCGGTACGAACCTCGACGCCACTTGTAAAACCGAGGTCACCAGATTCAATACCGAGGGAGTCCTCTAAGTAAAGTGGGGCCTTACCGGCGACCGTGAAAAGTTCGATTTCGAGCCCGGGGATAGGCTGGATAGCTTCGCCTGTTTCCAGCGAACGCTGCGTTACGTAGTCTGGGTCAAGTACTGAGAAGATGGTGTTATCAGCTAAAATTTCCAGAACTTTCGTGGGCCCATAAATATCGAATTTTTGTTTCTCTCGGAGGTTAAGGAGCCCGGCTACGTTATCGACATCTGCGTTGGTAACAATTACCCCTTTGATTGGGGAATTGCGGACACCGTCAGGATGGTCGCGAGAGGGCTGTAACTGCGGGGTCTGTAATATCTGTTGTCGTAAATCAGGGGAGGCGTTAATGACAATATATCCAGAGTCTCGATTACCAACCGCGACACTTGCCTGCGTCTGTGCAGGACGAGAATGGCTCCACACCTGCGCGCTTTGTCCGCCGGCACAGTTCCACTGAGGAAGGCCACCGCCTGCGGCAGAGCCGAGAACGATTAATTCCAAAAGACACCTTTTTCTATTTTTTCAGAAGAGATTCAGGGGGGCAAAGACCCCCCAGAAGAATACTCAGAACAGAGGACGATCGCCTTCTGCTGGAGCATACATATTAATTTCGCAACCGCATGACATTTCGATTGCTGTTGGTTTTTGCCACATAATTACCGCCTCCGGTGGTTTTTATTTCCTAGGACTGACATTGCTTGGCATTGTCAGTACTTATACCCTGCAAAACAAAAGACGTTATGTCAAGTGTTAACACGTAACAAACGTGATTGCCTCTAAGGTGAACTTAGTCTTAGTTCGTTGGCCGGGCAATGATCAGTTCACTAGTGCGAAAGATCATTGATACTTTCCTTCTGCTAAAATCACTATTTGAGTTTGCACCGCGATTCGGGCTCGTCCAACCCGAGCGTATCCACGTAATGCTTGGGGTGTAGAAACTTGGGCATTGGGGCCACGGCAACTACAGCGTCACCAGTCGCGAGCAAAATTGGTTGTCGAAGTTGGTTATTCCAAGGCCTGATAGAACCTCGCGTTCCCTTGTACAAATCGACTTGGGTATCCGGATGCGCCAGAATTTCTTGTGGATCAAGATTTTGTGAAATCGAATCGACAACTGCAAGGCTGTTTGTGATCAGTTTGATAGCGCTCCACGCGGCAAATTCCTCGTCACTCATTGCATCGGTAGCAGGTAACGGGTTTTCTTTGTCAAACAATTGGTATCGCTCGTTCAGCTGAGGTGCGCCATATCGCTCGAGTGTCCTGTGCCACCCGACTGGAGTGAGCCCGACATCTCCGACCACGGGCCTCGCTCGTCTCGTACTGTATTGAATGTAGCGGCCAAAATCTCTGGAGCTGTCAATGACTGCGACCACATCGTAAGAGGCGCCCCCTGTCAGAAACTCAGGTTTATTTTTGTCGCGATCATCAGGGTGATGTGACAGAGTAAACTCGCGGAGATCGGAAATATCGGCCCCAAACTTTTTCAGACTTCGCTCGAGAATCTTAGTTCGTGACTTATCTTCGTCGGTTGGTCCGTGCACGACAAGTACTTTCCTCCAGCCGCGATAGATAAGAAATTGACCGAGAGCGTCGAAGTACATGCGCTCTGATGGGATCATATGAAAGAGCGATGGGAGGCAGAGTGAATCGCGGAGATCAATATCCCGATGCCTTACGTTGACCGTGGTATGTCCGCTTTTATCGAGAAATGTTGCAGCTTCAATAAATACCGATTTCGGGAGATCTAGTATGACTAACGCGTCGCTATGAATTTCGTTCAGTTGATCATTGAGCGGCCGTTTTTCATCGACATCAATCACTTGCAACTCCGGGGTAATACCGAATGCTTTGAAGCTAGTTTCTGACTCAAATAACGCAAGATCCACCGCCCGTTTCACAGGACGCTCGATCTTCGTCTGGATACCAGCGAAGCTCTTTCCACGATTAGTTACTTCTGCATTTGACGCGGTTACGATTACAAGGTGAAGACTGGCTGCCATTGCAAGGTTCGTCGATGAGGTCACGACAAGGAGGATGATGATCCATAGTCTCATTTGAATACCTCGACGGAGTGCGGTATCAATCCGGCGCGTTTAGTCAGTTTTGGTCGCTTAGTTTGAAGATCGATAAAGGTGAAGTCATCGGAGAGTCCGTTGAGCACGATAAGGGTCTGTTTATCTGGTGACAGCCCAAGGCCCCACGCACGTTTGCCTACGAGAATATACTTGATGATTTCTCGCGTCGTTATATCGATGATTGCCACGTGATTAGCACTGCCTAGCGCGATGTAGGCCTCGTTCTTTGATTCGTTGAACAGAATATCGACCGGTGTCATTTGCTCGGGGCGGAAGCCTTTTGGTGCAAATATTACCTCAGCTCGTTTTTTGCGAGTCTGGATGTCAAAGATTTCGACCCGACTACCCATTTCTGATGACACCCACAGCTCATCTTTAAAGAGAGCAATCCGACGCGGGCGGAGGTTTGTGCGAATCACCTCTTTTGGTTCATAGGTTGCCCCGTCGAACACGTGCACTAGACCTGCGTTTTCCGAAGCAACAAAAATATTTTTGCCATCATCAGTGATCACGATACCGTCGGGCTCTAGTCCTGTCGGCAATTCCGCGATCAATTGGCCGGATGGTAGATCGAATACTGAAGCGCGTGCGTTCCCTTCGTTTGTGACGAACAGTCGTTTAGATGCGACATGGAGTGCAACATTCATGGCTCCTGGTACAGCTAAAATCTCAGAATCGATGGTTCGCGTAGTTCGGTTGTAAATGACCAGTTTGTGGTCGTCAGAGCAGGCGATTGTTACTTGTGTCTCTGCAGGACCGCGGACCATGCCGCGAGGACGCTTACAAATAGGAATAACTTGAGTGGTCGAGCCATTTTGGTCGACATGTATGACATTTCCTGACCTTTCGTTTGTCAGAACTGCCTCGAACGCAGACACGCTTGTTACAGGTACAGCCGAAAAAAATATCGCTGCCAAAGCAGCAATGAGTTGTCTCTTAAAATTCAAAAGATGATGGTTGGTGTTCAAGTTTTTTCCTTTTTCGCTTTATTCAACAAGACGCTCACCCTGAGCCTAACTGCGCTCACCCTGAGCCTAACTGAATTAGCGATGATCTGAATAAATTTCTGGTCAGTATTGTTAAGTTACTACACGTCCCTGTTATAGGATTCAGAATCAGTTGAGTGTTTTGTCAGCCAGAAACCCTGATATACAACACCTAGTGCTTATCATGTTTCGTGGTGAGATAAATTATGGTCTTGACAATCCCGCTACATTTACGATAACACGTACGTTGGATGACATTGTCGAGCTTTGTCAATCAAAAGTCTGCGCGCAGATTGCGCAGTTACGCGTTTGGTAGCCCTCAGTGGACCAGCGTGAATTTTATTAAAATAAAAAAAGGAGATTTTCTTAATGAAACTCAAAAAAATTGCGGCTTCGATTGCAGCAATGGCATTCGCTGCAGGAGTCGTGGCAAAAGAGAACGACGTGGGCATTTTCGGCACGTCCGGTAAAGGGATGGGCGACCACACCTTCATTGATCAAAACGGTGCCAAGGCGGATAACATCCGTGAGGTTCTGAAGAACGTCAAGATGCCGGCCGGCTTTAAGATTGAGCTCTATGCAGTGGTACCTGACGCCCGTGATATGGCGATGGC
>PAWX01000027.1 GCA_002714245.1 Gammaproteobacteria bacterium | reverse complement strand
CGAGGTGATGATTGAACGACTATTGTCAGATCACGCCGTTCGAGCCTTCGTAAAAGCATCTAAAGCGCCAAAAGAAGGCACAAAATTGCTGATGGATGGTGGTTTCGAACTCATTGTAAAGGGTAGAGATGCTGACCTTTTTATAGTGGAATCGGATCCTGCCACGTGTATCTTGGATATGGCGGAGGCGCATGGTCATATTCCCTTGCCGCCCTACATTCAGCGGGACGATACAGCTCAAGACAGAGAACGGTATCAAACGGTATTTGCTAAAAATTCAGGTGCAGTTGCCGCCCCTACCGCAGGTTTTCATCTGGATGAGTCTTTGATTTCTTCAGTTAAATGCCGGGGTGCTTTTTGGTGTGAGGTTACTCTGCATGTGGGTGCGGGGACCTTTAACCCGGTAAGGGTTGATGATCTTAATGAGCACCAAATGCATGGTGAGTGGTACAACATTCCGGATGATGTGAGCGACACTATTGAGACCGCTAAAGCAGAGGGTAGACGCATAATAGCTATCGGCACCACGACAATGCGATGTCTTGAGGGTTCAGCCGCCGCCAATGGTGGTCAAATTCGGGCGGGATCTGATGAGACGTCAATTTTCATTACTCCAGGTTATCAATTCAATGTAGTAGATGTTCTATTGACTAACTTTCATTTACCGGAATCTACACTCTTAATGCTTGTCGCAGCATTCGGGGGCTTTGAAAGAATGCTAGCTGCTTACCAAGAAGCCGTGCGTGAGCAATACCGATTTTTCAGTTATGGTGATGCGTGTTTGATTTGCAGAGATCCAGAGGCTTCCCGTGCGTCCTGAATGTCATATGACCTTCGATATTAAAGCCACCGACGGTCTGGCTCGTCGGGGTCAAATTACCTTCCCACGAGGGACTATTCAGACACCGGCATTCATGCCTGTTGGCACCTACGGTACAGTGAAAGCAGTGACCACTGATCAAGTCTCTGATAGTGGCGCTGAGATCTTATTAGGAAACACTTTCCATTTGATGTTACGTCCAGGCGCTGAGCAGGTAGCCTCGCTAGGCGGTCTGCATCAGATGATTCATTGGGATAAGCCAATTTTGACCGATTCTGGTGGTTTTCAAGTGTTTAGTCTCGGTAAGATGAGGCGCATTACTGAGGAAGGCGTGAGCTTCCGAAGCCCCGTAGATGGTTCTAAGGTTTGGCTCGATCCTGAGCACTCTATGTCCGTTCAGAGCCAACTTGGCTCCGACGTCGTGATGATATTCGACGAATGCACCCCTTATCCGATTTCATATGAGGAATCTAGGATATCGATGGAGCTGGGTCTGCGCTGGGCCAAGCGGTCACTAATCGCTCACGGAGATTCACCATCAGCACTTTTCGGTATTGTACAGGGCTCGATGTTTTTGGATCAGAGAGACCACAGCTTGAGTGCTCTGATCGAAATGGGTTTCGATGGCTATGCGGTTGGTGGTTTGTCTGTTGGGGAGCCTAAAAACGAAATGTTTAAGGTGATGCGCCATATCGCGCCAAAATTACCAGACGACCAGCCTCGATATGTAATGGGTGTTGGTAAGCCCGAAGATTTGGTTGAGGGCGTTCGTCGAGGTATTGATATGTTCGATTGTGTGATGCCGACCCGTAACGCACGAAATAGTCATCTGTTCATAGATACCGGTATATTAAAGTTGCGAAATGCTGCCAATCGAACTGATGAAGGACCGATTGATAAGCATTGTGACTGTTACACCTGCGAGAACTACAGCCGTGCTTACCTTCATCATCTAGATAAGTGTGGGGAAATCCTCGGCGCCACGCTCAATACCATCCATAACCTTCGCCATTACCAGCAGTTGATGGAGGGCCTGAGGGCGGCAATAGAGAATGGAAAACTTGACGTGTTTGTCGCTGATTTTTATTCAAAACGTGGAATGGAACCGTCAGAATTGAGATCTTAGACGAATCACGGTTGCTCAAATCCCCGCCAACCTGTAATTTTACGCGACTTTTAAACTTCACTGGATGATGTTGATATGATTTCGAATGCATACGCTAATGCGGCGCCAGCTGGACCGGATCCAATGTTTCAAATTCTGATGCTGGTCGGCTTTATTGCCATTTTTTATTTCCTGTTGTGGCGGCCACAGCAAAAGCGTGCAAAGGAGCACAGGAACCTTGTCGAAAACTTAGCGAAGGGCGATGAAATAGCCACGGGCGGTGGTCTCATGGGTCGAATTACTAAGGTTTCTGAGGAAGTAATCACTCTTGAAATAGCAAACGGGACTGAAGTGCTGGTGCAAAAACCGGCGGTAGCCGTGTTGCTCCCTAAGGGAACTTTGAAAGACTTGAAGGCGTAGTTGGAAACTCTGTGATTCATCGCCTCCCCCTCTGGAAGACGGTCTTCGTGATCGTCTCCCTCTCTCTCGGCATTCTGTATGGGCTTCCGAATGGTTTTCCGGACGACCCCGCGGTACAGGTCACATCAAGTCGTTCGACAGTAGCTTTAGGCGAGTTTGATGTGTCGCGTGCTGTAGATGTGTTAAGAGAAGCCGGAATAGAACCAGTAGCCCACGATTTTGGGAACTCTCAGGCCCTCTTTCGTTTTGACTCGGTGGAAACACAGATTAAGGCGAAAAGCCTGATCCAGTCGACGCTGGGTTCTGATTTCATCACTGCACTAAACCTTGCTCCTACTACACCGGATTGGCTTCAATCGATTGGCGCTAATCCGATGAAATTAGGCCTCGACCTTCGGGGAGGAGTTCATTTTTTGATGGAAGTGGATCTCAAGGCAGCGGTTTCGCAGCGCTTGGAATCTTACGCGTCCGAAATTAAACAGATGTTGAGGAAAGAACGTATTCGCTTCCGTTCTGTTGATGTTGGGGCAGATGGTGAACTTGAGATTCGGTTTTTGAACCCAGAGGTACGTTCTCAGGGTATCGACCGGATTCGATCTGAATATCAGGGAGTATTTGCTTATCGTGAGGCTGACGATGATGGCGCAGCCTCCGCGAGATTGTTGCTTGCAGAAGGCGAACAAACCAAGATAGAGGATTATGCGGTCGGTCAAAATCTGACCACGCTCAGGAATCGTGTGAACGAGCTTGGTGTCTCTGAACCGTTGGTTCAACGCCAAGGACGGAGCCGTATCGTTGTAGAGCTTCCTGGAGTCCAGGATACGGCAACGGCGAAGCGCGTTCTTGGTGCCACCGCGAATCTTGAGTTTCGGCTCGAGGCTCTGCCAGATTCGCCGGTTCGTGAGACACAGCAGTACGAATTTCGAGCCAATGAGCGAGTTGCCCAACTTGAGCGAGATATCATTACCACGGGGAATTCAGTCAGTGACGCGCGCTCCAGTTTTGATGAGAACGGCATGCCTCAGGTCAACATTAGTCTTGATGCATCCGGGGGGCGCCGGATGGCTGACGTGACGAAGTCGTCTGTTGGACGCAGTATGGCTGTGATTTTTATAGAGTCTAGGACCCGAGACGACGTAGATCGGTTGACGGGCGAAAGGAAAAAAATACGATACAAAGAGCAGGGTATCATCTCGCTCGCAACGATTCAGGCGGTATTAGGGAACCAATTTCGGATCACGGGCCTCGACAGTGCACGAGAGGCATCAGAGCTTGCTTTATTACTGCGCGCTGGTGCTTTGGCCGCGCCCATTTATTTTGTGGAGGAACGCACCATCGGACCAAGCTTGGGAGCAGAAAACATCAGGTCTGGGATGAACTCGTTGATCACTGGATTCATGCTCGTTATGGGCTTCATGTTAGCGACTTACAGAGGCTTTGGCGTTATTGCCAATGTGGCGTTGGCTGTCAACGTTGTTCTATTGGTTGCTATCATGAGCCTTCTACAAGCCGTTCTTACGCTTCCTGGTATTGCCGGGATTGTTCTAACAGTGGGTATGGCGGTTGACGCGAATGTTCTCATCTTTTCGAGAATTCGCGAAGAACGAGCGAGGGGGCTTGCGGACCCGCAAGCGGTCCGTGTCGGGTTTGAGCGTGCCTTTGTTACCATCTTAGATTCAAACATAACTACACTTTTGGTAGCGATCATCCTTGCAGGTATTGGCTCGGGCCCTGTAAAAGGATTTGCGATTACTCTAGCGATTGGTATCTGCACATCGCTTTTTACAGCAACTCTTGTCACACGCCTCTTGATTGAAGGGCTATTTGGTTCTCGTCATCTACCAAAGTGGGCCCTGTGACTATGCGAATTGGAACTCCTTCAATCGACTTTATGGCGGGTCGCCAAGTTTCCTTAGTCTTGTCTTTGGTGGCCGTAATTTGTTCGATCGCACTACTAGCACTTGATGGTTTGAGTTTTGGACTTGATTTCACGGGAGGGTCCCTGATCGAGCTTGAGTTTGCCAGCGAGCCGGTGCTGGAGATCGTTCGCGAAACTCTGGGTAACGCAGGTTTCAAGGATGCCGTTGTACAGGCGTTCGGCGCGCCTACAGATGTGGTCATTCGTATCGCCCAAGATAACGCTCCTAGAGCGGGAGACGAGATCTTTGCAGCCCTCCAAGCAGCAGGCTTCGAGGCAGAATTACTTCGGTCAGAATTTGTCGGCTCAGTGGTTGGAGAGGAGCTCAGAGAACAGGGTGGTCTGGGTCTTCTCCTAGCTCTCGGCATTGTAATGCTTTATGTCGCTTTTCGTTTTCAAATCAAGTTCTCAATCGGTGCGGTGGTGGCTTTGGTGCATGACGTGCTCGTTGTTCTTGGAATATTTGCGCTTTTTGATCTCGATTTTGATCTTACGGTACTGGCGGCGGTGCTGGCCGTGATTGGTTATTCCCTAAATGATTCGATCGTCGTATCAGACCGGATCCGGGAGAACTTCAGGGTCATGCGGACCAACGATCCACTCAAAGTGATAAATGATTCGATTAATCAAACACTCAGCCGAACGCTTGCGACCTCCACTACCACATTGCTGGTATTGTTCGCGATACTAGTGTTAGGCGGTGAGCTGATTCAGAACTTTGCGCTTGCTCTCACAATCGGCGTTGCGGTGGGAACTTATTCCTCGATTTATGTGGTGACGATTGTTCTTCTCATGATGAACATTTCGCGGGAGGATCTCCTGATTCCTGAGAAAGACGATGATATCGATGATCGCCCTTAAGCTAGAGATACAAGTCACGTCATAAAGGGTGTTTGCTTATGAATCCTATCTTGCTAGGGTCGCATGGCGCAGGTTTGGTTGAGTTTTTCTTCCTTAAAAAGCCCTTTTTCAAAAAAGTTCCGATATTTTTTATTAGACATTAGTCTAATGGCAACAGTGATTCGGTGTTTGGCTCTGTTGTTTAAGCTGGAAAGTGTTCGGGGATTTATTAGTCATTTTAATAAACAGTTACCTCGCTGAAAATAATCTCAAAAGAACCAAACGCCAAAATATAAATTCATAAGTATTTGATATAATTGTCTTTTTATTTCTTCGGGACATTGTCTGCCGACCCGCCATAAATTGCTACAGTACCGATGTCCGAAAAGTGGCTGACTAAAAATCATGTTCTACGCTCAGTACACTATTAAATTTAGTTTCTCATAAATTTGATGGGTCACTTATTCGAGGGTAATCGGTTGTTCAATCGCGCCGTTTTAGTTAATGTAGCGTCTGTGGTTATTCGGAAGAATGCCACGCCTCGGCAGGTCTAGCTTGCCTGTCTCTGGGGTAACCCGGAAAAAAGAGGATACTTAAGTAACCTTTAAATTTTGTTTAATGAGGGAATCTCAAATGAAAAAAATTATTGCTGCTGCAGTTACGGCTGCCTTTGTAGCTCCAGCGTTTGCTGCTGACGTTACACTGTCGGGCTCGCAAGAGTTTAACTATCAGGACAACAACGGTACTACCACCGCTGAGCTTGACGGCACTATTGCGGTTGGAGCTTCGACGGAAACTGCTAATGGCCTATCTGTTAGCGCTGTTACTAAGCTTGATGAAGCAGGTAGTGCTGACGGCGGTACCAGTCTCTCTATCGGTGGTGACTTTGGTAAGTTATCACTCGGTGACGTTTCTGGCGCAGTCGACGCGATCGATGACATTAACGACTGGGGATACGAAGGAACGACTGGCGTGGGTGGTGATGACGCTTCCTTGCTATGGGCGTTGCCATCAATCGCTCCGAACCTGAGCGTTTACTTCTCTGCCGGCACAGACGCTACTGAGGGTGGTGGTCAAGACGGAACCAACCACACTGCTGTCTCATTCAAGTACGCAGCTGGTCCAGCTACGATCGGTTTCGGTCAGCAGGAGACTCAGGGTGGTGCGGAAGAGCGTGTCGCGAATATTTCGGTTTCAATGGCGGGTCTGACAGCTGGTTACGAGCTGCACACAGCCACAACCGCCGCAAGTGTAGACACAGACACTACTTCTGTGGGCGCGACTTACTCAATGGGCGACATTACGCTTGCGATTGAGAACAACACAACAGAAACAGCAGCCGGTGGTACTACAGCAGACATCACCGCGCTCGGCGTTCACTACTCGTTGGGTGGTGGCGTGACTCTGTTCGCTGAGCAGAAAGACGATGATAAATCTGCAACTGCAGAGACCACATACCTGGGTGCAAGTTTCAAGTTCTAATAACTTGACAGCCTGAGCACAGAACCCCGGCCTCGCCGGGGTTTTTTTTAATTAATTCTTTTCGGGTATTTGTGCGCCGATCGATATGTAGCCCGGTGCGGTCGGCAAACGGTCCCCGCTTCGCTTATCTTGGGTGCTAATGATACTGTGCCTCTCAATCGAACTGTTTATTTCTTTCTGAAGACCACCGAGGAGTCTCTCATCTGAAAGCGCCTCAAAGCGAGCTAGTGCACGTCTGTATTCTTCATCCGAAATTTTATTCTCGAAAAAGGTGGTATCAAATTCTTTGCTAGTTTTTTTGATAGCATCCCGAATGCACTCTTCTGTAACTTCTTCATTAAATAACCGTTTAAAAAAGTTTTGCTTTTCGGTATTCAGCTGGGTCATGCAATATTTTGCGTGTTCTGCATAGATCAACTCAAGATCAATCGCAATTGATGAACTGGCCGCACAAATACAAGAAAGAAAAAGAAATGTGGCTTTAACATTCCTATTAGCTCGTTTTTTCAACTTCATCACTCGTCATTTATTAAAGCCTTGAGTACTTTTGGGTAAAACTCGTTCTTATGAAGACTTGCCAAGTCCGACCATGTCCACAAACACTCAGGCTTTCTATTATTGCTCTTTGAGATTAATTCCTCCAGTGCCTCCACCCAATCATGTAGTGGTGCATTCGGTTTAATCGCTATCAAGTCATTGAATCCAAGATCTACACTTCCAACTTCCGATGATGTCAAGACCTTTACGCCTTGGGAGCGAGCCTCCGCTACTACCATACCGAAGGGCTCCTTCTTTGCAGGGTGGATCAGAACCTCATACCTCTCCCAAGGAATCGTTTGCCGCCAGCCCATGATGTTTATACATGGGTGATTAATAAATCGTCGCGGGAGATCGTCTTTGGACGGACCAAAAACATCAAGAGTCGATTTCTTTGGAAGCCCCTCTAGAATCTTCATTGCTAGGTCTAAACCTTTTCGTTTCCACTCTTTCCCAACGAAGATGAACTTTTTAGATATATTAAAGGAGCCCTTTTGTTCTATCCCAACCATTGGTCGGGTATGAATTCCTGGATGAGCAATGCTTATTTGTTTACCGGCCAACTCTGGATATAAGTCCAACAACTGATTCTTTAGGATCGTCGAAACCACAAGTATTTGCTTGGCCGATGCAGAAAGAAGCTCGTCCTTTTCCATGTGTTTCCAAGCCGATACTCGACGGCTAAGTAGCAGACTGTGTAAGAATGTTTTGGAATTGATTATTGGTGGTCCGTGGAAAGTAGTTACGTGGTGACAGTTTGAGCGTTCATGACTATGAATTAAAATGCGATGGCTTTGAAAGTTATCATTTACATACCGCGTTACTAGTTGCCTAAACCGTCCCATCGATTTCCATCTAGGCCTCGGATGCGATTTTGCGACCCTATGGATTAAGATTTTCGAATCAAATTCGCCGAAGGTCTCTTCGCAAATTATCTCGACTTGAAGGTCTTGTTTAATCAATTCATGGGTCAGATTCCATACGTAGGACTCCATTCCTCCTACGCAACCAAAGCGTCTCACAATATGTATTATCGGCGGCAGGTTAATATTCAATCCAACGCCCTAAAGTGTTTTTTACTGATCTCAAAATCCAGCTTTTGTTCTAGCCAGAATCTCAGCCTATTTCGGTAATCTCGTAAACTAAGTTTGTAATTTTTTACTTGGGTAAACCTATGCTCGGCTTCTTCTTCGATCCACTTGGTCATAACCGCTGGGTGTTTCAGTTTAAAGTCCCGTAGCTCGGCAATATCTATGTTCCCATATCCTTGAAACTCTGGTTGTTGCTCTCCCCAATATTTACTCACCTGGCTGAGCTTCTCTCTCATTTTTTTAGTATTCCGGCAGTGCCCGTAGTGATAAATACTAGCGCCAGCATGCCTAGCTCTCGGATAGCGGCCTCTTTTATTCTTGTCGAGCACTACCCAAAACAAACCATCGGGAGCAATTGTTCTAATTGAATTTCGAATAATACGCGGTGCCTGACGATATCCTGCAATACCAGTTTGATACGGAGTGCCATAAAAATGAAGAAAATCGAAGTAAAAAGCTTCTACCCGATGATCGTCGAGATAAGTCTCCAGAGATAGTTTAATTTTTTCTAAATCTGCCTCGTGTAATACCTCATCGCCTTCCAGATAAAACGCCCAATCTCCTTGGCACTGGTACTGCCCGATCATTTTTTGCTGACCATAGACGAATCCCCTGTCGCGCATATTCTCGTTCCAATCAGTGTCAACGATCTTAATTTTAGGGTTATCAATGGATTCGATTTTGTTCCGTGTATCATCGATACTCGGTCCCACGGCGCAGACGAATTCATCGACAAGAGGTAACACCGAGCGGATACTTTCAATAAAAGGGTACCCATTAATGTCTGCGTTTCTCAGAAATGTAAATCCAGATATTTTCATTTTTCCTTGAAAACAGTTTTCGTTGGTCGATAGTTCGTCATGCCGTGAAGCAATTGTTTGAACTTGTCGTCGTTTACAGAAAACTGATCACGTGAGCGTTCCGTGTGGTGCAGGTGCGCAACACATGTCGCGAATCTACCATTTCTAACCGTTATTCCCGCTTTCAACATACGCGCTACAAAATCACTATCTTCTCGACCCCAACCGATATAACTTTCGTCAAATCCTTCGATTTTTATTATATCAGTGGTATGCGCTCCGAAGTTACAACTACGGACCGACTGCCAAGAAAATGGATCCATATCCCTAAGAGGTCCAAACGGCATCGCTCTAAATTTATAACTAGAAAACAGGCGGTTGGTATCTATCCGTCTTTCTTTATGAAGTAGGAGGTTACTTTCATGCCTGCTGAGTAAAGACCGATTTCCGGAGACTATTTTTCCAGGCTTGGCTAACGCCAGATGGTTCCGGACAAAGTTTGGAGGCAATAGACAGTCGCCATCAATGAAAATTACGTAATCGTGTTTTGTTCTTAATAGGGCTAGATTTCTAGCTCTGGCTGCTCGAAAGTCGCGATCAGGTTGCCATGTAATTTCGATAGGTAGATCCTCTTTATATCGAGAAACGACAGAGTCAGTGTCTGTTTGGGAACCATCGTCTGCTATGACGATCTGCGATGGTAAATAAGTCTGTTTGATCACAGATTGCAACACGAGATCCAATGCTTCTGGCCAGTTAAAGGTCGTGATTAGCAGAGAAACTTTAAAATGATTCATTTAGTAGATGTGATTGCACGCAAATGGTTTTGGATATTTTCTTCAATTTAAGCCTCGAAACCTTGCTAGTTTCTGTTTAAGTAACGTTTTGAGTGGTCTTCTGATGACTATTGAGGCCAAATTTTCTAGATGTTTTTCGAAATCGTTTTCACCGTATTTTTCGAAGAATTGCTTCAAAATTGGCGTAGCGTAATTTTTTCTACCGATACTGGACCAGTCTCGAGTATTTGCTGAACCAAACTTTACATCGATTTTGTTTACCCTGAGAGTTTCACCCAGAGCAAATTGTTCAACTGTGTGTGCGTTTACAAGGGGTTCCAGTACCTTAAAGAGTCGAAATGCGTCCACAAGGATCTCAATATTCTTTTTATGTAACCCAACGATCGAGGAATTAAGCATTCGCGACTTTGAGGAGAGCTGGTAATTCAATTCGCCCCATTCTACTGATTGGTTTGCTAGTCCTTCGTTGAACCTATCTATACTGGCATTCCGCGTCCCTCTGACTGTACCTTCATCACAAAACATGACTGCACTACCATCGCGGATAACTCTGGCCAACGATTCTGGATTCCCTATCCAATAGGTATCGGTATCAAGAAGCATCGAGACTGGCGCGTCTGTCGTACGCATGGATTGTTCGAAGGCTCTTAGCTTGATTCCAAAGTGTTGTAGTCCGTTAAGGCTCCAGTCTCGCCAATTTTGCTCTGTTATCTGAATAGTTCTGACAGGATAACCTTCAAACAAGTTGGGCTTGTCGGTCACGACGCAAACGCTTATGCCAGGCTGCGAATACCATCTTTTCCATGCTGATAGTATTTGGAATTTTGCTCCGTGTTGATACCCTAGCTCTTGCCCATAAGCTATAACTACGTGCTCTCTCTCGTGCATAAGGTTTAGTTTCTGAAATGCTTTTGGGGTATCATTTGCATCTAATTTCTGCGCCGTATTATGAGTGATTAAAACGATATTCTTTACTAGGCCCTCCGTTGAATGATCCCAATCTACGTTATCTCTGTAAAGTCATTTACTGAAAGACATAAACATATCGAACAAATGGCTGAACGATTTGGCTTTTTGTTTGAGTATGTCTGGAAGTACGATGCAGACGAGCTTAACGAAACTGATCTGAGCAGGGTTGGGGGCTCTCTTGCACCTAAAAGTGCATCTAACGTATTGAAACATTTGCACGCGCAAAAACTATTTCTGAAGACTAGTGATGATATTGCTTTGGTACTCGAAGATGATGTGGTCCTATTTGAATCATTTTTTGATGAACTGAATCATATTTTGCGCATGACCAAAAATCTCTCTCCCGGATGGTTAATTTTTCTTGGGGGTGCTGATAATAAATTGGATTCTAGGTTCTTCGATTCCGATGGACAGTATCTTGTTGAGAAGCCGCTCACGACCGCTGAAGCATATTTAGTGGATAAGCATGGATGTGAATTAAGGACCCGGTGGTTAGACACAAACTGCGTTGATCGACAAGCAGATCACCAGTTAAAATTAATGGATCAAGATTTGGGACTGAAACAATATTGCGTGTCGAGGGCTTTAGCCACTCAAGGATCGATAACGGGCTTGTTTGGCACGTCTCTTGACTCGAGTCGGGCGAAGCATAGCCCCTTTTTTTTACGAGCTAAATATCGATATAACCGCATAAGACGCCAGGTAATTCCCCGGTTTTTTTCCCGATTCTTGAAATGGTGAAGGTGATGGATCGAGTATTGAATATGGAATCAAAAAGGATTTTGGTAACCGGTGGTGCGGGGTTTTTAGGCTCTCATCTTTGTAATCGACTGGTCGATCAAGGCCATGACGTAATTTGTTTGGATAATCTATATACAGGCTCCAAACGTAATATCGCCGCTCTCCTAGGTAGGCCCAATTTCGAATTTATTCGTCATGATGTCACGTTTCCAATATATCTCGAGGTGGATCAAATTTATAACCTCGCATGTCCGGCGAGTCCCATCCATTATCAAAGCGACCCAGTGCAAACTACTAAGACCAGTGTTCATGGCGCGATCAACATGCTGGGTCTTGCCAAAAGAACTGGTGCAAAAATTTTTCAAGCATCTACGTCTGAAGTTTATGGTGATCCAGAGGAAAATCCTCAAACCGAGGAGTATAGAGGCTCCGTTAATCCAATCGGACGAAGGTCTTGTTATGATGAGGGAAAACGGTGCGCTGAAACTTTATTTTTTGATTACAATCGTCAGCACTCGCTCGAGATAAAGGTCGCTCGCATTTTTAATACCTACGGACCGAATATGCATCCAAATGACGGACGAGTCATCAGCAATTTTATCGTCCAGGCCCTGAGTAACGATCCTATAACAGTGTATGGTTCTGGACTCCAAACACGTTCATTTTGTTACGTGACGGACCTCATAGAAAGTTTTGTGAGCTTCATGAGAACGGATGAGAGAGTAACCGGTCCTATAAATCTCGGGAACCCTAGAGAGCTTACAATGATCGATCTTGCTGAGTTGGTGATCGAATTGACCGGTAGTTCATCTTTAATCAAAAAGGCTGCATTACCACAAGATGATCCGAGGCAACGTAGGCCCGATATCACGAAAGCTAGAAAGTTTTTAGATTGGAGACCACGAGTTGAAATTGAAGAAGGTTTGTTACTTACTATTAAATACTTCGAGGACATCTTATCTACGGCATCTATGGATTTGACTGATCGATGATATCGATTAGACGAAGGTTAGTGATCTAATCGTCATACGTCGTTTCAGATACCATGTCTTTATTTTTTTGGTAATAACATTTTTATGAATCTTTTAAGCACGTTTAACGCTCGCGATGAGCCTAAATCAGAATTTTGGGCTCGTCTTTTAGTACTTGGAATCGTAGTCACGATGACGCGTGCTTGGGCCTTAACTAATCTTTTTGAAGTTTTACTGGTTTGCATCACGCTCTATGATCCCTCATTGAGAAAAAAGGTATTGTCTTCATTCAATGACGTCAGAGTATTCGCGGTATTTTTATTTTGGCTCTGGATTGCCTTTTCTATGAGTTGGAGTGACGCACCAATTATGGAGAGATTAGGTGAATTTTGGAGCTGGCGTAAACTAATTTTGGTTCCAATTTGCTTTAGTTTATTTGAACGCGATGCTGATAAGCGCCTGCTCATGGTAGTAATTGTGGCGGTATGCTCGATGTACATGGTTGCAACGTGGCTGGGGTATTTTAATCTTGTCGAACTCTATAGAGTCCCCAAGCATTACCTCGAAAATCATGCAACGCAGGGCGTATTGTTCGGAGCATGTTCACTTTTCTGCGTGTTACTCGCGTTGCAAAATCCTAATTGGAAAAGCACGTGTTTATTTGTCTTACTAGTAGCAGGATTTATAGCAAATATTTTATTGATTTCAACTGGGAGGTCTGGCTATCTATTTCTGGTAGTAATCTCAGGATTTAGCGCTTTCTTCTGGGCAAAAAATCAGTTTAAGGCGAGAGTTCTTTCTCTGCTAGCCGGTCTTGGCGCTGTATGCATCATTTTAGCAACACTTTTCATAAACGAGACAACCAGGCGCGAAATAAATACAGCTTTCACAGATATCGAGACCGCATACACGTCAGAGCAACTCACCTCCTTGGGCATAAGGATTGTGATGTGGAGTAATTCTCTGGAGTTAATTGAAAACAAACCTTTGCTTGGGTCCGGGGCTGGAGGCTACAAATATGACTATGAAGCATTGGTAGCAGGTCAAGTTGGTTGGCGTAGCAAGGTGATAGATGATCCTCATCAACAATATTTGCATATAGCCGCGGAACACGGCTTGTTGGGACTTTTTCTTTTTATTTTAGCCTTCAGCTCGTGGCTATTTTCTAAAATCCCAAGCACGCAGATTTTTTACGTGGCAGGGATCGCAGTTTTACTTGGAACGGCGGCGAATGGGTTCGCCAACGGACATTTCTCAGCTTTCGTAGAGGGTCGGTTTTTCTGGATTTCAGTGGCTGCGTTTTTAGCTGGCACTCAAAGCTATTTCCCCTCTCTGAAAATTTATAGTAAGTCTGAGAAGTAATGTGAAAATGGGTACCGGTAATTCCTTGAAGGCCGCGACTTATGACTATTAAACACATTGATAGTGTCTTCGCTGAATTAAGGGTAGCCGTTATTGGATTAGGTTATGTTGGTCTGCCGCTGGCTGTAGCGTTTGGGCATCATCGCGATGTGATTGGTTTTGATTTGGACCCGATACGTGTTGGTGAGTTACAGAATGGCTTCGATTCGACGGGTGAAGTTAGCGAACATGATTTGTGTGGTTGTGTCAACGCCACATTCACCAGCGATTCGTTTTGTTTGGCTGATCGTAATTGTTACATCGTTGCGGTACCCACTCCAATTACTGAACATAAGAAGCCAGACTTAGATCCTTTAATCAGAGCTACCGAATTGATCGGTACTTTTTTGAATGATGGCGATATCGTTATTTATGAGTCTACGGTCTATCCGGGTGTAACGGATGAAATTTGTGCTCCAATACTGAACCGCGTGTCCGGCCTGCTTTACGAATCTGACGATTTGCCTACTGATCAAAATTTGATACAAGAGGGCGGTACGTTTTTTTGCGGCTATAGTCCCGAGAGAATCAACCCCGGTGATAGGGCTCATAGGCTGGCAGACGTAGTCAAAGTGACTTCTGGTTCTACAGTCTTTATCAGCGACGTGATTGATCGTCTCTACAAACAAATAATTAATGCGGGTACCTACAAAGCCCAGTCCATTAAAATCGCCGAAGCTGCAAAGGTTATAGAAAACTCACAACGCGATCTGAATATCGCGCTGACAAACGAAATTGCTATCATCTGCGATAAACTCGGAATAGATACAAATTCTGTGTTAGACGCAGCTGCTACCAAATGGAATTTCACAAAATTTGTTCCTGGTCTCGTTGGTGGTCATTGCATCGGAGTTGACCCGTATTACCTGACCTTTAAAGCAGAGGAGTTGGGATATCGTCCTGAGGTTCTATTGGCAGGGCGAGCTTTGAATGATCGAATGTCTACTTACCTAGCATCGAAAATAATTTCAATCATGAAACGTGACGCCGTAGTGATAGCTGGTTCGGAGGTTTTGGTGATGGGGGCTACGTTCAAAGAGAACTGTCCGGATACCAGAAACAGCAAAGTACTTACACTGGTAGATGAACTTGAGGGTAACGGAATGAGTGTAGAAATTTATGACCCTTATGTGAAACCTGAGACTTTTAGCGGCGATAACAGTAGATATTCATTTATCAATGTTCCAAAAGAATCTCATTACGACGCGGTGGTAATTGCGGTCGCACATATTGCTTTTGTTGATTTGGGAATTCAGAGTATAAAAAGATTTGGTAAATCATATGCTAAAATTTTTGATATAAAGTCGTTATTTCCGAAGAACGAAACAGATTTCAGGTTGTGAACTTGATTTTCGGGGCACTACTTTTCTTAAGTAATTGACAAGGGTTTGATCTACCCAAACAGTTGGGTTGCGTGGCGTCTACGTTAGACCTTGATGTGCGCGATCAAGCATCAGTTGTAATCTAAATGGTTGCGATTTCTGGCACTTCACTTGACGAATAATGCACCGGGCTCGTCTTGTCGTACAAGATACAAACGTTCACCAAGGTTAATCAAATCATGGTAATGGAAAAAGGTATTATGCTAGGCGATGGAATATAGCGAGCTTGAAAAAGCTAACTCCGTATTTAAAAGGATGATTTCTTCTGATGCGACATAATGAGAAGGTGCTTGTGACTGGCGCCGATGGTTTTATCGGTTCGCACCTCGTAGAGGGCTTGGTGAGGCACGGTTATAACGTGCGCGCTTATGTGATGTACAACTCCATGAATTCGTGGGGGTGGTTGGACTCCGTTGACCCGAATATACTGCAAGAGGTGGAAGTTATAGCCGGCGATATAAGAGACCACTCTAGTATTAAAGCGGCCGTAAATAATTGCGATGCAGTTATGCACCTTGCTGCACTTATCGCAATTCCGTTCTCTTATCATGCTCCTGCCTCGTATGTCGATACAAATGTAAAAGGAACATTAAATATCTGCGAGGCAATTCGCGATTTTGGGCATTGTAAGTTGATTCACACCTCAACCAGTGAAGTTTATGGGTCTGCGCAGACTGTGCCAATTTCCGAAAATCATCCACTAGTGGGGCAGTCACCATACGCGGCCACCAAGATAGGAGCCGATCAGTTAGCGCTTTCCTTCAACGCATCCTTTGAAATGCCTGTTACTGTTCTTCGACCCTTTAATACGTATGGTCCTCGACAGTCACTCAGAGCTGTAATTCCAACGATAATTAGTCAGATTAATGCTGGTTTTCGTGAGTTGAGGTTGGGGGCAACGTCGCCAACTCGCGACTTCAATTACATTCAAGATACTGTCCGTGGGTTCTTGTGTGCACTCGAGAGTGAGAATGCCGACGGACAGGTGATAAATATTGGTAGTGGCTTCGAGATTTCCATAGGCGACACGGTTAAAACCATTGCAAATTTAATGGGTGCTGAAGTCTCCGTTTCTGAGGAGGCAAGAAGATTGCGCCCTGAGAACAGCGAAGTCACTCGACTCTTGGCGGATAATTCGAAAGCCGCTGATGTGCTGTCTTGGAGGCCTGAATTTGCAGGGAAGGCGGGTTTGGAACGGGGTTTGCGGAACACTATTGAGTGGTTCGTAGACGAAGGTAATCAGAACAGCAACAAAGTCAGTAGTTATACGGTTTGAAAACTTTACCTGTTAGGATTCTCGACGCTCTTCAGGCGCACTACCATGATTCTGAAGTTCGCTTGCATGAGCCCGTCTTCGAAGGTGATGAAAAACAGCTAGTTACAGCTTGTTTGGATAGCTCATTTGTCTCCACCGTTGGTCCTTTCGTCAGTGAGTTTGAGAATAAATTGAAGGAGGTGACAGGTGCACGGTATGTGATAGCCACCTCTTCAGGTACCACGGCACTTCACCTAGCATTGTTGGGGATCGGAGTAAAAAAAGACATGGAAGTGATGATGTCTCCACTGACTTTTGTCGCAACAGCGAATGCAGTTAGTTATTGCAATGCAATTCCTCATTTTATTGATGTTAGTCCGAAAACGCTCGGTATTGACCCTGAGGCCTTGCGCAGGCGTCTTGATGAGATAGGATACATAACTTCTTCTGGATGCATAAATAAAACTACAGGTCGACAGATTAAGGCTGTGGTTCCAGTGCATACGTATGGAAATCCTTGTGATCTTGATGAGATATTGCACGTTTGTGCTGAATATTCGCTTGAAGTTATTGAGGATGCTGCTGAGTCGCTTGGTAGTTATTTTTTGAATAGGCATACGGGCACATTTGGACGATGTGGGATACTTAGTTTCAATGGCAACAAGATCGTTACTACTGGCAGTGGCGGTGCTATATTGACGGATGATCCTACTATCGCCTCCAAGCTCCGACATTTATCGACAACAGCCAAGGTAGCCCACCAGTGGAAGTATTATCACGATGAAATTGGTTACAACTATCGAATGAGTAATTTGAGCGCTGCGCTAGGATGCGCGCAACTTGACCGGTTGTCCGTATTTATTGAGATCAAGCGAAGACATACAGAGAGGTATCTCGAGATTTTCAGAGAGTTTGAAGACTTAACTATGCTTGAAGAGTCAAAGAAATCTAAGAGCAATTATTGGCTACAGACGCTTGTGCTGGGTGATGATTTAGACAGCTATAGAGATGAATTGCTTGGATTGACAAATGCCAATGGAATAATGACCCGCCCGAGTTGGGAACTTTTGCACCAATTGCCAATGTATAAGGATACACCGTTCGGAAATTTAAAAGTGGTTGAGTCTCTAGGGAAACGGATTATTAATCTACCGAGTGGCGTCAGTTTGAAATGGAAACAATTGCATTAATAGGGTCAGGGGGCCACTGCAAATCTTGTATTGATGTGGTTGAGGCCTCTAATCAGTACCGCATTTTGGGGGTCGTCGTTCCAAAAAATTTGGCTGCACACCAACAAACCTCTGAGCAATACCCAATTTTGGGAACAGATGATGATTTAAAAAAAATTGTTTCCGAATCTGGGAATATTTTGATCGCTATTGGCCAGTTGGGTAAAGGAGAGCTGCGAGCGTCTTTGTTCCAGAGAGCATTGGATGCTGGAGCTGTCTTTCCAACAATAGTTTCGATGTTTGCGTATACATCAAACCGTTCATCTGTTGGCGAGGGAACCATAGTCATGCACATGGCAATGGTAAATAGCGGAGCTATTATTGGGGCAAATTGTATCATCAACAGCATGGCGTTGGTTGAGCATGATGTGGTCATTGGTAACAATGTACATGTTGCGACAGGGGCTCGAATTAATGGAAATGTGACTATTGGTTCAAACTGTTTTGTAGGTAGTGGGACGATAATTAAACAAGGCGTGACTATCGGAAAAAATACGGTTATTTCGGCAGGTCAATTCGTGCGGGACAGCTTGCCGGAAAATACAGTTTTTGGGATTCATGATGAGCAGTAGCGTGATAGTGATTGCTGAAGTAGGAGTTAATCACAATGGTTCAATTGAGCAAGCACAACGCCTGATTGAAATTGCCTCGATGGCCGGTGCCGATTATGTGAAGTTTCAAAGTTTCCAAGCAGACCTACTAGCGAGTCCGCAGGCTGATTTAGCGACCTATCAGAAAGAATCCAGTGTAAACTTCGACTCACAATTAGCGATGCTGAAAGAGTACGAACTTTCAAACGAAGATCACCTGGTCTTAAAAGAATTTTGCTTAGAAAAAGACATTGGATATCTGTCTTCGGCTTTCGATCAAGTTAGCTTGGATTTTTTAAGAAGTCAGGGTCTTAAAAGTTTCAAGGTGCCGTCGGGGGAGATTACGAATTATCCCTATCTGAAATTCCTAGGCTCGTTTAATGCTGAAATTTTTATTTCTACTGGAATGTCTACGATGGATGAAATTAGTGATGCTGTTGAAGTTTTAACCGCAGCGGGCACCAATAAGAAAGATATCACAGTTTTGCATTGTAATACTCAATATCCTACGGAACTAGAAGATGCCAATCTCAGAGCGATTCAAACCATCGAAAAGGAGTTGTGCATAAAGGTAGGATTTTCTGACCATACTCTCGGATCTATGGCGAGTATCATAGCTGTTTCGCTAGGGGCATCAGTAATTGAAAAACATATAACACTCGACAGTTCGCAGGCCGGACCAGATCATAAAGCGAGTATGGAACCGTCAGAATTTATAAAATATGTACAGGGAATTCGAGAAGCAGAAATTGCCTTAGGTGATGGTGTTAAGCGAGTAACAAACAGCGAGTGCGACAATAGATTATTAGTCAGAAAGTCTCTTGTGGCAGCTGTAGATATATTAGAGGGTGATACTTTTACCTCTGAGAATATCGCGGTGAAACGACCGGGAACTGGTATCTCTCCGATGAACATCAATTCCGTCTTAGGTCTGAAGGCCAATAGAAATTTTCGTAAAAACGAACCCATACAAGTATGAGAAAGATTTGTGTAGTCAGTGGATCAAGAGCCGATTATTGGCTTCTTAAGCCCGTTATTTTGAAGTTGGATCAGTCCAAAAAAATTTCCCTTAAAGTAGTGCTGACGGGAGCTCATTTGATAAACCGGGAATGTCAGATATGGGATGATTTAAATGCCTCGGGGATTACTGACATAAGAAGGATTGATTGTGTTATTGGTTCTGATGAGCCTGTCGCCGTCACTAAGTCACTCGGTGTTGGGATGATTGGTTTTGCTGACCTATTGCATATTTTGTCACCGGATTTAGTCGTAGTACTGGGTGATCGATACGAGATCTTAGCTGCCGTTTCTGCTTGTCTATTATTTGGTATTCCAGTGGGCCATATTCATGGTGGCGAAGTAACCATTGGTGCCTTCGATGATGCAATCCGGCACAGTGTTACCAAGATGTCACACCTTCACTTTGTATCTACAGAGAAGTATCGAGAACGGGTTATACAGCTTGGTGAGAATCCTGATAATATTTTCAATTGTGGTTCCTTAGGAGTTGAAAATATAAAAAATACCGTCCTAATCAGTAGGGAAAATTTAGAAAAGAAACTGCAAATAAAGTTTCAAAAAGTAAATATTTTGATCACATTTCATCCCGTGACATTAGGCACGGTACCGAATATTACTGCATTGAATGAATTGTTGCATTCCGTTTCGAAAATTCCTGACGCTTGTTTAATTTTTACCTCTCCGAATGTTGACCCGGAGGGTAATCTACTAAGAGCCAGGATTATTGATTTTGTTAAGAAAAATCAACGACATTATTTCTTTGAATCAATGGGCGCGACTAACTATTTTTCGATGCTTAAACAGGTGGATTGCGTCCTAGGAAACTCATCTAGCGGTATTATTGAAGCTTCGAGTTTAGGTGTGGGCTCCATAAATATTGGTGAAAGGCAGGATGGTAGAGAAATGCCTGATTCGGTTATCAGTTGCGCCCCCGTGACCGATGAAATAGATGAAGCACTGAAAAAAGTGTTATCTAAAGACTTCAGATCTTCAATTTGTATAGCTGATAGCATGTACGAGGGTGATCGGACTAGTGAGGAAATAACGAAGGTTCTGGAGCGCTTCCCATTAAAAAAAATTACTCAAAAGAAATTTTTTGATCTTGATCGCATCGTTACATAAAAGGCCCCCACCTATCTTCTTGGGCGACTCAATGGCAGGAACCACAATCGGTAGTATTTGTTATGCTTAGGCAAGTCCCCGCGTCTCTGGTCGCAGTAAGCACTTCATCAAAGATTCGTGACGCCGCGAAGAGTCTGAATGAGTCATGTTTAAAGATCGTCTTGGTCGTCGACGACAGAAATCGTTTGGTTGGGACAATTTGTGATGGCGATATCCGGCGGGGCCTACTTAACGGCTTAGATATGGATCAATGTGCAATGGCTATTGCGAATAAAANNCCAATTTTTGTGAAGGCTGCTTCATTTCCTTCTCAGATTCGCACACTAATGGCCGCNNGTAAAATANATCAAATTCCGGAACTNGACGCTGACGACAGNGTAAGTTGTGTCCATATTTGGGANGACTTAGATACACCTAATCAGATCAATAATAAGATGGTAATCATGGCAGGGGGTTTGGGTTCTCGTCTCAGACCTTTGACAGATGATTGCCCAAAACCGATGCTGAAAATTGCTGANGCCCCCATNCTNGAGCATATNATTTTNTCAGCGAGGGACAGCGGATTCCTAAACTTTNTCATTTCTCTAAATTATCTTGGNCATATTGTTANAGAATACTTNGAAGATGGTTCGNAATTNGGNGTCAATATCGANTACCTGACCGANAGCGAGCCNCTNGGNACGGCTGGCGCTCTATCTCTTCTTTCCGAGCNCGGAGACNTACCTATTGTTGTTACTAATGGGGATATNCTGACNTCAATCGATTACTCGGCACTACTTGATTTNCATTCNAAATCTGGAGCGTTTGCGACGTTNGCGGTCAGAGAACANGAGTGGCAAAATCCTTTCGGCGTTGTNACNACGGAGGGCGTNGATTTGGTNNAGTTTGATGAAAAGCCNATGCANCGCTGTTANGTNAACGCGGGAATTTATGTTCTTGANCCTCTCTCCCTGAATTTCTTGAATGAGTCGAGTTCCTGNAGTGCTCCTGAATTGTTNATGAAGATCAAAGTTGCTGGCGAAAAGGTCAAGGTGTACGCGATGCATGAGCATTGGCTNGATATTGGAAGNCCAGATGACCTCGCTACAGCGGNAAATATTGTCAATACNCTTCGGCATTTAAAAATTTAGATTNTTAAGAGAAATAGTAGTGAATACGACGGCTGAAACTAAATGGTGCTCNAGTTGCTTNGCNATGTCGACGCGACCGCGGATAAGCTTTGATNATCGGGGCTGGTGTAATGCATGCCGATGGATGGAAAAGAAGAAGTCGCTAGATTGGGATGCGCGCCTCNCTGAATTGGAGNCATTGCTTGGAAAGCATCGTGGGCGGGGTAGACCATTTGATTGTTTGGTNCCAGTNAGTGGCGGTAANGACGGCTCTTATGTCGCATATAAGTTAAAACATGAGTTNGGNATGAATCCATTATGTNTGACNGTGACNCCCCCACTTTCACTTGAGCTTGGTGAAAGCAANCTCAAGTCATTTNTTGAAAGTGGGTATAACCATATTTCTGTAAATCCATGTGCNGNTGCNATGAAAANCCTNAACAAGCATGGATTTATTAATAAAGGNTTNCCNTATTANGGNTGGTTGACAGCTATATTGACNGTACCTGTTCAAATGGCCCACGCAATGAAGATTGGTTTGATCTTTTACGGAGAAGATGGNGAGGTAGAATANGGTGGCTCCACTGANACAGAAAAAGATCCAATTTTTGNTGTCTCNTATATGCAAAAAATNTATTTGGAGGANGGGTANCAAGCCNTTTTNAATAGCGCCAAACTCTCNNANAGAGATCTAGCNTTTTTTCANTTCCCAAGNGAANAAGAATTGAGNNNAACACCNATCGATATTACTCACTGGTCTTATTTTGAGNACTGGGATCCGTACCGTAATTATTTANTAGCAAAAGAACACTGTGGCNTAAAAGAGGCAGATAGNACAAATGCNGGAACATTTACCAATTTCGCTCAAAATGATCAGGCNTTATATGCATTGCACGCTTATCTNATGTATCTCAAATTNGGTTTTGGGAGNGCGAATCAGGATGCCTCTATNGAAATNCGNAGGGGTGCAATGGANCGNTCTCAAGCACTGAANCTGGTGAGGCTNTATGATGGTGCGTATCCNGAAGAATTTGTTGANCTTTACTTNAANTATTTTGACATGGATCTTGCNGNGTTCTCCAACGTACTAGATCGATGGGCAAACGAGACAATTTTTGAGAAAGTCGGCGACANGTGGACNCCGAAATTTGAAATCAAATAACNTGTTTGGACCNATAGGAATAGTTGATTACGGCTGCGGAAATCTTCACTCTGTNTTGTCAGCCTTCGAGTTTCTNGGAGCAGAAGCTGAGNTTNTAACTGCTCCAGAANATTTTGAGCAATTTGAATCATTTATTCTGCCCGGTGTTGGTTCGTTTAAATATGCTATNNACCAATTATATCAAAGGCAGCTNGCAGAGCCTCTANTTACNTCCGTCCAAAGTCAAAATAAAAANTTATTAGGTATTTGTCTNGGATTTCAGTTANTNGCTAAGTCAAGCTCAGAAGCTGGCNATTCAGATGGTTTGTGTTTAATTGATGCANNCGTTGAGCGGTTTAACCACGAAAAACNGAAAGAATTGAAAGTACCGCATGTGGGATTNAACGAAGTTCATTGCAACTCAAAAGATATTTTTTTTGAAGGAGTTGANAANAATGCTGATTTTTANTTNTGCCATTCTTATCGAATGACCAAATTAAGAAATGAAACAGATTTCNTTGCGACGNCATATTATGGTGATGAATTTATCTCTGCTTATCGGNGNAAAAATATTTTTGGTGCGCAATTCCATCCTGAAAAAAGTCAGACTAACGGCTTAAGGGTTCTATTAAATTTTTTAAGAGCNTANATAGATGGTAAAAAAGAGGATTATTTTTACCNTGTTATATGATGGNGAAGGTTATTTTGTACTNAGTCGAAATTTTAGATTGCAGAAGATTGGCGATCTGCATTGGCTGAAAAAACAGTATAACTTTGCGAANGTCAGCTTTTTCATTGATGAGCTGATCATNCTAGATGTTAGCCGTAAAANNCGGTCNTTAGAGTCAATAGCGAATGTNCTACAAGTNATTTCTAAAGAATGTTTTATCCCNATAAGTGTNGGNGGAGGNATTTACTCANTAGATCAAGCNAGAGAGCTTTTTCGGAGTGGAGCCGATAANGTTGTCATTAACTCTCGNCTGCTGGACGAGACTACCACCATGGTNAGCGATCTGGCTNAAGAATTTGGTTCACAGAGTATTTTAGGTTGNCTTGATTTAAAACGANATACAGCAGANGANNGTTACGACATTTTCATAGNTAATGGNTCTGAAAAGACGGAAATNTCAATTACAGATGCCTTTTCATATTTGGCTGAAGTAGGTATTGGTGAACTNTATTTGAACTCAATCGACAGAGATGGCACAGGNACTGGGTTAGATTTTGAGATGTTGAATCTTCTACCAANGNAGTGGCCGATACCGATTATATTAAGCGGNGGAATAGGNAATCGAGATCATTTTGTTAAAGGGCTAAGACATGATTTAGTCGATGCTGTNGCTACGGCCAATTTANTGAACTTNGTTGGAGACGGGTTGAGGGATGCGAGGNCTCATTCCATCGCTTGTGGAATNAACCTTGCCAAGTGGCCGTCTCTCTCATCTGTAGCNCTGTGACGCAGACACNGTGTTTGGTTTAGAGAGANTTTTAATTTGGGGGCTNGGGAGTNNAGGCTCGCGTCANGTNGCCATAGTCCAANGCGTGATNCCNAAAGCNGGAATATTGGTCTATTCNAGACGTGCGGAAGNGTTAGTNGCNTCGGANNCGGAANAATTTACAGCATCNCTNGANCGNGTTTCGGAATTTCAACCACAAATTGCGATCNTAGCNAATGAGGCACCCCTTCATTTAAAAACNGCAGACATNCTTGCCGAANTGGGATGTCATATTCTGATCGAAAAGCCTGTTGATANTGATCTCGAGCGCTGCTANCGGTTTTTTGAGAGACACAGGCAAAGACAACTCGTGATTCAAGTCGGATACAATCTCCGCTTTATTGAGTCGGTGCGTGTTTTTCGTGANTCTATAAANGCNGGTAAAATTGGGATNGTGACCTCNGCTTTTTTNCAGGTGGGTCAATTCCTTCCAAATTGGAGAAATCAGAGAGACTCTTTAGAATCAGTGACTGGNANCANAGCTCTNGGAGGAGGGGTGCTGCTNGAATTAAGNCATGAGATTGANTCAGTNGAGTGGATNCTCGGACAAATNGANTGGGTTCAGGCGTGGGNAGGAAAAACCAGTGANTTAGTTGTCGATGTTGAGGATCTGGCCTGCTTGGTNTTGGGTGTNAGGTGTGCCACGAGTGATAGGGAAATAGTGGTATCTCTNACAATGGANGTGACTAGCCACAGGGCGACCAGNAATTACACGGTTGTAGGGACCGCGGGTACAGTATATTGCGATCTAATGAGACAGNAAGTGACCTTGTTTTCGCAGCATNAACAATCCAATCTAGANAATTTCCCTGAATTTGATANNNGNGACGCCTATCGGCTACAACTTTGCAATTTNGTAGATCGAATAGAGCGCGNAGAGTATTCGTGGGATAGCTTTAACACTAGTGTCCGTGTTTTACAGGTGATCGACGCAGCCAGAAAATCGGCCAAGGCGAGTGGTGTTCGGATGATGGTCCGAGTGTGAAAGAAGAAAACGAGAAGCTGGATACGGTAGCTGTCATTTTTGCTCGAGGTGGCTCGAGGGGTATTCCCGGNAAAAACNTGAAANATNTNGCTGGAAAGCCNCTNATAGGTTGGGCGATAGAGCAAACTATTACCTCAGGNGTNGCGAGACGNNTATTAGTGTCGACCGATGATGAACAGATAGCNACTNTNGCGAACTCTTTTGGTGCCGAGACGCCNTTTATCAGACCTGCTTCTTTGGCGTCTGATGACAGNCCAGAAATTTTATCTTGGCGTCATGCATTGGAATTTCTAGCNAAGGATGAGGGTTGTTATCCANCGGCATTGCTTTCTGTTCCAACGACTTCGCCTCTACGATCGNCGGAGGATATTTNTCGAGCNGTAAGNTTGTTNGCNGAAAANTCGTGTGATTTAGTCNTTACGGTGACGCCTTCAAAGCGGAACCCGTACTTNAATATGNTGGANATGGNTGCCAATGATCAATTGAAATTGGTTTGCGNTTTTGAGTCTGGAGGTTACTCGCAGAGNCAAGTGGCTCCACGAGTATTTGACGTGACTACGATNGCNTANGTCGCNGATCCNAAATANNTNATGACGTGTGAGCATCTNTTTGAGGGACTCGTTAGACCTGTTGAAGTNCCGAGGGATCGATCNGTTGATATTGATGATATCGATGACTTCGAATACGCTGAATTTTTATTNTCNAGAAGATCAAAATGAGCNCCCGCCCTGAGTTACCNGACCTAACCGACCANTGGATCGTGATNACGGGTGGTAATGGTCACNTAGGGACANCACTNATTGCAGCTCTTACAAGGNTAAATGCAAANATTTTGATNGTGGATAAACAGGAGTCGNTGGGGCCAAATGTTCCGGTTAGTCGGTCGGGNAATAAGAGCGANATCGACTACTATTGTTGTGATTTAGAGAAGGANGAGCAGAGAAATTCGCTGATNAGTTACATATCGCAATCAATAGGAAGATTAGACAGTCTTATTAACAATGCAGCNTTTGTGGGNGACTCGAATTTAGAGGGCTGGTCGGAGCCATTTNATGAGCAGTCATTGTCAGCTTGGCGGCGAGCAATCGAGGTAAATCTCACAGCCCCATTCCACCTCAGCCAAGCACTTTCTCCCTTGTTATCTGCTTCACAAATCGGGACCATAGTGAACATTACTTCAATTTATGCTCATCTGGGCCCAGATTTGAGGCTGTANGAGGGCACAGAAATGAATAACCCNGTTGCATANGGTGTCAGCAAGGCTGGCTTNACACAGTTGACTCGNTCNCTAGCGACGGTTTTATCGCCTTCGATCCGCGTTAACGCAATTGCGCCAGGGGGTATTTTTCGTGACCAAGATGACGCNTTNGTTAGNCGGTATATTGANCGAACACCGCTCAAGCGGATGGCCTCAGNGGATGACCTCATCTGGGCAACGATTTTTCTATGNACCCCNATGTCGTCATACATGACTGGCCAAACCCTTACCGTGGANGGAGGTTTNGGTGTTTGGTAANGGCCNAAGTCCAACTTCGNTTTCAACNGCGTTACAGGAAGATATCAGCTTCCCTCTGGTATTTATAGATGGCATCACTCGTTGCGGTAAATCGTCGCTTAGCGGAATACTGCCGTCATTAACAAATATGGAGCATATTCAGTTTTCAACAATACTTGAACTTGTCGTTCCAGGCTTATTTCTTCAGAAACTAGATNCAGATTATGCAAAATCTATAACNAGAATATATTTGAATGAACTCAGTTACAATTTAACTTTAGGGCGGAATGTAAACTTNAGGNATGGAGATCAGACTGGAATACAGAATTATAAAGATCCAGATATTTACTATTCTCGATTANTCAAAGAGGANGGTCCGGCAGTTATAGATGANTGCCGGATNCAAAAAAATTANATTCCATTNCAAACTCATGATTTTTTAGTGAATGTGNAGCTNTTAAATGTNTTGGATTTGAATTTTAAGATGCTTTCTCTATGGAGGGATCCAATAGATAATATTTTTTCTTGGTGGACTCGAGGTTGGGGNGATCGTTTTATGAATTCNGACCCNTCTGTCTTTACATTGCTGGTAACNGGTTCTGAAGGACAAAATTTACCGTGGTACTGTCAGAATAGGGATTATGATNTAAATGGNTTAAATCCNATGGAGTGTTGTGTNGTTATTGCAACNGACCTACTCCAGCGTGCTNTTGATTCCTATTNTGCATTTCAAGAAAAAAATAAAATCCAACATATATTTTTCGAGGATTTGTGTGTAGNGCCGANATTGGTGATTNAGAAGATTTGCAAATTTCTAGATGTTGAGCCAACAGCGTCTACNATTNAAAAGACGTCGCANGCTAGATTNCCCAGACAGATTGTGGCTNCACAACAGNTNGAGAAAATTGCAGAGTTNGAGAGTANTCTTAGACCAGATATATTTGTTCGACTCATGGACTTAAGTGAAANATACAGACTTAACCGCTATGGATTGNNGTAGNAATTTCTTAGAGGTCGAATGCAACTAGACGAACCATATACTTTCAAGACAAAGGCCCAAACATTAGTACACCTNCAAAATCGATTAGATTGTGCAGTNATCCCNAACCTTTACGTNTTTTCGGTAAAGGANTGGACGGAGGATCGTGCNGGTTGTCTTNNCTTCATTGANAGGCATTTTAGAAATTTTATAGTTGTTCGATCATCGACGACCTNTGAAGATAATCAGNTAAGTTCCGGTGCTGGAGAATTTGACTCNATTNTAAATGTGNACCCAAAAGATCAGGTCGCTATTACCGACGCCGTTGATCAAGTCATAGAAGNGTACAGNAAAAAAATAACGTCAGATTATTTGCTTGGACAAGAGATNTTAATTCAAGACATGATCGATAACGTATCTATGAGCGGAGTGGTGTTNACTTGTGAGGTNAAGACAGGATCCCCNTACTACGTCATAAATTATGANGATGTAACNGGAAGGACCGATACTGTTACNGCAGGAGAGGGCGAATATTCGAACCGAACCTTATATGTGTATAAAGACTCANTTAGTTCTCTAAGGTCTAGACGTTTTCAGAATTTGTTNGCCGCNATTATTGAGCTAGAGACAAAACTTAACCGAACAGACTTGGATATTGAGTTTGCATCCGATACTCAAGATTTGANCNATATCCTCCAAGTGAGGCCTATCATTGGTTGTACTGAATTTCCGGACGGGTTTGATTCAAGATTGCGAGAAAAGCTTGGCTATCTATCCGCTGATTTAGAGCAGAGATTTTCCCGAACTCCGGGTGTTTTTGGCGAAACTAGTGTGTTCGGTCAGATGCCAGATTGGAATCCGGCAGAACTGCTGGGAAGAGTTCCTCGACCTCTCGCTATTTCATTATACGAGCAATTGATAACCGAAGGGGTATGGAGTCGGGCGCGTGAAATGATGGGGTATTCGGTGCCCCGAGCCCAGAGTTTGATGAGTATCTTTACAGGTCAGCCATTCATTGATGTAAGGCTGAGCTTTAACTCTTTTTTGCCGCAAGGTTTGCCGAATGATCTCTGTGAGACTCTTATTGATCACTGGATTTCCGAACTAATCAAAAAACCGGAGAAACACGACAAGGTAGAGTTCGATATTGCTGTTACAGCCTTTACTTTCGATATCGATACTAGAGTAGATGAGCTTATAGGACAGGCCCTGTCGACCGATGAAAAAGTTATTTTCAAAACGTATCTGAGGACACTAACTAAGAACTTAATTGATGGTTGTGGTGAGGGTTCGATCGAGGCCGCACTAAAAAAAATTCAAATTCTTAAGTCAAACAATGATCTGCGGGATATAAAAAACCTTAGGCTGGAAGATCTAAATACATTTGTATCTGAAATAATTGAGTATGGAACGGTACCATTCGCGGTATTAGCTCGGCACGCGTTTATTGCTTCAACAATGCTGGCGTCTTTGCGCAGAGAGAATTTAGGCACAGCTACTGAAATACAAAATTTCCAATCTAGCATTATTACGGTTGCTTCAGAATTAGTGGCAGATATGTATAAGGTTTCGGAGGGAAGTCTGAAAAATGCTGATTTTTTTGAAACATATGGGCATTTAAGACCCGGAACATACGATATTTTGTCTCTGAGATACGATCAACTTGAAAATTTCTTCACTGAGAAAAAAAAGTTGTCAGCCGTGCATGTTGACCGCGAGCCTATTCGAGCATTTAGCGATTGGTCTCTCAAGAAAATTGATCTTGCATTGGAAGATATTGGCTGGGACGATCTCAATTCAGATTCGTTGTTGAATTATTGTTCCGAAGCGATAAGGGCGCGTGAATATTCCAAGTTTGTGTTTACGAAATCGGTAAGCGATATGCTTGAATCGATTGCAAATCAAGGAGCCTCGATAGGTCTTTCGAGAGAAATATTGTCGTTTTTGCGGGTCGACGAGGTTATCTTGGATAATCGAGAGTTAATTTCCAAAAAGGACGAGCTAATAAGTATATATCGCAACAGATCGATGGAGCATGAATTAAATGCGGCGATCAGGCTCCCTATGATATTGCACGATGCTGAGGGAGCGTATGTCGTCCCCTTTCAGGTCAGTCAGCCCAACTTTGTTACAAATAACAGTGTCCAAGCTGAAATAGTTTTTCTGACTAACGACAGTCTTAAAAGAGACATATCAGGTAAAATCGTAGTTATCGAAAATGCTGACCCAGGATTTGATTGGATTTTTGCGCACGGTATCTCAGGCTTAATCACTAAATATGGGGGCGTTAACTCACACATGGCAATAAGGTGCGCTGAGTTTAATATACCTGCAGCCATCGGTTGTGGAGAGCAACGTTACGAGATCTTGAGGCAGTTAGGGGAATTAGAGATCGATTGTGAGCATGGAGTCCTGAGGCCGGCTCACGGAGCATTATCATGGTAATTTGGATCATCGGATTATCTGGTTGTGGCAAGACAACGCTGGCAGAAGAGGTCGTTAGACTCGCAAGAGAATTGCGCCACCCGACTGTATTACTTGACGGCGATAAAATTAGGGAACTCTTCCAAGATGATTTCGATCATTCGCTCGAGGGTCGCAAAGGTAATGCCGATCGTATTTGTCGGCTATCACAGTTTCTAGAGCAGCAAGGGATAAATGTTGTTTGCGCTATTTTGTCTTTATTCCCTGAGTCACGGAACTGGTGTAGAAAAAATTTGATTAATTATTATGAAGTATTTATTGATACCCCTATCAATGAGCTAATCCAACGTGATTCAAAAGGTCTATATCGACAATTCAATGAGGGTAAAATACAGAACGTTGCTGGGCTTGATCTTGAATTTACAAGACCTGAAACGCCAGACCTATTAATTAAAAATGATAGTACACTTGATGATTTTTTGTTAAATGCGTCGCTTATATTTCAAAAGCTGAATAACGAAGTAAAATGAAGTATCAGTACAACGGAACAGATCTCATCGATGAAAGACAGGATTATATGTACTCAAAATTTGAGGGCGAAGAGTTTATAGAGGCTTATCTTGAGAATCGTTTAAACTGCTTAAATTCTTCTTCGTTGCAAGCAGAATCAATCGAGCACATTGAAACTAGAGTAGTGGCCGAGCTGGAGAAGTTTTTAGAATCCGATCGCGAGTCTAAATTAGAAAATGATGCGGGATTATTATCTACCAAGCATTTTCTACTAAACATCGCAAATTCATTTCTACTAGGCGATAAAGAAAAAGCGATACGTAACTTGGATCTTTTAATACACAGATTCGAGGTATCAAAAAAAATATATCCTTATTATGAGAACACAGTAACATCAGGGAGTGGTAGTGACCGAGAATATATCCTGTATCTCCTTATGGGTTTGGTGCTGACGTATTCATACATGAAAACTGGAGACCTTCAACATCTCAGCACCCTACTTAAAATACTAGACACTATCATCTCTATAAAGCCTCGGACAAAGCTTGATCATGCAGAGTTTGGTATCTTTGAAGTGTTGGTTTTGGGTGAGGTGAATCTAGTCGAAAGATTGAACGTTAATACATGCTAGAATTTGGCTTTATTGCGGCAGATACCTCCCGCTCGAGAATATATCTAAACGCGCTATATTTGGGAAATCTAAGACCTTCTTTGGTCGTTCTCATCCCTCCCAGTGTTGAGGCTGCTGCGGGGATGGTTGGTCGAGATGATGAATGTTTACTAGACGATCCTGAATGGCCAGAAGCAAAAGTTGACTTGAAGGTTGGCCTAACAGATTTACTTGATTCGTTTGGCTATCGTTATGTTTCGCTCCTCAATTCGGATATTAATGATCCAGCTGTGGTGGACTATTTTTCAAATTCGGAAATGGAATTGTTTGTTTATTCCGGGTATGGCGGTTCTATTTTGAGAGCTCCAATCTTATCGTTGGGTAAATTTTTTCTCCATGTTCATGGAGGGTTTTTGCCTTACTTTCGCGGTAGTACAACCAATTATTACAGCATACTGAAAGAGCGGCAGATTGGAGCATCCTCGATTTTTCTGGAGCGGGATATTGATCAAGGACCCATAATAGATAGACAGTATTTTCGACTGCCGTCGAGGATAGAAAAAATGGATCATTTCTATGATTCCGCAGCCAGATCAAGAGTGCTAGTAGGTAGCCTGAAGCAGGTTATCGATGGTTGGCCTGATGGTATTGTTTGTGAAGAACAGGATAGCAAAAAGGGAAAGACCTATTACATAATTCATCCCGTGTTAAAACACGTCGCAATCATGAAGTGTTCAGATGGATAAGGTAGAGGGTCCGATAATTCGGATTGGCATCACGATGAGAGTTGACGTTTGCCTAGAAGGCAAGGAAAAGCGGGATTCGATTGATCAACGCTTGTTGCTTTGGGTGCGGTCGCTAGGAGGGATGCCATTCTTGGTACCAAATAATATAAGGTCAGTAAGTGAAGCAAATGAGTGGCTGAAACATCTAAATATCCATGCGTTGCTTTTATCCGGTGGCAATGATCTTGGGGAAGCCCCGGATAGAGACAGTACAGAATTGCGTTTATTAGAGGCAGCTAGAGAGTTGGAAATTGCTGTACTGGGAATCTGTCGTGGCATGCAACTTATGGCGTCATTTTTTGGGGTTGGAGTCAAAGAATTGCGTAATCATGTGGGAACGCGACATCAGATCTATGGTGATTTAGAGACCAAGGTAAATAGCTTTCATCGTTTTTGTATCGAAGCGTGCCCTCCTGGATTTTCGGTACTGGCGTCCGACGAGAAAGGTGCGATCGAGGCGATTAGACACAATACACTCCCGTGGGAAGCTTGGATGTGGCATCCTGAACGCGAGCCTCTATTCCGGCAGTTAGAGCTGGATCGATTTTGCGCGCTGATCTCGCATTCCCCGCATTTATGAGAGTAATCATACTAGCCGCGGGTGAAGGAAAGCGTTTGCGGCCCCATACCAATGATAAACCTAAATGTCTAGTTTCCATAAACGGTGCTCCGCTGATATACCGCCAGTTATCAATATTGGAGAATCTTGGGTATGAGGTAATCTTAGTTGCGGGCTGGCAAAGTTATCAATTAAAGCAATTTAATGTGAGCATGATAGAAAATCCCAAATTCAGTACCACCAATATGGTCTCAACGCTATATTGTGCGAGAAAATCCCTAAAGGGCCGGCTAATAATTTCTTATGGTGACATCGCGTATTCCCCCAAAATTCTGAGGAGCTTGGATAACTGTGGGGCTGATATCGCGACTGTTGTCGATCTGAATTGGAAAGAGTACTGGTCCAAGAGATCTGATAATCCTCTCGAAGATTTAGAGACCATGAGAATTAATGATAAAAATTTAATAACCCAGTTGGGTGCAAAGCCCCTCTCATTAGATGAGATTCAGGGGCAGTATATCGGTCTAACCTACCTGAGTTCGCTCGGATCACAGATATTAATGACAACGTTACAGGATTGCCATCGTATTGGTCTCGTAAATAAAAAACCCTTCGCCGCCGCATATCTTACTGATCTAATTCAAGAAATTATAAGCCGCGGATATGAGGTCAAAGCTGTAAAAACTGAACAACTGTGGATCGAGGTAGATACAGTTGAGGACCTTGAGTCTAGGGTGACTGTTTCGCGCTTAGATCACATCGATACCGAGATTGCTGTGACTCTAGAAAAATGAATATTACTAATTTTAAATGGGGATGTGGGAATTATAGAATCTTGGTGCTTGATGAGCGCCACAGTACCACTTTCGTAAAAAAAATGGACTTAGATCCAAAAGAGATATTTTTTTTAAATATGCATACTCTCACGATTTATATTTTTCCATTGATTAAATTTATTTTAAAGAAAATTATGAAGAGAGATCCTAGTATTAAAAACATTAAAGCAGTTTATCTCTTATCAATCATCGACGCAGTCAATCCTTCATTTATTTTTTCTGCGATTGATAATAACAAAAATTACTGGTGCCTTAAGAATCATTATCCAAGAAAACGGGTTTTTTTGTTTCAAAATGCACTTCGCGGTGTTACTGAGCTGAAAGCACGAGAGCGACTCTATTTAGACGAAAAAAAATTCGAGGTAGATCACGTTTTCACTATGACTGAAATAGAACGGGAGTGGTATATAAAAAGTGGTTTGAATGTGACACAGACGCATGCGTGTGGATCGATAAAGAGTAACGAGATCGACCTGAGCTCAGGAGCTCAGGACTCCACGCTGGTTTATTTACTGCAGTACAAACATCACGATTACGTTAACCCGGATCAACAGTCGTCGAGGTATTTGAATGAGCGTGGAGAGTTCCTCTCCTACGAAGAAATCTATGGAAAAAACATCTTTGTTCTACGTGTCCTAGAAGACTTTTGTAAAAAAAATTCAATCGAATTTAAGGTATTTGGTAGGGCTAAGGATGACGATACTGCCGCAGAGGAGTGTGCCTATCTGAGGCACCTAGGTTTCGGACATATCGATTATATTTTTAAGACCACGGAGGTAGAAACGTATCAATATTTAGATAAAACGGGGTTCATTGTTACGCTCAGTTCTACACTGGGGCACGAAATGCTTAGTCGTGGGAAGCCTGTTTTTTTTTGGGGAATCCAGCACTGGGCTGGTAAAGATCAGATATTTGGTTACGGGCAGTTTGGAGTCCGTGGTGAGTTTTGGACCATCGACCTCGATCTTGATTCGGTAGGGCCTCTCTTATCTAGATTTGTTGCATACACGGCCTCTGATTGGTCTGGATTTTACCAGAAGTACGCAACAGTGATTCTTCCACTTGATACGAAAAATATTCGTTTTAATCAGGTATTACAGCGAGCTATGTCCTGATGGCTTTTTTAACGGATGTTTTATGTGTGGTGTAGCCGGACTGTATTCCAACTGTGACTTCGCAAAAGATATAGTAGATCGCATGTTAAAGGTGCAATGGCGTCGTGGTCCAGATGGTAGTAGCAATTTCCAGCAGGATGATTTCTACGCTGGGATGGTGAGGCTCGCAATAAATGATGTCGAGTACGGGCAACAGCCGTTTTGGTGCTCTGAACGCCGCTACATCTCGTTTTATAATGGTGAGATATATAATTCACCTTCGTTGCGGAAAGAACTTGCTGGGGATGGTATACGTTTCTCTACCCTTTCGGATGGTGAAGTCATTCCTCACCTCTATAAAAAGTTTGGTGATTCGTTTGTCCAACACCTCGACGGAATGTTCGCTATCGTGCTGTTTGATACGTGGACCAAGAATTTAGTTCTAGCTCGTGATCCTGAAGGCGAGAAGCCTCTGTATTTCCATTTAAGTGACAACCAAAAATATCTTGTTTTTTCTTCAGACTTAACGGGTTTGATGGAGAGCGAGCTCGTTAGTCGGGAGTTGAACCTGCAGGCGATTTGGGATCAGCCAACGTTTCTTTGGGTCCCTGAGCCCGCGACCATCTATAAAGATGTTTTTGCGGTTCCGCCTGGGGGTGTGTTGGTTTTTGACAAGGATAAAAATCTAGTCAGTCAAGACGTATTTTCACTCAGTTCACATATGCAAGACACAGATGATGCTCCGGCGCCGGTAGATTATCAGTTGGTTTACGACACGCTTTGTGATGCGGTGAGATCGAGAACATTGTCAAATGTACCTGTTGGCACTTTTTTGAGTGGGGGACTTGACAGTTCAATCATCACCAAGCTGACCTGTGACGAACTAGGGCCAGTCAGGACATATAGCGTGGGCTTCGACGATATAGTTGACCCATATCATGGTGTTGCTGATGAGTCTGTGTATGCGGAAGAATTTGCCAGATCATTGGGGTGCAAACACACTACAATTAAATTGACTGAGAGAGATATCAGGAATCATTTAGATACATTTGTTTTGGCAGCTGCTGAGCCCTTCGCGGTCTCCTCCGGTCTTGGGATACTTTCGGTAGCGCGGGCCGCGAGAGATGATGGCGTCAAGGTGTTACTCAGCGGAGACTGCGCTGATGAGCTCTTCGGAGGGTACTCCTGGTATAGCCACTTAGAGCGACTAAGACCAAAAGATCTAAATGGTCAGTGCCATGATTCTGACATATCTTTTCAAGATGTCGGCAGGCCACTGGATAAAAAAATTGAGGCTATACAAAATTACTCGCCTCAAAGGAAAGCTTGGGCACTTCATTATTACGCGAGTGAAGAAGAGAAAAAATCCCTTTTTTCCGATGATTTGTTTAGTGCTGTTCCATCATCACTGCGTCATTTTGATGATTTGAAGTCAGGAAACGACATTAAGCCTATCGACTTCATTCGACATGATAGGAGATTTTATCTTCGGAATGAGATGCTGAGAAAACTGGATCGTATGACTATGCGATATTCGGTTGAGGGTAGAGTACCTTTCGCGGCAAGAAGCGTTGTAAGACTGGCGGCCAAGCTCCCATACTCGCAGTTGGTTACTAGCAGTTCACTGAAACATTTATTGCGTAGGGCATTCGAACATCAATTGCCGGAAAATATCATAAAACGTCCGAAGCATGGATTTAATATACCTATCGATCACTGGCTTAAGACGCAATGGGCAGATATGGTCGAGGATACATTTGGGCCTTCCTCAAGGTTGAGCCAACTGGGTTATCTGTCAAGAAACTCGCTCACCGTAGCAAAACAGATGGTACAAAATGAATCACGATTAAATGGCCACACAATTTTTAGTTTTATCATATTGAATCGGTTTATGGAGTTGCATAATGTCGGTTGAGATCATTGCAGAAATCGGACAGAACCATAACGGGGATATGGCCGTTGCAAAAGACTTGATAGCAGCTGCCAAAGAGGCAGGTGCTGATGTTGCTAAATTTCAGGTATTTGATGCCCATGCGCTGTTTCCGAAGGTCGGCAACGAATGGTTCGATTACAATTGCAAGGCAGAGCTCTCCAGAGCTCAGGTTGAATTACTAGCCGAGGAATGTGATCGTTTAGGGATAGAGTTTATGGCGTCTGTCTTTGATCAAGAAAGGTTGGCCTGGGTAGATCAAATTCCGAAGGTACGTCGACACAAAATTGCTTCGCGATCGATTCGAGATATGGCGCTAATTGATGCGATAATAGGAACTGGTAAACCAGTAATCATTTCTTTAGGTATATGGGATCGCGTCGAGCTTCCTGATTTTGTTTCGTCTAGCCAAATCGATTACTTGTATTGTATTTCAGATTACCCTACAGCACTTGAAGATTTGCAAATACAAATAATTGATTTTGATAGATATTCTGGTTTTAGTGACCATACGATTGGGCTCACTGCCGCGAAGACAGCTATAGTGAGGGGCGCTCGTTTGATAGAAAAACACTTTACTCTGGACGTCGATATGTATGGTCCTGATCATCGAGGGAGCATGACGCCGGAAGATCTTAAAGATCTTGTTGAGTTTAAGGATGAGTTTGAAAAAATAGGAAAAAACCTTGCTTCTTTTTCGGAATAAATAATGAGAGATAACGTCTTAAAGAAACTTGAACAATTCGTATCGAGTGTGCCTGATAATGAGTATTCGAAGACAATTGCAGCGATTTCGCTATTTGATTTTATGGACATTATGCGAGACGACGATTATCCAATCAATTGGCTTGATAGACTTACTGGTTCTTTAAAGAATATTCAAGATGGACTTTTAGCCCAGGAACAAACAATTTTGTTTGGTGATTTCGAATTTTCTTGCAATGACGATACCTCCGAAGATATCGCTCAACAAACTGGTGAGGTCTATTTTAAATTGTGGCGTAGGTTCGATAGCGTCGAATATTTTGACAAGACCACTGAGTCATTAAATACACGATTTCAACTAAATGGGGTTGATCAGTTTCAAAATAAATCAGTGCTAGATGCTGGATGTGGGAGTGGCCGGTATTCGCAGGCTCTAAAAACGCTTGGATCAGCAACGGTTACAGGGATTGATATCAGTCCAAACTCTGTCGAATTTGCAGAGCGTCATAATAGGTATCCAGGTGCTGTCAAATATGTGACTGGGTCTGTGTTGGACCTGCCATTCGATGATGATAGCTTTGAGTTCGGATTTAGTAATGGGGTGTTGCATCATACGACGGATACTTTGAAGGGCTTATCTGAATTATCGCGGGTTTTACAGAAGGGGTCCCACTGTTGGCTGTATCTCTACGGAGGGGTTGACTCGTTTTTTTGGGATATCGTTGATTGTTGTAGAAAACTTTTGACAGATATCCCCGAGGAATTTTGTATTAGCGTCATGCAAGTGCTCGGATATACGCCTGGCCGCATATTCCACCGAAACGATTTCTTTTATGTACCTATCCACAGGCGTTATCGTGAAATTGATGTTTTAGAGATATTAAATGCTGCGGGATTTGTGGACATAAAAAGACTTCATCGAGGGGTTCAATACGACTGGGACGAGATAATGCATCAGAAACCGACCCTTAATCGATATTGGTTCGGTGAGGGTGAAATGCGTTTTTTGATAAAAAACAAGTAGTCATTTTATAGTCTAACAAAGGTCATCGAAGTGCGCGAAAGGATTCCACTTGATTTTATCCATATCGGGTTGCACCGCACTGGCTCAACTTTTCTCCAAAAGAAAATTTTCTCTGATGTAGGCGACGTAAAAATTCTACAATTTAACGATCAAAAAACACTGAGAAACGAATTCGATGACTTAATTCTGATTCCCCCACCATTTTTTGATGAGGGCCCCGTATTTCAGCGTATTCACGCTGGATTTGTTGAGAACGAATATCGAGGTCTTAGCGCAGAGGGTTTGTCTGGAATGAACCAGGGATATTTTTCTGGATCACAGTTAGCCTTCATATGTGAAAGACTAGGTACGCTCTTTGAGCCAAAAAAAATATTGATTGTCGTGAGGAGTCACCGGTCATATCTCATTTCAAATTATATAGCCGACATCAGGCACGGTAGTACGCTAGAATTTCTATCTTGGATCACTCGGAGAGAAGAGAACAGGGAGCTGGGCTTTTGTAAGTTTGCCCCACTAGTGAAGCTTTATATGGACGCTTTTGGCAGTTCAAGGGTCAAGGTCATTCCGTTCGAGACCATGGTGACTGATGATGCTATTGAACAGTTTTTGAAAGATTTTGGCTACAGCTCGAAAGTGTCGGAGCGCTTATGGTCAACCCCTGAAAATCGATCACATTCAAATGTAGTAGGACTCAATATTTTGTTGAACAAGTTTATGAAGACGAAATTAAATTCGGGGTCCACGGTTGGACTATATGATGATCTTTCTGTATATAATTTTAGTCGAAATCATTTGATACCTTTTGTTTCGCGTTTATTAATGTCAATCGGTAGTAAAGCAAACGCACAATTTCATTGTGATTCGGCTTTGCTCGACATGTTTGTTAAAGATACTCAGGAACTTTCAGATATTACCCAGATTGATTTTACTGAACTCGGGTATCCATTTAAATGAAGGGTAAAGATCCACTCGTAACGATTTATGTAGTAAATCACAATTATGAAAAATATTTAGAAGAATCTATTCAAAGTTGTATTGATCAAACTTTTAAAGACTTTGAGGTCTTGATTATTAACAATTCACCTTGTGACGAGTCAGAAAAAATAATAGAAAAATATTTAAACGTTGATCGCGTGAGAACTTTCATCGGAGTGGATTCAAGGTTGGTTTCGGCAGCAAATTTGGCGCTCCACGAGAGTCGAGGAAAATATATTATGCGCCTCGATGCAGACGACTTTCTGCATGCCGATGCATTGCTGGTTATGACAGCCGAAATTCAGAAAGATCAAAAAACAAAGATCGTTTTTCCCGATTATTTTAATGTTGATAATGATGGGAATATCCTCTCAATCGTGCAACGAATAGCTTTTCAGGATGACGATATATTAAAAGATCTTGTCGCACATGGCGCCTGCACATTATTTGAAAAAGAGGCTCTTCTAGACAAGGGAGGTTACGATAGTGACCTCGAGTGTCAGGATGGTTTCGATTTATGGATGAAAGTCGCGTTGGATAATCAGGTACGGAACGTCAACTTGCCATTATTTTATTATCGACAACATCCTAAAAGTTTAAGTACGAATACAAATAGGCTTCTTGAGGCGAGGATTAGTGTTCTAACCAAGCAGCAAAGTCAAAAAAATGCTACAGAGAACGGATCGACGGTTGCAATTTTGCCAAATTTAGGAAAATTTGGCTTGAATAACTTCTGTAACGAGACGCTGGGTGACCGTTCATTAGTGTTTCGATGCATTGATCAACTTCTGCTGTCTAAACACGTAGATTCCATAGTTTTCAGCACGCCAGATACGGAACTTGCCGATACTGTGAGGGGCGAGTTTGGTGAGACGGTCGAGATACACTTGCGAGCTCTTGATGGGGAGCTAGTCGGCGATCATTCGCTGACAGAGTCATTACGGCAATGTATTCAGGAAATTGGTTACGGTGATAATAGGAATGCTTTCATAGCCAACGCGCATTCCCCCTTTATTAATCATAAACATATCGATGCAGCGATTCTTGTATTCAAACAATTCGATGTAGATTACGTTATCGCCGTGAAACGGGTAACCGAAAATCACTATGTTCATCGAGGTCTTGGGATGGAGTCGATAGGTAACAATTCATATTTGTCAGCTGTTGATAAGGAATTTGAGCGATTTTATAAGCAAATTCCCGGGGTATTTGCACTGAGTATTGATAGACTTATGGAGTCAAAAAATCTTCTGGATGGGACGGTTGGACATATTTTAGTTGACGACCAAGCGGCATTAACCATCAAAACCCCTTTTGATTTGAAGATCGCCAAAATGTTAGACCAAGGCGTAGGCTGAAATGAATCGTTACGGAAAATCCTATGGCGGCATCAAGAGGATAAAGGCTCACTTTTTGGAAAACAACAGCGAACACCTAGCGAGTCATATAGAGGTAGCGAGAAGATATAGCGAATGTCCTGTACGCACTAGTTGTAAAATCTGTGGGCACAAAATTCAATTCGAAAATTCCTTAACAAAACACTCTGTCCCATATGATCTCTGTGGTTTTTGTGGGCACCTAAATGGAGGTTATGTAGAAACGCCAGAGTTCTTGGATCTTTTGTATAGTGATAATTTGCTTGGCTATGCGAATGAATACTCGTCTAGTGAGCAAGAAAGCTATGATCAGCGAGTAGAGGTAATTTATCTGGCTAAAGCTGAGTATCTGATTGAAATCCTATCCAATAATTCGAATTTTGTTCTAGAAGACGTCGGTTTACTGGATGTCGGCGCAGGTGCAGGATATTTCCTAAATGCTCTAGAAAAAGTAGGTTTTGCGAATTGTCGTGGGATTGAGATTTCGAGGGATCTAGTAGGCTACGGTAACCAATATGGTAAATCCGTTATCGAACAGATTGCATCCGAAGATTTAATAGGTTCCATAGACCGCACTGCTTGTGGTGTTGTTTCCATGATAGGCGTATTAGAGCATGTGCAAAATCCATTGGAGGTTCTTGAAGCGGTAATACGTAACAACTATGTTAAATATCTATATCTTTCAGTGCCGCTTTTTTCGCTCACTGTATTTACGGAGAATATTTTTGAAAATGTTGCACAGCGGCACCTGTGTGGGGGTCATACTCATTTGTTTAGTGATTCCTCAATTGATTATTTGATAAAACGCTTTCAACTGAAAGAACTTGGACGGTGGTACTTTGGCACAGATATCGCTGATCTCATTCGGTCATATCAGGTAGAACTAGCTCAAAAAAACTTGAACGAAAACCTTCAATCAGTATTCAGGCTGAAGCTTGAGAGTATGTTAGATGAACTCCAACTGGTGGTCGATAAAAAGCACTTTGGATCGGAAATACACCTCGTCTTAGCGAAAGAATGCGTGAGTTAGTAGTCACCCCATCTTTCTCTAGTGGGGCTAATAGCCAACTATATTTGGCTAGCTTTTCTCTTCGACCTAACGATCTTCGTAAATATATTTATGGTGGTCTTAATTATCCGATTTGCTTTGAAAGCACGTGTTTTGACGAAAAATTTCGTGCCGAACTGTCTAATCATGCCGAAGTCTTGGTAGATAGGCTTATTGAAAAAAAATCCAAATCATTCAATGAACTGCATAAAACCAATTTTTCGGTCAGATACTGGAGGATACTACTTGGGCCTTGGGTTCATCAATTCGTCCATCAGACGATTCTATTTGACCGTATACTTCAGTTCGCCATCGGGCGTACCGGCAGTGAAACTGTGTTGGTGCAGACGATATCCCGAGCCCAATGGCCCCAGTTTCAAACAACTCTTGATGCAATCACGGCCTCCAAACATGACTTCTTTATCCAGGTACTTTTTTCATTTATTGTAAAATCACGTTACCGTGACAAATTCGTTCATCGTGATGTCTCTTTCGATTCATCAAGTGACGATTCCTCAAAGATTGCGCGCGAAAGTTTCATTACTTTTTTTCGGGTAATACTTTCTAAATTCATTTTATTTATCTCATCTAAGATCCGGGGAGATCTTTTATTAGCATCCGAAGTACCCGAGAATAAGACAATCGATTTTAAATTGTGGTGGGCTTCGAACTTTCGCTGGGTGCCTGACTTTATTACCGACCGCTCATATATGGGATTTAAGGCCACAATCCCCCGTTTCCTTAGCGAAGAGATAACTCAAACTTATGATGATTTTGATCTGATAGATGTGGCATTTGATCACTTTGTTCCATCAGTTTTCGTAGAACACTATGATTCATTTAGATCGTTCGCTATTGGTTCCGTACCTATGCCAGCCATGCGAGGGGTTATTGGATCCACAAGTTGGTACTACCGTGAGCGTTTTAAGTTTATAGCCGCTGAAGTTTGCGAGTCCGGAGGGCGATCGATTGGAGTCCAGCATGGGGGCAATTATGGGCTACAAAAAAATCATCCGATCTTGAGGAGGGAAGTTCTAGATCGTGATGTATACATTACATGGGGCTGGACTGTGGTATCAGCCCTAAACGGTCTGAGGGCTGAAATTATGGCTCTTCCTTCCCTCAAACTATGCGGAACAAGACCGCGTACAAAAGCTCATAATTCTGGAAATAAAATCTTGTTTGCAGGTTCTGAGATGCCAAGATTTCCTAGATGGATTGGGAAAGACGATTTTGAAATATTCCGAAAAAGATTGATTTCCCAGAATCAATTTTTCGAAACGCTTCGCATTGAATTTAGGATGTCTTGTGTATTCCGAGGTAATCCAAGGCAGTTTGGGTGGGGTCAGATTGACGAATTGAATGAGAGATTTCCCGAGTTAACGATCGATGATCATCAATATGATTTTCAGGCTGCTCTTGATTCGACAGATGTGTTTTGCACAAATAATTTGTCCACAACTTACGCGGAAGCGCTGTATCGCAATATTCCTACAGTATTATTCTGGCGGGACTCGGAAATCACGATTGAGGATGATGCAGCAGATGCGTTCCAGCTCCTGCGCGATGCGGGCGTCTTGTTAAATGACGGCAGGGAGGCTGGTACATTTCTTAACAGCTCTATGGACAGCATTGCGGCTTGGTGGTGGAGTGATAGCATACAAGACGCACGTCGAACCTTCTGTGCGAGGTACCTTCAAGCGTCGAATACTGCTGTCTCTGATTGGTTAAAAACGGTTCAAAGTTAATATGAATTTGGCAATCATAATAGCCGCGCGCCTAGATTCTGGCCGGTTACCCGGCAAAGCATTGGTGGATATCTCAGGAAGACCAGCGCTCGGTCTTTTGTTGGAACGGCTGCGACAATCGGAATCCGGTGATGACATCATCGTTGCCACTACTGATCGGGAAACTGATGACCCGATTGCTGAGTTGACGCACAACTATAACGTGCAATGCTTCCGAGGAAATTCCATCGACCTCATTGATCGATACGCGAATGCGATGGATTACTTCGACATCGATATTGCTGTAAGAGTAACCGCAGATTGTCCGTTCGTTAATGGGAATATCGTCAGCATGGCTGTCCGAGAGTTTAATTTAGAGCGGAAAAAACAAGAAAGATTATTAGTGACGACCAAGGGCATAATGCCCGTTGGTCTGGACGTTGAAGTATTCGATAGAGAGTCTCTCGCGTTCCTTCAAACACGATCAGATTTGTCTGATCAGCACAGAGAACACCTCACGTTATACATGTACCAGCGCCCCGAGCTTTTCAATACCATCACAGTTCCCAAAAATTGCAATTCTATTATCTCATCGAAGCATTACACCCTAGACACACAGGAGGATTTGGATCGTTTGAGGATGATAGGGCAAAAAATTGAGACTTTAGATGACTCAATTCGTATCATGACCGCGACTAAGTAGTGGAGGCGTAAACTTGGGATCCGTAAAAAAGATGTTGGCTAAAGTTGAGTTGCCATCGCGCGAAACACACCACTCAAGAATGTTTATTGACCTCGCGGAAAATATACATATCCATCATCGTGAATATCGCACAGTATTTTCGCTTGATGAATATTTTGAATATGTTGATATTCTCAACAAATCTACCGATGACGTTCGCACGTTTCTGAGTAACAATCCACACTACCGTGAAAGAGAGTATCCGACTACAATCATGGTCGGTGGTGGTCGGGCGCAACAACTAAGATTTCTCTCCAATTCACCAAAACCCAATAAAAGTTTTTACTACGATGGTGAGATGGCGGTTGAATTACAGGACGAATTTGTAACAGATGAAATTCATATTCATTATCGCGATTTTAGAATCGCTATGGACAGGAGTCGTTTCGCTGCTTTTGCTAAATGTATCAACGCTGCTTGCGACGAGTTAACCTCTTATCTTGAGGAAAGCGAATACGCAAGAGAGTTCCATCCAGACCGAATTGTGGAGGAATTCAATGATAACGAATCTGAAAATACTTATTCTCGGCTGGGTATTGAGACCATTCCCTTGAATTCCATTGGATCAAATTGGTATGACGATTTGCTTAAAGAATTTAAACCGAATCGTAATTTCATTGAACACCTTGTCTCAAACATTCGAGAAGGTTACCCGATAGCTCCAATCATTTTATGCCGCGATAAAGATCCAGAAAGATATTTGATTGTTGATGGCCATCATCGAGTTTATGCCGCTCTTGAAGCTGAATCTACAAACATACCAAGTATCGTTTTAGATATGGAGTTTAATCAGACTAACAAACTTAGGGAAGCTGAAGTTTTACTCAAAGAATTCGATCAGGAAACGGGTTTTCAGTATGGTCTATCATCTTTCTTCAAGAAGCATATTGCTTACAGTTTAAACCAATACTTCAGCGGATATTATGACAGGAAACTTTTTCGTAACACACGATTATTTCGAGTTTTACGACGCATAAAGCAGACAATCTTCGGAAAGGGTGAGGTTTTTAGAGGATTTAATGAAATGTTCAACAAAGAATAATTTTTGCCATGTCTCAAGACTGGTTATCTATTCCGATCACTTTGATCTCCACTTGTCTGATGTGTTTTTGTCAGCGGACTTATTGAAGGGTTGCGACGATAGCGATGAATCTCACGAAATAACCCATATAAGTCTTGCGTCCATTGCTGAAATATTCTTGCCACAAATTACTGACCGCTTGTTGAAGGCTATCGATCATATAGATGTATTAATTGATGAGAAACAAGGACTTTTCTGGTCAATGATTAAGCGAGAATGGTTTTTCAGTAATTTAAGAGAGCTGAATATCCTGAAAAGTCAGAATTTAAATAGGTTTATTCTCTACTTATCGGCGCAGTTTTTCTTACGATCGCCCCTATTGGCTGATTACAGTGCGGCCACTCTCTACGGTACAGAAACCGATTATAAATCCATAGAAGGATTTAAGGGCGACCTGAAAAAAAAGGAAGAAACGGGGAAGTCGGACCGGCCATCCACCAAAATTAAAAAAAAAATCACCCAAGTTCTCTGCGGTGCGATGCGGATGAGTCAGATTATTTGGTTTAATACATGGAATAAAAGTTCAGCCCCCGACCTGTTGAATACAGGGGCCTTATTTCAGGTCTATGGGAGCCCAGAAGACTCATCAGATCTGACTGTTGACCTTCTCCAAAGGTATTGGGGTGGAACGTCAGAATGGACACGAATAGGCGATCGAAGTGTAAAAAATAAAACATTAGTAATACCGACTGCATTATTGGAACTACCTAATTTGAAAATACTGCGTCTAATAGAGGAAAGTGAAGCGTTACGAGATCAAATATATTTCTGGCGATTTTTTGATTTCAAAGCTTTAATTTTTAGCTTCTATTTAATTTTTAGCAGCTCTGTAAAATCTGCCATTTTTTTGTTATTTCTAGGTCGAAAACACTCGTATTTTGAGAAGCACGTTTGTACACAAAGGTTACTTACCTCATTTACTAGGGACTCTTTCAGTTTTTTTAAATGCTGTATCGCAAATAGCATTTTTCGATCAGTTTTCAGTCGTATCGCAGACTCAGGTTGTAATCTGGGTACTCTATTTTTAACCTACGAGGGCCAGCCTTGGGAGAAGGTTTTCTGCGATACTATGCTAAATAAAAATTCTAGGTGTGAAGTTTGCTTTTATCAGCATGCATACCAGAGGGTATTTGATTTCCGTTTCAGCGGAGACGCACTTAATCTTTTGCGTAGGGCCCCTTACAGCCATGAGAGAGTTCGATTTCATCTGATTTCAAAGAAGCTTCTTGATAGGTTTGGCAATGAGTCGTTAATTTCTTTTCCCGTCAAAGCGTCTCGGTATTTGATTACTAATTGGGCGTTAAATGAACATGATGATGGCATAAGTGTATTGACCGGTAGTGATAATTTGGTTTTTGACGAACTGGCTATTGGATTAGCGACAATTGATGCGAAAAGAGTTGTTCACTATCTCCCACACCCAGTACACAAGCAAGTGGTCGATCGCAAAGTATTTCCGAATATAACGTCAAAAGAGCAGATAAAGGAACATGGCTTTTCGTGGCTGTTTTGTTCTCCTTATACTAGCCTTTCGATTGAACTTTTGTGCTCAGATACATCCCGATTTAGTATAGTNAACGTCCCGGGTCATGGAGATCTCCATCGNTTCTGGCCCCTCACCNCTGANAAGGTTGAGTTGGCCGATNTGGTTTTGTGATCGACGCTGNTTANTGTGTGAAANCAAGCGCCACCGATCAATTGGAAAAATANTTTNTATTAGGCGGGTTAAGTGTTNGGAAATGTNTTTCAAGATCAGAACGTAGTNGTTTTTGGTCATAGGGGATTCAAGGGAAGTTGGCTAGTAGCTTGGTTAAACACCCTNGGCGCTAACGTATTCGGTTANGGACTNGAAACAGNNAGTTCTCCTANTCANTTCGCGCTACTNGGTACTGACATNTGTAAGATGGAGTCGATAGNNGATATNAGAGACTTAAGTNCCGTAAGTGCATTTATAAAAAAAACCAAACCGAGATTCGTNTTTCATCTNGCAGCGCAGGCTTTTGTCCAAAGATCNTTNGACGANCCNCTTGANACCTGGACAACGAATGTNAANGGGACCGTGAATATTCTGGAGGCGCTNAAACAAGTCAANTGGGAATGCTCTGCGGTNCTCATTACGAGTGATAAAGTATACGAAAANGTTGAGTGGGTTTGGGGATATCGTGAAAATGACCGATTGGGNGGNAAAGANCCCTACAGTGCGTCGAAAGCATGTGCGGAGCTCGCGATAGCGTCACATNTTAGGTGTTTTTTTGACGANAATAGTGGGGTCAAGATCGTATCAGCAAGGGCAGGGAATGTTATAGGGGGTGGCGATTGGGGCGAAAACCGCATCGTACCTGATTGNGTAAAGCAATGGGCNATAAACAANGGTGTTACCATTCGNAACCCNTCAGCGACTCGACCGTGGCANCACGTGTTAGAACCTCTTAGTGGATATATGCGGTTAGCGCAAGTCTTGCANAGCCGNAGTGATTTACAAGGGGAGTCTTTTAATTTTGGACCTCCGACAGAGCAAGATATGAAGGTTTCTGAGTTAGTAGAGGCNCTTGGAGAATGCTGGGGNGTCANTTCTTGGGATATTGCAAAGACCGAGTCAACCAAAGAAGCGACGTTNCTTCGTTTGAATTGTGAAAAGGCCACNAGTATTCTCGATTGGANACCAGTGCTTGATNTCGCACAGACCCNAGAGTTCACAATGTCTTGGTACAAGAATTACTACGAGACCAAGNNTTTAATGCGNAATTTTTCAGAGTGGCAAATCCAAACNTACACCGANACAGCAACNCGTAANAAGTTATCTTGGGTAAATTGAACNGGCTCTANATATTTTGATTGAGGTTAAGAAACTAGANCAAATTGATGTCCCTGGCGGTGATGTCTTNAAGGTNGCCAATTTGCANGAACTTGACAAGTTTGGAGANGTTTATTTTTCAGAGATTNGAGGTGGCTTCATTAAAGCGTGGAAGAAGCATTCGCAAATGACCNTGAGATTGGTCGTNCCCGTAGGAATGGTTAGGTTTGTATTTTTTGACNAGGGCGCNAAGCGCAAACTTCANGANGTNTCTATTGGAAGAGANAACTATAGCCTCATCACNGTTCCACCCGGTATCTGGTTTGGATTNAGAGGCATCNGTTTTGATTTGAANCTNGTNATGAATATTGCTGATATTNTGCATGATCCCAATGAANTAGAGCGANTGGACTTAGATGNTATAGANTTTNATTGGGGNGATTTATGAAAGTNATCATTTTAGCAGGNGGACTTGGAACTAGGCTNGCTGAGTATACGGATGCTATTCCTAAGCCAATGGTTCCCATCGGNGGGAAACCTATTCTCTGGCACATCATGGAACGATATGCCNCTTTTGGACATANGGACTTTGTCCTTGCNTTGGGCTACAAAGCTGATGTAATCAAAAACTACTTTCTGAACTACAAGACGCTNANAGATNATTTCTCANTTGATCTAGGGTCTGGCGAATTGAATTCACTTGGTTCGGCAGTTGATGCAGTTGACTGGAATGTTAGCTTGNTCAATACAGGCGAAGGAACGATGACNGGTGGGCGNCTAAAGAGACTTCGNCNGNTAATTGGTGAAGAGCCATTTATGCTCACNTATGGAGACGGACTGTGCGACATNAACATCCCTGANTTATTGNAGTTTCATTATGACCACAAAAAAATGATTACNGTCACAGCCGTGAGACCNCAGGCAAGATTTGGAGAGTTGGAGATTCGTGATGGANTGGTGACNNGCTTCGAAGAGAAGCCNCAGTTGCATCANGGNTGGATTAATGGTGGTTTTTTCGTTGTTNAGCCAGAATTTTTAAGCTTGATTGATGATGATTCTACATATCTTGAAAGAGAACCTCTNGAACGAGCTGCGGCNATGGGAGAGTTTATGGCATATCAACATTCTGGNTTTTGGCAGTGTATGGACACAAAACGTGATCAGCAACTGCTAGAAAAACTTTGGTGTGANGATCCTCCTTGGAGAGGTTCCCGTATCTAATTGTGAAAGTTTTGGTGACGGGTTCCACAGGNTTNNTNGGCGGAAGGTTAATAGATTATTTTNTGGCTGCAGGCCATGAGGTGATCGCNTTGGGTGCAGATAGGTATACATGNNTAACGGNNAATAACGTCNCGTCNCCTGTNGTCATCGATTGGACAAANCGATGNGAGTTGAGGACTATCTGCNAACAGGTAGGTGNGGTGATTCATGCTGCTGGGCCNAACGCCTNAGANTGCTTATCGNGANNGACNTCNGCNNTTACGTTTCATGATCGTTACACACNGCCTCTTCTCGAGGCTTGTAAGCTAGCCAACGTCNCTAGATTTTTTTTTCTTTCGAGCGTTCATGTTTACTCNTCAAGNTTTTTAGGTNCATATGATGAAGAATCGCTCACNTTAAATGATCATCCTTANGCCCAGATGAAGNTTGATGGTGAAAAAATGGTGGCCGCCTATCGGGAAAGAGGGNTCCATTATTTCAATCTGAGGTTGTCCAATGTTATNGGGTATCCGGTTACNCCTCGAATCAAAGCGTGGNACTTGGTNGCAAATNANTACGCATTACAATTAGCCTACTCCAATAAAGTAACCATCAAGAGTGAGAAATCTAGCACTAGAGATTTCTTACCCATGTCAGATTTTCTAAACGCGATAGATTTGTTAGTAAATTTAAAAAAAGTCCCGCAAGATTTTACATTCAATGTGTGTTCGGCTAGTTGCACGTCTGTTGCAGATTTGGCAAGTCTGTTTGTCGAGCAATGGTATGAATTGACTGGCCAGCGATCAAAACTTACTTTCCTAAAAAATAAAGACAAAAACGATCATTGTTCAAGTCAATTTCTAATTAAAAATGATCGACTGAGGCGTTTAAATTTCAGTAACTCGGGATCTATCGAGGAAGAAGTAGGGGCGTTATTGCTAAAAGTGTGGGAATGGAAGCATCAGGGTGTCCTCCCTTGAATCCTTCAGTTTCCATCATAGTTCCAACTTTTAATCAGGGTCATTTTTTACGAGAGGCAATAAATTCTGTTTTGGCCCAAACATTATCGGAGTGGGAGTTAATTATTGTCGATAATTTTTCGATTGACTCGACATCGGAAATTGTGTCGTCGTTTGCGGACTCAAGGATTAGGTATAATAAGTTTCGTAACCATGGCGTGATTGGTCGATCAAGAAATTTCGGCGTGAGTCTTGCGCGAGCGCACTTCATAGCCTTCCTTGACTCTGACGATACTTGGGCTCCTGAGAAATTGGAAAGTTGTATCGATGTATTAAACGACGAAACCGTAGATGTCGTTTGCCATTCCGAGACCTGGGAAGGTCCCAACTACCAATCACGGTTAGTGCATTACGGACCCACCAATCGCAGTACTTTTAAAAATTTAGTTCTGCGCGGTAATTGTTTGTCTACATCAGCTACATTAATGAGTAAAAAAAAATTCCTTGATGTTGCTGGATTTCGGGAAGACGCACAAATAAACACAGCTGAGGACTATGATCTTTGGATTCGATTGGCGCAAGCTGGGGCAAACTTCACATTCTTGAGAAAAAACCTCGGAGTATGGAGGGTCCATGAGGCAGGAAGCAGTCGGTCCCTGATTGCGAGTAGGGTTGCGGCTTATAGAGTCTTTGAGACGTACGTAAAAGTGGTGACAAAAAACATAGGATTCTGGCGATCCGTGCGTGTTCTAAAGTTCGCTGGGAGTATTGTTTGTGAGCGGTTACTTTTTATGAAAATTTAAAAATGTTTGTAAGAAATGTAGCATCGCGTTCCGCTTTTAAAATTCGCTATCTAAAGACTTATAGTTCTGCGGACCTAGGGTCCAAGTATAGGTTTTTTTCAACTGGTAGTACTGCCCTTATTAAGTTGCTCCAAAATCTCCGTATTGGCAATGGTAGTTCGATTTTAATACCCTCATTCATTTGTGACTCTGTTACATCTGCTCTGGGATGCTGTGGGTATAACGTTGTTTTTATCGAACCTGATCGAAATCAGCTGTGGCCAGAAGTATCATCATTAAGGCAAGTTGTAGAAAGGAACAAGATAGACGCCGTCTTATTCGTTGAATATTTTGGATTTGAAATTCGTGGCTCTTCAGAGATTTTTAAAATTTTTGAGGCAAAAGGTATACCTATAATAATCGATCGTTGTCACTCGAGTTTACTCGTGACAGATTATGATTCAAGAGTAAAACACAAGATTTTTAGTTTTTCAAAATCGTTGCCAGTTCCCCGCCTGGGCGCTTATGAAACGTCAACTAGAGTTGGTATCGAAAAATCGAATTTAGTATCTTTTATAACCCTATTCTTGGTAAAAAATTCTTTGGTTTGGATACTGTTGCAAATTAAATATACGGGTATAAGTATTTTTACCATTAGAGATTGGTTAATGGCTCTCCGATCGAGAGCATTTGATTCCCGACCCAACATTAATCTGAAAAGTCTTAAGATTGGCGCGCCTGTCATAAATATGCTTTCTGATCAATTTTTTCTGCGTAGGTGTAGGAGACGTAGAAGGGCCTGTTATCAACGGCTTACTCGGCATGCAGAACTCTTGGGATTTGAAACTCTAAAATTATACAGTAATGACGTCCCGCAGGCCTTCGTAATAAAAGATGAAGACTCCGCGATAGTGGAGAGGCTGCGAGCGAGAGGTATTGGGGCCTATAGATGGCCGGGACCCAATATTCCTGAGGCCGTTAGGAACGACACAGAGAGCTACCCGGAAGCTAATATTCTTGCCTCATCCCTTGTCTGTATACCGCTTCATGAGGATTTGAAGCTGCTAGATTTAGATTGGATCATTAAAATTTTGGGATCGATAAAAGGGAGATACAGATGATTACAAGGTGTTCTCTCTTTCATACGGACTGCTGGAGCAGCTTGATGCGGTCTTGCCTGAAGTACAGGCCTAAGGACCTCACCGTCAAAGACAACGGGAAAAATATTACTCTTCGATGTTGGGAGCGAGATCTGTTTATTTTTCGGTTAATAGGGAGCCCCCTTCGGGGTGGTTTTATTCCATGTGGCGAGATTGAGTCTTCATTATCAAGTGGCTCATTGAACAAGTTGTTACTGAAGCTTTTCTGGCGCTCGAGAGGTGGTTTTGCTGAGATCACCTTTGGAGAGTCTGTACCGCATACACTTCCTCCGTTGCTTCGGCTGATATTTAAGAAAATTGAAAAATACACATTTCTAATTGATTTAAAACCAAGTATCGAACAAATCTTTGCGAATATGTCCCAACGTGCTCGCAATATGATTAGGAAAGCGGAAAAGAATAATGTTTCGGTTAGTACAATCCATCAGCCGACAGAACGCGATTTATTAGTATTTTATTCGATGCTTGAAAACACTTTTGCTAAATCTGGATCGCGACCACCACATAGGATGTCATTTTATCGCGCTATCTTGAAAAGTAACGTACCTTCCCTTTTCCTTTGCGCTCAACAGGGATATGAGATTTATGGATTTTCATTATTTTTATACGATAAGACAGAGGCATTTTATATTGCGGGAACATCAACAATTCAAGGAAATAAACTGGCAGTGAGCTCCTTGCTGCAATGGTCAGCCATTCAGGAATTCAAGCGGTATGGCGTTAAGGTATATGATCTCGGCGGTGGTGGGATACAATCAATTGATAAATTCAAGCGGAGTTTTGGTGGCCAAGTAGTTTTTCGTAGTAGTTTCTTCTCTCGATTATCTATTGGATATTTATTGATGAGAGTCAAGGAGCTTCTGTGACTATAAATGTTCTTACCTTTCATGGGTTTTATGACCCCTTGATCGGTATTAATGGTGATCATGATTGCATACCCTCATCCACCTTAGAGAAAATAATCAAGGCTTCGACGAAAGCGCATTTTTTACTCGTAGATCCGATGTCCATGCCTCGATCCGGAGATACTCAAAAGTCGGTTATGTTGACCTTTGATGATGGACTTGAGTCGTGCCATCGAATCGCATTACCAGTGCTATCGAAATATGATGTTTCTGGTCTTTTTTTCATCATCCCGCAGAAAATTGGGATGACAGGCTATATGAGTCAGAGTGATATTGAGGATTTGATTGCATCTGGACATACAATCGGGTCGCACTCTTTGAATCATCTTGATTTAACGTCCATAAGTACGGCAATTGCAAAAACTGAGATACAGGCTAGCAAAAAAATACTGGAAGAGCGATTCAACGTTGCTGTTGACAGTTTTTCGTTCCCATTCGGAAAGTATAATAAAACGCTAGTTAAAATATGTTACGACGTCGGTTATAAATACGTATATACATCTGTTTGCGGTATAAATAAGTCGCTGGAAGTACAACGTATTAAGAGGAATAACATATATAATAATATTAGTGATAGTACACTTCTACGATATCTTGACCAGCCACTGGGATTTAGACTAGGTATTCAAGTCCGCGATTTTGGTGTTTACATTACTAAGAAATTAGTTGGGGATCACTGTTATCGATCTCTACGAAACAGGATTCTGCGTGGCAGATAATCGGAAGTTCTCCGTACTAATTAGTGTTTATATTAATGATCCTCTGGAGCAATTAGTATCCGCAGTTGAATCGGTGATCGATCAATCGCGCCCTCCTGATCAATTGGTCATTGTTTTTGATGGTCCGGTCTCTGATCAAGTTAAAGAGTTTGTTGAGTCGTTAAAACCAGGAAAAAAAATTCTTTGCACTGTTCTGGATCTGAAAAACAATGTTGGGTTAGGCGTCGCTCTGAAGAACGGTCTTGAGCATTGCGAACATGATTTGGTCGCGCGAATGGATGCCGACGACATTTCAGTGGCGACAAGGTTTGAACAACAGCTGGATTTTTTGCGGGACCATCCTGAAATCAGTGTCGTGGGGGGTAATATTATTGAGTTTAATGAACACTCCACGTTAGGCGCTCGGGGGGTAGCTCAAGAGCCGAAGGATGTTATGAGGATGGCCCGGCACAGAAATCCTGTAAATCACGTCACTGTCATGTTTCGTAAAACCGCAGTGCTAGCAGCGGGCGGTTATAGAAACTTCCCGACTTATGAAGACTACGATTTATGGATAAGAATGATTAGGGCTTCATTCCTGATTTTTAATCTTTCATCGGACTTAGTTTTTGTGAGGGCCGGCAATGACATGGCAAACAGGCGAAGGGGTTTTCAGTACCTAAAGAATGATTTTCGGTTTTTTTTGTATCTGTATAAAACACGATTCATCAGTGTTTTAGATTTCGGTTTGGCGCTGTTAATAAGAATCCCGGCTAGACTTGGCGGTCGATCAGTGACCAAATTGATATATAGCTTGGTAAGGAAGAGATAGTTTGTTTTTGAGGGCTAACGATATCTTGCTGTCACTAATGGGATTGTTGGTTATTCTGCCAATTTTTTTATTCGTATGTGTGGCAAACGTATGGAGATTCGGAGGGATTTTTTTTGTACAAATGCGCGTTGGTGAGTGTGGTCATCCCTTCAGAATAATAAAATTCAGGAGTATGAGGGCCGACGCGCCTGTAGTCCCAACCCATCTCCTTCCTGAGGACTTTATTGAGCCATGGGGTAAATTTCTTCGTCGCAGCAAAGTGGATGAGCTCCCTCAGATGCTGAACGTTTTGTTCGGGGACATGAGCCTTGTAGGTCCTCGACCCTGCCTTCCAACTCAGCTGGATCTTATTAATGCCCGAGATAAAGCTGGAATTTTGGATGTGCGCCCGGGGATGACTGGTCCAGCTCAGTTAAAAGGAGTAGATATGTCTGACATTGATCGTTTAATTGCCGAGGAGGTAATATTTTTTAGCAAATTTAGTACATCAGAGTATTTCCGATGTATTTTGGGCACTATTAAAGTCGTTGCAGCTAGTACGTTTCACCTTGATTGAAATTGTCGGCAGGGCTGTCCTGTTACTTGATATGTTATGAGGTTGCTTCGTGATTGATCGAGTGCGATATCTTTTTAGAGCCTCATCTCTTCCCGTTTTAGATCTACCAAGATGGACTAAGCGTCTAGTTGCAATCTCCGTCGATGTTTGCCTCTGTGTGGTATCCACCTGGATCGCGTTCTATCTCCGGTTGTCGGAGTTCGTAGATCTAGAACGGTTGATGAAGTCGGCTCTAATATCGCTGTTAATTGCTATATCAATTTTTTCGATAACTGGTCTATATCGTGCAATATTTCGCTATTCGGGCTGGCCCGCAATTCTTGCGGTCGCAAGGGCAATGACTTTGTACGGGCTGATATTTGGGACAATCATCACAGTCATAGGAGTAGATGGAACCCCAAGAACTATCGGAATAATTCAGCCGCTGGTTCTATTTTTCTGGCTTTCAGGCTCAAGGCTTTTCGCGCGATTTTGGTTGGGTGGATCCTATCGCTCTCGTCTTGACCTAGACGCCGTTTCGCGAGCTCTGATTTATGGCGCAGGAACAGCCGGGATGCAGCTTGCTGATGGATTATCAGGTGGGCGGGATATGAAAGTGATCGGATTCGTTGATGATGACGAGAGATTGCAGGGTCGCACACTAAATGGGTTGAAGGTTTCAGCCCCAGAAAGCCTGCCTACATTGATTGATTCACGGGCTGTATCCCATGTTTTGTTGGCGATGCCATCGATCAGTCGGATGAGACGTAATCAAATCATTGAGGTGCTGGCAAAATACGAGGTGACCGTCAGAACGTTACCGTCATTTTCAGAAATTGCTGACGGAAAAGTGTCAATTAGCGATGTCAAAGAACTAGATCTTGATGATCTCCTCGGTCGTGAGACGGTCGAGCCATATGCGACACTTCTATCAAAAAACATCACCGGAAAGACTGTCCTCGTAACTGGCGCGGGTGGGTCGATAGGAAGTGAACTTAGTCGTCAAATTTCAAAACTGGATCCTAAACTTCTGTTATTGATTGATATCAGTGAATTTGCGCTTTATTCGGTTCACTGTGAGATCGAACGAATGAATTTGATTTCCGGGAAGAACACTCAGGTGAAAGTCGTCCCGTTACTTTGTTCTGTTCAAGATTTCGAGCGTGTTCGGACCATCATTTCTCTATGGAAACCGGCTACAATCTATCATGCAGCCGCTTACAAACACGTGCCCCTTGTGGAGCATAATGTCATTGAGGGGATCCGGAACAACGTTTTTGGAACGTTAAATGTTACAAAGGCGGCACTTGAAAATGAAGTTCAAGATTTTGTTTTGGTGAGTACCGACAAGGCAGTGCGACCTACGAATGTTATGGGTGCAACCAAGCGTTTGGCCGAAATGATTCTTCAGGCATTGAACGCCGAGCGCCGGTCACTGACCCGTTTGTCCATGGTGCGTTTTGGTAACGTGCTGGCTTCGTCCGGTTCAGTGATTCCTATATTTAAATCTCAGATTGCGTCAGGTGGTCCGATTACCCTGACACACCCGGAGGTAAACCGTTTTTTTATGACTATCCCTGAATCTGCTGCACTTGTCATTCAGGCTGGTGCGATGGCTAAACCAGGTGATGTTTTTGTTTTGGACATGGGCCAGTCTGTAAAAATTTTGGATCTTGCTATACGGATGATCCAGCTTTCTGGTTTGACTGTGCGGGATGAGGAGAATCCAGATGGTGATATTGCTATTGAGGTCATAGGTCTTCGGCCAGGTGAGAAACTTTATGAGGAACTGTTGATTGGAGATGATGCAGCTCAGACTGATCACCCGAAGATCATGAGGGCGAGTGAATACTTCATACCGTGGGCAAAACTTGAGTCTGAACTTAAGGCCCTCAAGCATCATCTTGATTGCGACGATGTAGAGAAGGGCCTCGAGATACTGGTTCATCTTGTAGCTGAGTTTGAGCCTGAGGGTAGGCTGGTTGACACGATCCATGTGGCCCGGAACGATCAGGCTTCTTAAGAATCATTTAGCCGCGGCGAGCTTGTGGCGCTTTCAGTGCGAATCTCAATGCATTCATCGGTCTTTACATTGAGCCGGATGACATTAGACCCAAGACGTCATTCGGGATTTCGATAGCAAGGCGCTTTGTTGTGATCCATCGCGACATCCGATGGGAATAGTTACGCGCAATAGCATTCTCCACTCGAGGTTTCTGTTTATTATGCGCCGCGAGACCTGTCACTAAAATAATAGTGCGATGATTGCTGTCCGCAAGACGTCTATACTTTCGGATTTTTTCAGAACTAGTCGGACGATTCGACCAGTCCCTTGTGGCGATCTTCTCCATCCAGATTGCACAAACTGGTCGTCAGTGCCTCAATCATCTCGAGTTCTGCGAGGACCTCTAGCAGCTCACTGATGTCGTAGGGGAGATCAGTGGTCTGAGGACTGCCGGTGTGCTAGCCGAGCTGGCGATAATCGTAAGCCTAGTATCAAAAGACCGCCCTTTTTGGGGCTGGTTAAGTAGCTACGGTGGTTGGCCGTCCTTAATTGCTCCGGAAGGCGACAATAAATTGAGACTATAAGGTCGAGCGAGCAATCAAGGCTTGATTTGATAGTCGGCTAGGTCAGCACAAACAGTTCTGATCGATACTCTCCGTGCCTTTGCAAGCTGATCAGCTTCTGAGAGACCGACTGATGAGAGATCCACTGAAATAACATTAAGCCAGGATTCTGCGAGATAAAACCCATTTCCTCCGTCACCATCACCTAAGGACAATGCGTCCTCATAGAAAGGGAACCGGTGAGCATTCATTTTTATCCACTCACGAGGTCTTCTGCCGAATTTGTATTCCGAAACATGGTAACGCTTGTCCTACGCCTACAAATCTTTCATTTCTTAACTCCAATTTGGTTTTTCTGTTGTTCACTGGCCAATAAGGCTCTGGTAATCATGTAAAACCATCAGAATCGTGTTATCGCAACGGAATCGGTATGATGAATCTGTTATCTTTGCAAGCCAATTTAATTAAGATCATAACTTAGGAAGCCGAATGATTCATAAATGCCTATTTCCTGTGGCGGGTTACGGTACAAGATTCCTGCCCGCGACAAAGTCGTCCCCTAAAGAAATGTTACCTGTTGTGAATAAGCCGTTGATTGAGTATGCGGTNCAAGAAGCTGTTGNCGCAGGACTGACGCGGATTGGTTTTGTGACCGGACGGGGCAAGCGTGCGATCGAGGANCACTTTGATAAAAATTATGAACTTGAGGACCAAATAAGGGGTACGGGTAAGGAAGATCTGATTCAACCAACNCGTGATTTGATTNAAGCATGNGAATTTTCTTACACCCGACAGAAAGAAATGAAGGGTCTTGGNCATGCGGTTTTGACAGGTGAAACTTTGATTGGTGATGANCCTTTTGCGGTTGTATTGGCGGATGACNTNTGNATCACAGAAGGTGATGGNGTCTTGACNCAGATGGTCAAATTGTTCCGCCANTTTCGTTGTTCAGTGATAGCTGTGGAAGAGGTACCTGATGATCANATCCATCAGTACGGGGTGGTCGCNGGTGAACCACTGAANGATGGNGTNTATCGAATAACAGATATGATCGANAAGCCGTCTCTAGAAGAGGCTCCTTCTAACCTNGGTATCATCGGACGTTACATATTGACNTCAGATATTTTTGATATTTTGCGAGNAACACCACCCGGAAAAAANGGTGAANTACAAATCACTGATGCGCTNAAAANACAAGCANAAGATGGCTGTGTTTTGGCTTTTCGGTTNAANGGCAGGCGNTTTGATTGTGGTTCTATNGATGGATTCGTCNATGCTACNAACCATTGTTATGAAAAGTTTTATAAGAGCGTANNNTAAGANTTTATGAAATTANCNATTGTTGGCACAGGATATGTGGGATTNGTTACAGGTGCCTGTTTTGCAGAAATGGGNAACCANGTNGTGTGTGTGGATNTCGATAAGGATAAAATAACGCATCTAANCCGTGGTGATATTCCAATTTTTGAGCCAGGCCTCGAACAGATGGTTAAGCGGAATACCAAACGNGGNTCGCTAGAATTTTCTGACGACTTAAAGTTATCTCTCGATGGCACACANGTGGCAATGATNGCTGTAGGTACACCNTCCGGTGAAGATGGGTCGGCTGACNTCAGCCACGTGNTAGAAGTNGCTCGNGGTATTGGTGAACACATGACCGAGTATCTNGTNNTTGCANATAAGTCGACNGTTCCNGTGGGTACCGCTGAAAAAGTANNGGCAGAAATTAATAAGGTNCAATNNGCACGNGGTGTNGANATACCGTTCGATGTTGTCAGTAATCCTGAGTTTTTAAAAGAAGGTGCTGCGGTGGAGGACTTNATGCGTNCAGATCGTGTGGTTGTTGGCACTGAATCCGAACANGCGCGNAATATTTTGGGTGAGTTGTATGAGCCTTTCAGTCGTACCCGTGAAAAGCTTGTNTTTATGGGTTTGCGTGACGCNGAAATGACTAAGTATGCGGCGAATGCGATGCTGGCGACTAAAATNTCGTTCATGAACGAAATAGCCAATCTCTGCGAGCGGTTGGGGGCAGATGTNGAAAACGTGCGCAAAGGGATNGGTGCTGATCCTNGAATCGGNTTCAGCTTTATCTTTCCNGGATGNGGCTACGGCGGCTCNTGTTTTCCAAAAGATGTGANAGCTATACTTGGGATGGCGAGAGAGNNNGANTTTTCTCCTATCCTNATGCAGGCCGTTGAAGATCGAAATCAGAAGCAGAAATATCNTTTAGTCGAGCGGATTATTGAGNCTTTCGGTGAAGATCTGAGCGGGTTGGTNTTTGGTNTATGGGGACTGGCTTTCAAGCCTGGAACCGACGATATCCGAGAGGCATCGAGCNNGGTTGTGATCCGAGAGATCNTTGCACGNGGTGCTGTNGTTAAAGCGTACGATCCAGTGGCAATGGGATCAATTACCGGTGAATNTGATGCNGAGTGGATNGGAAGNAAGCTTATCTTNTGTGGCGATCAATATGACGCTGTAAAGGATGTCGACGCACTCATTTTGATCACAGAATGGAATCTTTTCAGNCAGCCTGATTTCGANNTTATGNAACGGATGATGAAGAANAAATCGATNTTCGATGGTCGTAACCAGTATGATCCAAAGCGTNTGAGGGAACAGGGCTGGGAGTATGTCGGTATCGGTCGATGAATGCGCTGCCCATNGTNTGGGATNCAGCCTANAGCCCAGAGTTCCCAGAAGCGCATCGGTTTCCGATGGCAAAATTTCGGCTACTCAAAGAGTGGGTCGACCANAACGTTCCACNGACTCAGTGCTTTTCACCAANNCCTTGCTCCCTCGATGTACTACTCCAGACNCATGAATTGCAATATGTNAGNGATTTTCAGGCNGGGACTTTAGATCCAAAAGTGGCNAGAGAGATAGGGCTTCCGTGGAGCACTGGTTTACGTGATCGAACGATTCTTGCGCTCGGTGGATCGATTAAGACCTGTGAGCTCGCTAAAGAATANGGGCTCGCAAGTCACTTAGCTGGAGGCACCCACCATGCGTACCGTGATCATGGNTCAGGNTTTTGCATCTATAACGACCTTGCAGTGTCTGCCCGATATTTGGTAAATCAAGGCCTCGCCTCTCGCGTTTTGATTTTTGATTGCGATGTTCATCAGGGTGATGGTACGGCATCGATTCTGGCTCACGATGCTCAAGTCTTTACCTGTTCAATTCATGCAGAGAAGAACTTTCCAGTTCGAAAGGTAGCAAGTGANCTGGATGTAAATTGTCCGGATGGCATGACCGATGATGATTATTTGGCANTTGTATTTGAAACACTCGAGTCTTTGATTGCTGGATGGCATCCTGATTTTGTTATCTATGATGCGGGTAGTGACGTGCACGTGGATGATGCGCTCGGTCGATTATCGATTACAACTGACGGTTTGTATCGGAGAGATTATGGTGTGTTGTCGCGGGTAAGGGGCGCAGGTATTCCCTGTGCGACTGTTATTGGTGGTGGCTATGACAAAGACCGTGCTCGTGTTGCCGCGCGTCATGGGATTAGTGTTTCTGCCGCCGCTTCAATATTTCCTGACAAGCTGGTTGGTAATACCGTTTAAAAATTTCCGCGAGAGGCTTGTCTTTCCTGCCTCGGCTGGCATAATGCCCGCCTGTTTCGATAATGCCCTACTAGGCCAGGGCTTAGAAGCAACCTGGTTGGTCCCGTTCGTCTAGAGGCCTAGGACTCCGCCCTTTCACGGCGGCAACAGGGGTTCGAATCCCCTACGGGACGCCACTTGCGGGAATAGCTCAGTTGGTAGAGCACAACCTTGCCAAGGTTGGGGTCGCGAGTTCGAGTCTCGTTTCCCGCTCCAAATCCAAAAGACCTCGTCTTTGACGGGGTTTTTTTATTTTTAGGACTTGAGTACTCATAATCGGCGCAAATATAAGGAGTTGTCGCTTAAAAGGCCAAACGATGTATCGTCCGACACTAGTGATCATGGTAGTACTGAGTTTTTTAATAGCCTATCAGATTGTAAACCCATATCAAACGCAGGTTTGCCACTTCTGGGAGACCGGAGACCTATGTTGTTGGCTCTTGTGTCGTTAAGAGTGTACGGACCTTCCATGCCTTGTATCCTTGTTTACTCACTGATTTTTCTTAACAAATGAGTTCGCTGTGTCATATGCCTTAGAGATTGGTAACTTAAAAAAGACCTACGACAATGGCTTCGAAGCTTTAAAGGGTATCGATTTAATCGTTGAAAAGGGCGATTTCTTCGCCCTGTTAGGACCTAACGGTGCCGGTAAGAGTACCACCATTGGAATTCTTTGCTCGTTGGTGAACAAATCATCTGGATCAGTCAAAGTTATGGGTTATGACATTGATAGCGAGTTTGGAATGGCCAAGCGTCGGTTGGGTGTTGTGCCTCAGGAGTTTAATTTCAATCAATTCGAAAAGGCTCAGAATATTCTGATTAATACTGCCGGATATCATGGCATTCCGCGTCCTGAGGCAATATCTCGAATCGAACATTACTTGAGACGATTGGGTCTATGGGATAAGCGAGATGATCCGTCTCGCGCATTGTCTGGGGGCATGAAACGCAGACTTCTGATCGCACGGGCGTTAGTNCACCAGCCNGATTTATTNATTCTTGATGAGCCNACNGCTGGTGTCGATATCGAACTACGTCGNGGNATGTGGGACTTCCTTACNGAGATCAACGAACAAGGTACTACCATCATTTTGACGACNCATTACCTNGAGGAGGCCGAGGCTTTGTGTCGGAATGTATCGATTATNAATCNCGGAGNGATTATCGCGAACTCGTCAACANGGGATCTNTTGGCGACACTCAATACGGTGACCTTTGTCTGTGACCTCGCNGAGTCTTTGTCAGTNGCACCGCTGATCGAGGGCTATGAGAGTGTNTTAGCTGATTCCAACACTCTAGAGGTCGAGGTCGACAGNGGTCAGTCATTGAACGAAGTGTTCTTGGCATTGTCGGCNAACGGCGTATCTGTNACCTCGATGCGGACCAAGACCAACAGACTTGAGGAGTTATTTGTGTCGATGACTTCTGAAGGATCGACATGAGCTTGGCAAATTACGAGGAGAGGGCCAAAGATTTTGGTAACCCGAATTGGGTTGCTTATCAGACAATTGTGCGCACAGAAATACGCCGCTTTACGCGGATATGGGTGCAGACTATGATCCCACCAGCCATAACCATGACTCTTTATTTTATTATATTCGGGAGCTTGATTGGTCGCCGGATCGGAGAGATGGGCGGTTTTGACTACATGGCCTACATAGTGCCAGGACTCATCATGATGAGTGTCATCACGAGCTCCTACATGAATGTCTCNAGCTCGTTCTTCGGTGCTAAGTTCGGCCGTTTTATTGAGGAGATGCTAGTNTCGCCGATCTCAAACCAGACCATTCTGCTTGGTTACGTGACGGGTGGNGTTACCCGAGCGNTNTTTGTNGGNGTGATNGTAACNACNCTATCNACGNNTTTNACNCNTTTNTCGGTTCACAATATTTTCGCAGTANTGTCNGTCGTNATTTTGACGTCAGTTCTNTTTTCGCTNTTNGGCTTCATCAACGGNGTGTACGCTAAACGTTTTGATGACGTGAGTCTCGTTCCGACCTTTGTNTTAACCCCNTTAACGTANTTNGGGGGNGTATTNTTCAGTATAGATTTGCTACCTGATTTTTGGGANGGAGTGGCGAAGCTCAATCCAATTCTTTATGTAGTCAATGCTTTCCGATATGGAATATTGGGTGTGTCNGATATCTCNCTTGNTTGGGCGTATGGAATNCTCTTATCAATGACAGTAATCACATACATGATAGCTGTTNGGTTGCTCGCTNATGGNGCNGGGGTCCGCTCTTAATGAATNNGACNGGTCTTGAAGGTATCCGGGGTCAACTTCCGCTAGGTCGGGACTCGNNGCAACCCGANTNTTATGATCCNTCGGTATTGGNGNGNGTCCCGCGNNCNCTTGCAAGNGGTGTCGAGNGTATTGATGCNTCNAAATTTGAGGGATACGATCTCTGGAATTGTTGGGANGTNTCNTGGCTTGATCTCAAGGGTAAACCAATAATGCGAATTGGACAGCTTATTGTTCCAGCAGACAGTCCCAATCTTTGTGAATCAAAATCCCTGAAGCTTTATCTAAATGGCTTAGCTAACGAAAAGATTGAGAGNGAAGCGGCTGTAATTGCCCGGATTAGCGNCGATTTAGAGACAGTGTTGGGTGTAAGACCTNNATTTGCCCTTTACGNTNTTGACGATAAGCGNTTCTTGATTGANAGTGCTAAAGGTAAATGNGTGGATGGATTGCCGGTCGATTTGTCAGTCTACGAGCCTGACGTACTACTTCTACAAACTNACCCAAACCAGGTCGGTGCAGAGCGGNTACACAGTCACTTGTTTCGGTCGAACTGTCCGGTAACTGGTCAGCCTGATTGGGCCACAGTGGTCGTGGAGTACAAAGCTCAGGAACGTCTTTTTCCTGAATCGTTGCTAGCGTATCTGGTCTCTTATAGGAACCATACGGNCTTCCACGAGGCGTGCGTNGAGCGAATTTATGAAGATTTGCTTGGCTGTTTAAATCCAACTGANCTTATTGTTTGGGCNGGATTTGTTAGGCGCGGGGGCTTAGATATAAATCCAGTCAGNTCGATGACACCAATTAAATCCTTGCCNCCGAGGCTCTCTCGGCACTAAGTTTAGCCAAAACGGTATGAGAGGTTAGAGAATGTCNCCNATAGAAGCTTTACTNTCGCGGGTATCNGTTCCGCGTGTTCTAGAACCGGGGGTGAGTCCGGANGAGCTTGANCTAATTTTACGCGCAGGACTNAGAGCCTGTGATCACGGCCGACTGAANCCTTATCGATTTATACTGCTTGAGGGNGAGGCTCGTGAGCACCTCGGCGAGGCAATGAGCGATTATCTTCANGGTGATTTGGNAGATNTGTCGGAAGNGGCGATTGAAGCGACCAAGAATAAAGCACTGCGTGCTCCNACGTTGTTATCGGTGATTTTTTGCCCGCNGGATCATGANAAAATTCCNGANGTCGAGCAGCTGGTNACGGCAGGGTGTGCAGCGCAGCTGATCATCACAGCCGCACACATGCTTGGAATTGGCGCAATATGGCGTACTGGTAANGCGATATATTCCGGCGAAGTATCGAGNNTGCTGGGTCTTAAAGAAAACGAGCAAGTTGTCGCTNTGATTTACTTGGGACGCCCNGCTGGGCANTTGCCTTCACCACCCGAAGTTAANCCNGAAGCTTTTCTGCAACGACTTTGATTATGGAAANGGNTAGTTCCAGCCTGCTATAGTGCGACGCCTTCGGAGAGGTGCCTGAGTGGTTGAAAGGGCNCGCCTGGAAAGCGAGTATACGGGCAACCGTATCGGGGGTTCGAATCCCCCTCTCTCCGCCAGATTTTTAGCTGTATTTCT
>PAWX01000026.1 GCA_002714245.1 Gammaproteobacteria bacterium | reverse complement strand
CTCTTCACTGCGGGCTGAGCCAACATTTCTCGCATACTTGGAAATGCACGACCCACTGTGTTTTCGAGAAGCCCAGGAGTTCCAGTTACCACAGGTGTCGTATTTGGTTGACCCTCAGGTACGGCGGTGTTTGCAGGCGCATTATCTGTCGCCTGTATTGCTTGCATATTTGCTGTTGTAGTTGCCATTGTGGTCACCTAATCCTTAAACGGGCATGTTCATAATTTCTTCGTAGGCCTTCAAAACCTTATTTCGGATCTGAAGTGTCGCCTCAAATGCTAGTGACGACTTCTGCATACCAATCACAACATCTGTCAGTGGAATGCTCTCGCCACGCTCAAACGCAGTACGCAGTTCTGCTGCCTGCATCTGAGCACTGTTTACGTCGCTCACCATCTGAGTAACCGTTTGTCCAAATGATGGTTTTTGAACCTCCGTTGGTGAAATTGCAGCTTCTGGTTCATGCGTTTTGTTCACTCGCGTTTGGTAAGCCTTGATTTGGTCCATCACCAATTGCGCATGAATCGAGCCGGTCTTATCTATCATCCTTCAATCCTCATGCGCAGTGCGAAAGCCCAGAACTTGACTCTTTTAACTTAGCCATCTTGTAACGCAACGTTCTCGGACTTATCCCCAGCTTTCGGGCAGCCTCCTCGCGGGTCCGTGTTGACCGGATCGCATCCATAATCACGTCATACTCACTCGCCCTTACGGCCGACTGCAGATCACGCGGGCGATCAGGTACCAGGGTCTCTAGTGGAGAAATTGGTGAATATGACTGTTCAGACCGTGCGTTTTTAATGACCTGAGATAGATTGACGTCAGCACAAACCATAGGGTCATCAAAGAATATGTGCTCTGCATCGATCCGTCCGTAGTCAGCAAAAACGATTGCTCGCTGAATAACGTTATCAAGCTCGCGAACATTTCCTGGCCAGTGGTAACTAAATAATTGTCGCAGTGCACTCTCACTAAACTCTGGTTGTGGACAACCGTGCTTTGAAGCAAGTGAATTTACCAAGGGCACAATGTCACCGGGACGGTCTGCAAGTGCTGGAACCTTTAATTTGAATGCACTGATTCGGTAGTAAAGATCCTCACGAAACGTTTTTTCTGAAATACCTACTTTCAAATCCTTGTTAGTTGCTGCAACCAGACGGAAATCGAGGGTCATAGCATGACGGCCGCCGAGGCGAACAACTTCCTTCTCCTGAAGAACTCGGAGTAGTTTTGCCTGCAATTGTATTGGCATCTCACCAATTTCATCGAGAAAAACCGTTCCACCTTGAGCTTGCTCAAACACCCCAGCCGACTCACGACTTGCNCCTGTAAACGCACCCTTTTCGTGTCCGAAAAGCATGTCCTCAACTAGTTGTTCTGGCANNGCTGCNCAATTCAATGCAACAAACGGTTGACCTGANCGATCAGATAATTCATGAAGTGTCCTTGCAAGAACCTCCTTCCCTGATCCTGTCGCNCCCTCNAAAAGAACAGCAGCTTTTGTCACCGCCAGTCNCTTGATNAGGGCAAGCANNTGCTGTGATTTGGGATCAACAAANACATAATCTAATGTCTGTGTTTGAGGTGCAGTGGTNTCAACTNATAACTTTGNATCCTNTGNTGNCNCGGTATTTTGAGCNNCAANAATAGGCTTCCAAGTCCNCTCAGTGAAGTCTGCNTCATCCACAANATGNACCCCTGGAACACGNGCGAGNGTTNTNATCGTNTGCAAATCNGAATCATTCGNNCGGATNACAAACTGAACATCATCANCGAAAGCTCGNATTGCCTCGATCATCGATTGNAGGGACGAACCNACCTCTAGCTTGGNCACAACGATCTTCANATCTTTTTGTCTTGTGAAGCTTTCAATCNGGCTTGAGACAAGNGCTTCGTAACCAGATGCCATGANCAATTNTTCAATTGGAGCAGATTCCGGCCAAGCGGGATCAGCAATTCCTATAAGTTGTTTTGATGTTGTTGATGAATACATGNGTTCTGATCACCTATTTACGTTCTGTNGNGGTGAAAGCAAGCGGCATGCCAGAAGCGGCAACAAGGCGCCAGACGGCTATTTCAGGNGCGGCAANTCNGNACCGGAACAAGTGGCAACGGATATTGTCGGATTCTCGACAAGCGTCAGNCCAAATTATATTTATTAATTTTTTCGATAAGAGTTGTNCGCTGGAGATTCAAAAGACGCGCAGATTGGGACACATTNCCGTTGGATTCTTCAAGCGCTTTCATAATGAGATTNCGCTCNATTTCAGCTAAATGATCCTTCAAATGAACTCCATCCTCTGGAAACGAATCGAGAATATTTGCCGGNANCGGCANNGCGGATCCTTGAGCTCTGAAAATCGCATCCTCTACCGGATTCTCTGCCTCCGGAATATATAACGACAAATCCAGCTCATTTTGGATGGGAGAGCCATCAGCAAAGTAATAGGTTGCGGTCGCCCCAAATTGTGCAATATCAGCAGGCAATAGGTTGGCAGGGATCTGGGCTAAGGATATTTTTTGGTTTGGGAAAAAACAACCGAGTCTGTGGACCAGATTCACTAATTCGCGAATATTGCCCGGCCAGTCATACTCGCACAAAGCGTCAATCAACGAGCCATCGAAAATGGGAGCCTCAGCTACAGAGCTAAAGTTCTTGTTAAGATAGTATTGAATAAGTTCAGGAATATCTTCACGCCTGTCACGGAGCGCAGGAAGAATTATGGGAATGACATTCAATCGATAAAACAAGTCTTCACGAAAGTCGCCTCTATCGATGTACTTATCCAAATCGCGATGCGTTGCGGCTACCACTCTCACATCAACCGGCACAGACGAAGAGGAACCGACGGGGTCAACCGTCTGTTCCTGAAGCACACGGAGTAATTTAACTTGCATCTCTATTGGCATATCGCCAATTTCATCAAGGAATAGAGTCCCGTGATTTGCCAACACAAAACGACCCGTTCGATCGGAGATCGCGCCGGTAAAGGCACCTTTTTTGTGGCCAAATAGTTCCGATTCCAANAATTCACTGGGGATCGCGCCGCAGTTTANAGGAACGAANTGCTGTGTTGATCGAGTGGAATCAGAATGTAGCGCACGTGCCACAAGTTCCTTACCGGTNCCNCTTTCCCCNAGAATTAAAACGCTAGCATCTGATNTNGCCGCCTGACGTATCAGNCCACGCAGTTCACTGACCGCCCGGCTTTTACCGATAATCAAATCAAGCGCCATAGGCGAAGNACCCTAAATAATGAGCTGCGTNNGACNATGAGTATAAAGAACTCGAAGCCTAGCTCAACATTTTCGGGAGGTTTTCGNCCGATNACCTAAATGTTCAGTGATTCAAGNGCTNCTAGATAGGCCTTATGATGAAAAGCTGTTCCACNTTTCTGAGGAATTTGATGAATTGTTTTGAATTGATNTAGNGTATTGATATCTGTGGTGTNAGCAAAAAAAGAGCGTACTTCTTTTTGCAACAAGGGGCGCCACTCATCTGGATTTTCCATATTCATNANTNCGGAATAAATCTCTTTGAAAAGTGGNCCAGGCTCAATAGNACGACGATCTGTAANCTCCTCAGGNANGGCTGNTGCATCGGTGCNNNTATCAAGAGACCCAATCACNGCTATCANCCTGNGCTCGCGANTTGCTGNTGCTGTTGTTGCANAAGTTCTGGAACCTGNGCCCATGCTTCGCGTACGTCGCTAANCAACCTTTTTATTTCTTGGATAGCTTCTAAATCATTCTTTAAGTTCGCATGTAACAGACGGCGTGTGCAGTAGTCATAAAGGTCAGCCAAGTTTGCGGCAATCTCTCCACCTTTTTCACTATCCAAGGACCCTTGTAAACCCAATAAAATACGCGTTGCACGGCTCAACGATTCTCCTTTGGCCTCGATTTCATTTCGTTCAATCTGGCCTTCGGCAGCAGACAGTGAGTCAATCAACCCATCAAATAACATCTGTATTAGTTGAACCGAATCAGCATAAGCAGTTCCTGCTTGAACACTTACTTCACCGTAACTAGCCAGACCTTTTTTTCGAAACGCCATGAATCATCCTCGTTATCTATCTGCTCTTGAGATACAGATATAATCGGGAGAAATCAGGAAGTCTTTAGGAATTTTTTGCTTATTTCGGACAGTCGGTATAGTTTGACGCCCGGCACAATTCAGTCAGCTGCTGAGCACGCGCTTGTTCAGATTCATCAAGAACTAGTGTTGTCATGTAATTCAAATCGGCTGCGAGCTCAATACCTTTGTCGGCTGCCAATTTAGACCATACAAATGCTGCTTCTGGATTCGGTTTCCCGAGATCACCGGACTGCAGCAAATATCCCATCATATACTGCGCTTCCGCATAACCACTCGTGGCTGCAGATCCAAATAGCTGCAGTGCAGTCTGTGGATTTGGACTTGTTGCCTTTCCAAAGTAAACCATAAGCCCCAGCATATAGAGTGCTTCGGGTAGCTCGTTCTTAGCGGCAGCCCGAAAGCGTTTAAAGGCTTCACGCTCATTCACGTCGGCCCCAAATCCAGAGTAATAGAGAAGCCCTAAGTTATGGTTTGCTTCGGGTAATCCTTGGTCTGCTGCTAAGCGATACCAGCGCATCGCCTCTGGATAACTCTGCGAAACACCGAGACCCCGCTCATACATGAGTCCAACGTTATTTTGTGCCTTAGGGTTCCCCTCGCGGGCAAGAGGTAACCACGATCGAAGCGCAGAAGACGGATGGCCGCGCTCCAAGGCTCTGGCACCCGGCTCAACATTAGCAACTGCTGCCGCTGAACCTAAGAATCCCAGTACAAATATGAACCGTTTTAGATACTTAGCTACCATCAACAATGACTTCAATCCGTCGATTTTTCGCACGGCCCTCGCGAGTATCGTTTGTCGCAATTGGTTTGCTGTCGGCATATCCCACAACCGTCACTCGGCCTTGTTGCAATTCTGTATTACCCAAAAGGTAATCTGCCACCGCTGCAGAGCGGGCCGCAGATAAATCCCAGTTCGACTGGAAACGCTCACTGAAGGCAATCGGTACATTATCAGTATGACCCTCAACAGTAACTTGCCCATCTGTTGTGGATACCGCATCGCCAACCTTATTCAACAATGGTAAGAAACCAGGCTGAAGGTCAGCATAGCCGGAGCGAAAAGACCCCTGCTCCGCAAGACGTACAATAATTTTATCGCCATCCCGCTCAACCTCAGCTAAACCTTGTTGAATCTCGTCAGCCAGCTCCATCCTGAGTTTTTCAAGTGAGTCATCGACCGACTGACTATCGCTTGGTCCACCCTGACTACTTCCCTGTGTGCCAGCAGTAGCATTATTACCCTTATTTTCGCCACTCATTGCCTGATCGGCCTGATTTGCGTCTTTTACGACAACCTCAGACTCAATTTGCGCCTGCGCGTCCGCAACCTTGGCAAACATTTCGACGGTCTTTTGATCGATAATCCCTGCGTCCATAGTACCGTTATCCGACTCGCCCTCTCCACCGGAAGTTGCTGGCGATGTTAATTCAACGACTATTTTTTCATCTTCAATTTTGACCTCGACCTGACCCTCTGCAATTTCTTCTGATAGAACCTGTTGGACAGTCTTGAAATCCTCATTATTTTCAAAATCTGCGGTCTTATTATCTGTCTGAGGCTCGGCCTCTTTTTTCATTTGATCCGTTGTTTCCTGCTTCACCACCTGTTGGGGTGTCGGTTTTGCAACGGCTGGCGAAAATTCTCGGGCAATCAAGCTCTGCGCCTTCGGTGGCTCAACAACAGGAACCAGCCGTTGAACACCAAATGCAGCCTTTAAAGAACCTGTAATTTGCTTGTATTTTGGAACGTTCATCTCCGCAAACGAGAGAATCAGCACGAAGAACGCCATGAGAAGCGTCGCCATGTCAGCAAAGGTCGCCATCCATGCAGGCGCACCCGCCTTACAAGGGGCACATTCCTCGCACTTAAGTTCGTCCTCTTCGGGTTCGGCAGGCTCTTCAAGAAGCTCCTCTTCCAGCTCTTCTTCAGCGTCAGGGCCTGCTTCTAAGTCGTCCTTATCGTCTTCAGCCATGAATCAACCTCAATTGCCCATTGCTGCCATGGCTCTTTCACGAGCCTTTCCATCCAAGAATGAGCCTAGCATGTCGCCCATAATTCGTGGGTTGCCGCCATCATTGATAAACATAACGCCCTCGATAACCAGCTCATTATTCAGCGCTTCCATGCTAGATTTTGTTTTCAACTTCATTGCACAGGGAATCAAAACCACATTCGCCAACAACGCACCATATAACGTAGTTAAAAGAGCGACCGCCATGGCAGGACCGATTGCTTTGGGGTCTGACATATTACCGAGCATCAATACCAGACCGACAAGCGTTCCAATCATCCCCATAGCCGGGGCAATCTCGGCCCAGGCCTCAAAAAATCCTGCCCCAGCACCGTGGCGTGATTTCATTTGATCGTTCTCTCTCTCGAGTGACGTCCGGATCAACTTCCCATCTGTGCCATCGACCAGCATTGAAATACCCTTGGCCAGGAACTTATTTTTTATTTCCTGTCCTTCTAGCGCGATCATCCCGTCTTTACGCGCAATCGTGGCAAGCTCTGCAAGCTGGACGATAAGATCTTCAGGCTTGTCCGGATACCCACCAAAAGTTTTCCCCATCACCTTGGTAAAACCTATAAACTCCGGGAGCGTGGACCGGTATAAGGTCGCCATAATCGAGCCACCAAATACAATCAGAACGGAAGCCGTATCGACAAACGGTCCTGGGTCTCCCATCGCCATAACGATGAGGCCAAAGGCGCCAATTAGTCCGACTACTGCTGCAATATCCATCTAATTCTCCGTTCAAATCATTTTAGGCTTAACCGCCGCCACTAGCATTCTATCGGCAAAAACATTGAAAAATTTACTTCCCTCAACGTTTTTCCGGTTCCGTCCGATATAGTATGAGACTGACCGAGAGAGTACAGCCCCTCGGCCAAGAAAAGGTGATACATGCGAATTTTAATTGCCGTAATGATATTCCTTGTGCTGACCGGATGTGATCGGTCACGCGAGCTTCCGGACTGTAAGGATGTGAAATCACCAAAAGATTATGGGAATTTCTTAGTAGACCCCACCGCAGGGCTCGCACAGCACGTCTCAGGATCAATCTGGTATCGTTGTATGGCGGGACAATCGTTCCGTGGCAAAAAGTGTTTGGGCGAACCCCTTGAACTGAGCCTTTCTGAAGCCGAATCGTACCTGAGAGATTTTTCACGAAAGTCCGGAGAAAAGTGGCGACTCCCGACAAAAGATGAGTTTGAGGAAATTCTCGAGACCACCTGCGACAGTCCACCAATTAATCCAAATGTTTTTCCTGGGGTTGCCGTCAAAAACTTTTGGTTAATTGATAGGCCTTTGCTTGAAAATGCTCGGTTTGGCTGCTCAATATTTTTATTTCAAGGTTCGACGTCATGCCGACAAGCAGTCCAGTTGCACCAACCCATATTAATGGTCCGCGATTGACCTAGGTCGAGTGATCGATCTGATTACCTTTGATTCTACTCGCCTTGTTATCGGTATCGGTACCCGGGCCCGTTTCAGGCTTACAGCGAAACCATTGGCATTCTCTGCCGTCTATGCTCATTACTTGAACGCAAGGAAGCCCTTGGCTTTTAAAATTCATCGCCTCACACTCATACGGAAATCTGGCGTCCCAGCTGATTTTAAAAAATCGACATTTCCAACAGTTCGGAAGATCGCTCATTTACGCTTCTTCCGGTAAATATCGGTGTAGTATTTATACGCAACCATCAGCACGACACCGACAGCAAATGTATAGCCAACTACCGCGCGCCCGTCGATACCTACTGGGATTTGAAAGTCGGGACGAATCCACATCATCATCAGGACTGGTATGGCGACCAACAGATATACCCTGATTAATCGACAAACCCTGCAATCAGGACCGCCAAAACGAAACACATAGACCTCCTTTGCTGTTTGTATCAGTGTACCCGAGACTTCGCGTGTCTTAAATTCGATTCGAACGTCATAGCGAGTCTAATCATGTTTGGTCGAAAGCGTCGTTTTTCATAGTCGAATTTTGTCACAGTCTTTTTCTGCGTAAACTCATCTAGGGGGACAATTGAGAGATATTACACCCACAAATACAGGCCTCGGATGTTGAGGCAAAAAGAAAGTCTCATTAAACTGCTAGATGGTCCTTGCGCAAGGAATAAAAATAAATTCTATAAACTGACTCATTGGGCGATTAGTGTGTGATGTCGGACAAAAATGGAAACGTAATTGTTACCCCACCCGCTTGGGAGGGTCACTCTAGTCCAATAGGAGCCTCACTTGCTCATCTCGCCGACAAATATCTAGTTAAAGTTGTGCAGAGCCCTATCATGCAGCTCGAAATGGTCAATGATGCTATAAGGCGAGCGGTATTATGTGAACTCGCCGAATGGGATGAGGTAAAAGCTGATTATGCGGTCACGGTGGTTTGCTCAACACCGGAGGCACCAGACGCTCTGGAACACTTTGACGAACTGTGTATGGCTCTTCAGCTGAGGGAAGAGCGTCTTAAATTTGCTGCAATAGACCAAGAAACCGCCATTAACTTGTCCGAGGTCTGTCACATCAAAGAAATTTCTAAGTTTCACTACACAAGCGTGATGACTCCCGAGACGCCCGGAAGCATCGAGGAACTTACAGATCTGATAGCTAAACNGGANGAAGAAAGAGAGCTCTGCCTNNTNNTTGAGCCNGCTGANTCATCTGGTTTGATAGCNAANACGCTTATCNGAAANGNCTTNNGAGCNATAAGANTGGGTTTTTACAAATATAGACCCATCCNGATGGCAAATTTACCTCCGGCAGATAACCCAACATGGTGGGTGGTAGTCAACGATGCTGTTGCAGTTCCAGAGATCGCTCGAGGACTAAAAAGACAAAACATCAATTTTTCGAATGTCCGATGGATAAGTTCGCGCCCATCTGTTGGCTCAGCGCTGAAGAAAATTTTACCCAAATCTGAATTTATCGAGGTCTCCGAACTTCACCCTGATGTGATACTCGACAAAATAAAAAATCACATTAACCCGGGGTTGTAACAAGTCTGTAAGGACAATCTCAGTCAACGTCTTCGTCAACCTCGCCTTGATCCTCCAACAAAAAGTTTAGAGGTAATATCGGCTGTACCGCATACAAATCGAGTTTAAGCAAGTCNCCCAAATCATTTGCTATATCCTGACAACCGTTGACCGCTAACATCCCATCGACTTCCCCTTTCTGGTAACGAACACCAAGTTCAAACACTCGTGCGGCAAACTCGATCGGAACATATGCCATGGTTTGTCCATTAACGGTATTAACAGTCTGGTAGCAGGTCTCTTCTCTCGCGGCTGGTGCATGGGGAACGTCGTCGCCGCCAGCAATAGCAATCATTCTGGATTCCTCATACCCAGCCCACGCCTTCGTTCCTGCCATGAAAATCTTATCCATGACCACTCTGATTCTTACCGCTTGTCTGACTCGAAGCGCACGTTTTTCACGAGAATCTCCCTCAGCGGCCACGGTTTGCTCAAAAATCTTTTTAGCGGTAGCCCTCTGAGCTGCGTCAGAATCGCCAATCTGCATCCAATCAAATAAGGCCATAAAAAACCTTTGGGCTATCAGCCGCTATCGGTTGAAATCTTGTTGAGAATCTCATCTGCGTTTAANGAGGGTACNTCAAGGCTNCGTGTACCNTTNNATTTCTTTACGGCATATGCTNCCAAACCAGGGTTAGAGGTTACCCAGACGAGCCCNGCCAAATCCTTTGCTGCCCTNTTAAACCCATCAACAGTGCTCGANACGGACGAAACATCGTTTACCANAACATAAATCGGCAGATCATTTGAGGGNATTTGTTCTACGGGCTGTTTCACTCCATTGAAAATGGGCAGCCTGACAACCCTCTGTCTGGCGGCAATCAATTGCTTTGCGACTGAACCAGACTCCTCCACCTCCTCGAGTACGAGGCACAACTCATTGTCCTCCGCACGCTCAGTTATTCGCTTCGCGAGTTCCAGTCCACTNCCAGGTGTCTTCACTGGCACCAAAATTTCCTGAGGGGCAACTTTATCCACGTCACATGCTCGCAAGATCTCGGAGAAGGCTAAAGCGGTATCGTCATCACACGCGCTGTATTTTAGGCGCTGAACCCTCAGTTTAATGGCCAAAACCAAGTCATCAAATTTTATGAGAGCTTCGGGGCTCTCGGGATTAGCCGCGATTAGATTGAGTGCCCTCTTGTCTTTGACNTCGTCCCAGTCNGCTAACTCGCGCAGAGCAGCACGCTGTCTGGCATCGTTTGTCAGTTGAAGAGTTTTCGTTGGCGATATTTGAACATTGACCCAGTACTTCGGACCTGCCTTGGCTAAGGCATCAGCCAATGGATGGTCTGTNATNCCCCAAGANGGNAAAGTAACTATAAGATTTGCTATTTCGACCGCCACGGCGTTTCCTCAGACTGGCTCATCTTCGACCGGTATACAGTGACACAAGTGAGACAAGTTATCCAGCCAAGCCAAGGACCCGGTGTGGCTCTCGACCCGCAAACATGGGGTATTTAGGTATGCTAAAAACATTTCCTGTTTATGCAAGTGCGGTGCACAGGACCGAGCGGATCCGAGCCAATAATCCGATAATCACCGTTTGGGTAAACCCGGCCGTAAGTTTTCCAACGCTTCCTGCCGGCGGTATAGCCCTGAGTGATGGTCAAAGTATTGAGTTTTCTCTGCGATTGCATCGGCATCCAGCCAAATCGGTGTTTGATACGAGGCCGTGAGACTGGGGGCGGTCGGTGGATCCGGCTGTTATAGATATTGCCAGTCAAGTTATCGTGGCAAATAATCTGGCTTTGGCTTCCAAAGCAAGTGGCTTGCGCCTGCGATACAAACAAAAGAGAGCCGACTAGCGCTAGTATTCGTGTCAACAGCTGAAGCATTAATTTTCTCATGGATATTGAATCGACCGAAATCAGCTATCCTTAACCTAACCTCGATATCACTTTTATCAACGATATGTTTAGCTAAGNTCAACTGGAGGGCGCGCTCAATCAATTCTCGCTACCAACATCCCGAGGCCTCACTGAAGCTGGTGTTTATGATTTTTATCTATCAACCGAGCGACTGCCTTACCGAGAGGCGCTGAAATTTCAAACTTGACCGGCAACCAAAACCCGCGGATCTTGCCCAGATAGAGGGTCCGATTAATGTCTGATTCACTCATACGAAACCAGCTTTTTTTTGTCGAAAACCCGCCAATCCTGTTCACAGTGATGTCACAACGACGGGTAGAACCACTGAAGTTACTAGGAACATCTGTTTCGAGCGTGTGAAGACCACCATCTCGAATCTTCAGATCATACCTTCGTACCCCATCGAATATGCGATAAGAGCCTACACATTTTTCCGTGTTCTCCAGCATTCGACCAATTTCGAAAACAGGAGTAAAAGGATCGACCGTGTTTTTAGTCGATTCTTCAGAAANCGGCGTTAATGCATAATCGCGCGGTTTAGACCGATAAAGATCGACCGCCGGCGGCGACCCCGAGGCTGGCCAAATCACAGTGATGCTACTTAGCGTATCACCCCAAGTACTGCCACCGTTCAATAATTTGGTCCCGTCGCGCGCATATAAGATTTCCAGTGTTGATCGAAAATTTGAAAACCATGCACCAGCGCCACGTGACTCAATATGAGCGGTCACAGAACTCACATCGTCTGAGTCGAGCAGCTCAACTTTCACATCTGCGAGCGTCATAGGGCCCCAGTCAATCTCGTAGTACAGTGGTTGACCATCAAATGCGACTGCCGAGGTGCTGAATGTCGCGACGAATAGCCATACTGCGTTCCTCATCCAGGCGCCTACACTCATTTAATGAACGCGTCAAACTGCGACTGCCATATCGCAGCCCTTTTTACGTCAAAAAAGGGGGATCCAGCTTGGTCATACAAGCGTGCGAGACCAAGTGCCGCATATCCAACACCTTTTCGATACGCTTCCAAATAGAGAGATTCGGCACGATCTAAATCGGCCTCCGCGATCCCATTACCAGTATGGTAAACCACAGCCAAGGCAAACCATGCGGCCGGATATTNAAGCGCTTTCGCTCTCTCAAACGCTGCCAACATGTCGTCCCCCTGTTCAAGTTTTAGGTGTCCACGGCCAAGTTGGATCCAATACCTCCCATTATGGGGTGCAGAGTTAATTGCATCTTGGCATGCTTCGATTACCAGTCGTCCATCAATAGCTGAATATCCAATCGGTGCGGCTTGATGATCAGGATCGGCAGCAAGAGAGGCCATTCGGTCACACAAATCTCCGGCTTCATTCCCAAATGATGTTGTAAAGACAGAGCTAAACGTTAGGGCTAGGAAGAGGAGCCAGCGCGCTCTTGCAATAGACCAGAGGCTCCCGATTTGTATCTGGCAGCTCAATGTATATGACTTCGCCGACGAGAATGCCATGGTCTCCTCCATCGTAGAGTGCATGGTGGCGGCACTCTAAATAGGCAAGACATCCGTCTATTTTCGGGCTTCCGTTGGGCCCTTTAGAAATCCGCAGACCTGTCGCTTTATCTGTGCCGGAATTCGCGAACTGCCACGCTAATGGGCCCTGATCCCCTGCCAAAATATGGATACTGAAATAGTCGGCATCTTTTAAACCATTATAACAATCGGCGTCTTTTGCCGGACACATTAGGACCAACAGTGGATCAAGAGATAGTGAGCTAAAGGCACTAGCTGTCATTCCAATCACCTGACCCGCGGCATTGTGTGCTGTTGTTACGGTAACTCCGGTCGGAAATGAACCCATGGTTTGCTTGAAAAGGTCTGTAGAAACTGTCATCCGCCTGCTTTTTTAGCTTGTAACCCTTTTTCTNTTAGAAATGTAAGGACGGTGTTTACGTGATCACCTTGAATAACTATTACGCCATNTTTTACNGNACCGCCGGTNCCCAGCTNNTGTTTGATGGCTTTACCTAAGGATTTCAACTCCGCCTCGCCACCAGGAACGCCCAAAATAACAGTAGCCTCTTTCCCTCCGCGGCCTTTAGTCTCTCGCCGCACCCGACAGATTGAATCGTCCGGATTTACTGCATGATTAGGTTTAGAGCCAGATCGGATACATCCCGACTCGGTTGAATACACGAGCCGAGTNCNCTTGCGCATTTACAGTTCTTCGAGTCTAGATTCAATATCCGGNCGAGCCATCGCGCGNATCAAATCATTAATTCCNACNACACCAACTACATCACCAGAGTCATTTGTNACCCGCGCCTGNGAGGACGGTGACTCGGTCACTANCTGGGCNGCATCCTCAACCAACATCTCAGCTGNCAACTCNGGCCCNGGTTTATCGTTTGGGACTTTCATAATCGTCTTCAATTGAATTACTCGGCCACGGTTAATATCTTTTGTGAAGTCTGCAATATAATCATCTTTGGGTTTCAGAACAATTTGCTGAGGAGTACCTTGCTGNACCACNTGACCATCACGCAGNATNGCGATTTGATCGCCGATTCTNAGTGCCTCCTCCAANTCATGNGTAATAAAAACAATNGTTTTATGGAGTTCTTGTTGTAGATCCAAAAGTATGTTTTGCATATCTGTTCTGATCAGTGGNTCAAGCGCGCTAAATGCCTCATCCATNAGTAANATGTCTGCATCTGTTGCCAATGCGCGNGCTAAACCNACACGCTGCTGCATACCNCCTGAAAGTTGGCCCGGAAAGTTTTCTTCATANCCTGCTAANCCAACTCGCTCAATCCAGTGCGCCGCCTGTTTCTCGGCATCTTTTTCCGCCATTCCCTNAATCTCGAGCCCNTAGATGGTATTTTCCATTACGGTTCGGTGCGGTAGCAGTGCAAATCTCTGGAATACCATAGATGCGCGGTTGCGCCGAAAATCACGTANTGTTTTTTCGTCCATTTCNAGCACATTTTNGCTATCGATCCAAACCTCTCCCACGGTGGGCTCNATNAGACGATTGATGTGCCGAATAAGGGTCGATTTCCCAGAACCNGANAGNCCCATCACAACNTGGATACCCTTAGCAGGGATCTTCANNTTTATATCAGATAAACCAAGGACGTGATTNTGCTGATCNTTCAATTCNTCCTTACTNNCNCCTCNANGNACCTTCTCGAGCATACCTTCAGGATNGTCGCCAAAGATTTTGAAGAGCTGNNTAATTTCAATTTTAGTCTCCGAATCACTCATCNTGGCCTCCGCGNTGACTTTGAAGACGCTTACCATANCTTTGACTGATCCGGTCAAAAATAATTGCTAGAGCCACAATAGCGAGACCATTCAAAAGACCCATCGCNAGGTATTGATTAGAAATNGCCTTCAAAACNGGCTGGCCAAGTCCTGTTACCCCAATCATGGANGCGATCACNACCATCGCTAACGACATCATGATNGTTTGATTCACNCCCGCGAANATATTAGGAAGTGCCAGTGGNATCTGAACCCNCACCAGNTTCTGCCACGGACTAGCACCGAAAGCATCAGCNGCCTCCAAGACCTCCTTGTCGACTAATCGNATNCCAAGNTTTGTCAGNCGTATCATGGGTGGTATCGCATAGATTACGACTGCGATAAGGCCAGGAACNTTTCCAATACCNAGGAGCATNACAACTGGGATCANATATACGAAGCTTGGTATGGTTTGCATGATATCCAAAATTGGAGTCACAACAGNCTGCGCTCGGTCTGATCGCGACATCACGATACCNACAGGCANTCCAAGNCCGANACANANAATGGTGCAGACNACGATGATGCTGACCGTACTCATNGTATCTTCCCACATCCCGAGNAACCCAATCAGAAANAGACTNANCGCNGATCCGATAACGACCCTNAGGCTACGACTAGCGAACCAAGCTAGGGCGGCGACGGCAANAATAAAAAGNGGCCACGGAGTNNCNAGAAGCANNTTTTCAAGCCAAATCAGAAATTGAAGTAGNGGCTCGAAAAATGACTCAATNTCNTCACCGTAGGTCCTNGTAAAGTCTTTAAANCCCTGNTCAATAGACTTTCTAAAGTCGCGTAAATCGCGTCTCCCAAGCTCAGGAAATTCAGTGAACCAGTCCATAATTTGACTCTAAACNCAAAAACGACCGGAATGATCAGCCATATCCGGTCGTTAANNGATCAACTGCGTCTAAAGGGCTTTCTTGATGCGAGCNGCCGCATCCTTAGATACCCATTGAGACCANGTTGNTTCCTCATTGAGCATGAACTCAACCGCAGCTTCNTCNCCAGAGGCTTGGTTGTCNTGCATATAACTNAGGTATTTGTTNAANAGCGCNGCNTCAAAAGTACGCTTCTTTANATAATCTGCNACCTGCGGCACTCGTGTCGCAAAATCGACTTGNGCCAAAGATACAACCTCGGACTTTGTCCATGTGCTTCTTTTTGGGTTGTCACATTCTTCGACNGGCTTCACGATNCAGTTATCCCAATGATCTTGGTCGAAGCCCGAATTGAAATCGACNAGTTTNAGNTNNTACTTACCAGCCAGCGTNGTCGGNGCCCANTAATAACCNAACCANTTTTGTCCACGCTCGCTCGCNTTNGCTATCGATCCNTCCANNCCNGCTCCCGATCCNGTNTCGATAAGCTTCCACCCNTTCGCTTCCATATCGAAGGCGCGGAACAGGTTATTCGTTGACAACTGNCANCCCCAACCAGACGGACANGTATGGAGACCNCCTTTCGAGGGNTCTTCNGGATGCGGAAAAAGGTCCGGNCGCGCAANAATATCGTCAATAGTNTTTANTTCAGGATGCGCCTTTGCCGCTGCAGCACTCATCATCCAACCTTCACCAGCTCCGGAAATCGGCGANGGATTGAGCTTGACGAGGCGNTTCTCTTTAATTGCGGCATCAATAGCAACTGCGGCCGCNTTAGCCCACATCTCNGATGCAATNTCCGGCGTTCCCTTTTCGTTCATCGANGTAATTTGAGGCATCGTACCGGCCGTCAGATATTCAACTCCACATTGATATCCTTCTTTCATTACGANACCATCAAGCCGAGCCAAAAACTCGCCGCTTGCCCAATTCATTTCACCAATNACGACNTTCCCGCAATCAGCTGCAAATACCTGTGTACCCGATAGCAGCGTGCTCGCCACTAAAGCTGCACCAATCAGCTGTTTCATGTGACCCCCCNAGGGTTTTTCTCTTTTTTTNAATGANTAATGTTTCATATNCGAAACAATNATCAAGTCTACATAAAGGCATTGATATATACAAATGTNNTNNTTTTCATATATTTATNTTANTTTTTTCATAATGTAATTTGGTTTTATGTGAAAAATTACTTTGACGTCAAAATGTTAGTTGGGAAATATAACTGCCATCATTTTGGATCTAAATTACACAGTGTTATGGCTGAAACAGGGGGGGCTCGGGCAAGGTGCAGACACAAAATCTTGAAACGGAAGTACTGGTGGCGCTGCGGCAAATCGTTCGAGCGATCGATCAGCATTCCAGTCGGCTTGGCAAGGATTTCGGGCTGACGACACCACAGTTGTTAGTTTTGCAAACTGTAGCAAACACGAAGGAACAACCAATCAGAGCCATCAGTGCTGAAGTGAATTTGTCACAAGCCACTGTGACATCTATTGTCGATCGCCTCCAGCGGCGGGGACTGCTTGAGAGACAACGATCAGGAATAGATCGGAGAAAGGTGTTCCTTGTAATCACAGAAGCTGGCATAGATTTGCTTGCAAAGGCCCCCAAACCACTGCAGGAAAATTTCCTTCACCGATTTGAAGGCTTACGTGAATGGGAGCAGCACCAAGTAGTATTTGTCTTGAAGCAGGTGGCAGAAATGATGGGCGCCCGCCATATAGATGCCGCCCCACTTTTAGATACTGGCGATGTCACCCGAGGCCACCAGACGCCAGAAACTCAGTCTGATTCGGAGCCAGCTGGCCCGATCGATAATCGATAAATGCTTTTTTCAGTTCACCTTCGGTTGACAAGACAAACGGACCATGGCGGGCGATCGGCTCATTCAGAGGCGCCGAGGATATTAATAAGCCGCGGCCTGAACCACTTAACGTAACAGCTCCCATTCCCTCAACTACTGCTAGGTCGCCATCCTCAACGGTTTGTCCTTCGATCGATAACTTACCCTCGAAACAAAACAGGATGGTGGTATCGCCATCGGTCAAAGGGATAGTGGCCCTGCCACTAGTCGGTCTAATATCAACCATCAAAACAGGTAGATGTGTTTTTGCTGGACCAACGCGACCGAATAACTCACCGGAAACTAAACGATAGGCCACATCATTCTGAGCAAATTCAGTGATGTCAGTCGCCGGAATATCCTGGTATCGAGGCTCGCTCATCTGCATGCGCTGCGGCAGGTTCAACCAAATCTGAAATCCCCAAAGACCACCGTCAGTTTGTTCTGGCATCTCTGAGTGTAAAATGCCGCGTCCAGCGGTCATCCATTGCACAGCGCCGTCCTCCAGAAGACCCTCATTACCACTGGAATCGCGATGACGCATTTTACCCTTGAGCATGTACGTCACGGTTTCGAATCCTCGATGTGGATGTGGAGGAAAACCTGCAACGTACCCAGAAGGATCATCATTTCGAAAATCGTCAAACATTAAAAAGGGATCAATGTAATCCGCACCGGGCTGGCCAATCACGCGACGGATGTCAACCCCAGCCCCGTCGGAGACCCTTCGACCGGAAATTACTCGACTAATACAACGCATGACTCTTTCCTTTTTCCTGTTTGGCCATACTCTAAAGCCAACATGTTTATGTGAAAGTACTATATCACCATTGATTTGAGTCCTTACTGGCACGAATACCGAGGAGCCGTCATGCCACAACTGAACTGTATTGATCCACACGAGCAAGTCATTGAGGTGACATTCGATCCAGGTGAGACCGTTTTACAGGCTGCATATCGTGCAGGGGTTACGGGGATATTAGCTGAGTGCGGTGGGGGCTGCTCATGTGCGACCTGCCATGTAATGTTGGACCATACCTGGGACGGAACACTGGTCGGACCGAGCACGCAAGAGGCGGACATGTTGTCATTTGCCGTAGATCCAACACCTCACTCTAGGCTCGCGTGCCAAGTTGAACTAAGCGACAAGCACGATGGCCTGAGTCTTACTGTCGCAAAACGCCAATATTGATGAGGCTCGGAATTATCGGTGCAGGACAATCGGCCTGTACATTAGTAGCTGAGCTGGTCCGTGGACAGTTTAAAGGTGAAATTCTAGTCTTCAACGGCGAGCTACACCGGCCCTACCAACGCCCACCGCTTTCGAAAAGCTGGCTAAAAATGCTGGCCGATACAAATATACCCTCACTGCTCCCTGAGCCCATCGAAAACCATGAATCAATCCAATGGATAAAAGAGTGGGTTACATCTATTCAACCAGACAGTGGTGAGTTACGCACTGAAAAGGCGAGCTACCAAGTTGATCAGATTGTTCTTGCGACCGGGACCAGGGCAAGACAACTGACCATTGAGGGGTTACCTCCTGAAATCGAACACGTCATCCGAACGCTCGATGACGCAGAAAGACTGAGAAAACACATCCAACATGCAGAAAATATCACCATCATTGGAGGCAGTTTTTTAGCATTCGAACTAGCGGCTAGTTTGGATCACCCGGATCGGGTAATTCGTATCGTCGCCAGAGGGAATCGTTTACTGCCTCAGGTTTCGGTGAAAACCGCCGACCGCTTATTAGGCTCTACAACTGCATTCACTCAGGTCGATGTACAGATCGACAGCTATGATTCGAATAGCAAATCACTCATCACTAACCACGGACCAGTTCCAGCAGATCTCGTCATTATTGCCGCCGGTGCAGTACCTAATACAGAGATCGCCATGAGATGCGGTCTCGGGACAGTAAATGGGATAGCGACCGATTTGTTCATGCAGACACCACATCCAAAGGTGTCAGCAATTGGCGAAGTGAGCCTTCATCACCAGCCACATCTGGGCCGATCCGAGCGCGTGGAATCGATATCTGAAGCCAATGACTCGGCCACAACATGTGCTAAGAGGCTTCTTGGTCATCCCGAGCCATTCGGTGCAATTCCCTGGTTTTGGTCAGACCAGGGCCAATTGAAACTACAAATCGCAGGACTGTGTACTGGCTCCGATGATGAAACCTGTTTGATCTCCACCAATGCTGATTGCGTAGTAATTCGGCACTGTGGCGATCGCGTAACGGCAATTGAAGCGATCAATGCAGCCAGAGAGTTTATGGCAGCCAGACGCCTGTTTGAAAGTGGGGCCATCAGTCTCTCCGCTCTAGTTGAGGCGGGCTCTGTATTCGACCTGCTTCAGTCATCGAGATCCTGAAGCGTTGTCGGTATTGATTTAGTAGATGAAACACCAAGCTTTTTCAATTTCTGTGCGCGACCTACAAGGTTGCCTCGCCCAATCGACAGCCGCTGCCCAGCTTTTTCAAAAGCTTCTTGTGACCGCCTAATTTTTTCGCCAACGTCCTGAAAACTCTCGGCAAATAGCACAAATTGATCATATAACTTTCCACCAAGATCAGCGATTTGCCGAGTATTTTGATTTTGGTGCTCAATGCGCCATACATGCTCAACTGTTCTCAAAAGTGCCAGAAATGTTGACGGAGATGCAATCACAACGCCTTGTGCAAGCGCATCAGTAAATAGCTGCGGCTGCGTTTCAAAAGCAGCAGAAAAAGCAGGCTCTACTGGAACGAACATAATTACGAAATCAACCGTCGTAATTCCTGGCAGGTTTGCATAATTCTTTCCAGATAAACTGCGAACGTGGGTCTTTAGAGAGTTCGCATGTGCCTTCAGGGCATCAATACGTCCGGTATCATCAGAGGCTGACATGGCGCGCTCGTAGTCCTTCAACGATAGCTTTGCATCAACGATCAAACATTTATCATCCGGAAGAGAGATCACAACATCCGGTTGTAGTCGATTTCCTTCTTCGCCAATGAAACTCTGTTGACGGGTAAATTCATGTCCCTCCCGAAGACCAGAGGCTGTGAGTACCTGATCGAGAATCAGCTCTCCCCAATTACCAGCCGTCTTATTCTCACCTTTCAGCGCTCGTGTCAGGTTAATTGCGTCCTCAGACATTTTTTGGTTTAAGGCTTTTAGTGAGACTATCTCCTGCTTGAGTGATACTCGATCCCGAGTCTCATTTTCATAAACCTCGTTCACCCGCTTTTTAAAAGCATCAAGCTCAATAGTTAGTGGCTTTAACAATTGAGAAAGTGAATCGCTGTGTTGCGAGGTTAATTCCTTAGACCGCTCATTTATGAGCTTCTGAGACAACGCTTCAAACTCAGCCTTCATCAAGGCCGTTTTCTGTTCAAGGTCTGATTGAGCCTCAATCCGGAGTTGTAACTCAGTTATCGACGACTTGGCGGATATCCACAATTTCGCAAAAAAGGCCGCAAAGCCAAAACCAAGCATCGCAATGACAGCTAATACCCAAGTGAGTTCCATGCCTCAGTTCTCCTCCACCTCCGGTATGATGACACCCTAAACCAAACCTCACCAGTGGAGCCTTCATGCCAAACGGAGAAGACAATTTATTCGAAACACCATTTATGGGTGTTGGCGACTTTCGTTTTGATGAACAAGTTTCTGAGGTATTTCCCGATATGATCAGGCGGAGCGTCCCTGGTTATGGACACGTAATTGCCTTAAGCGGACTCATCGCCAAACGTTATGCCAAACCGAACACTATCATCTATGATTTAGGCTGTTCTCTCGGTGCAACAACAATTGCAATCGCCAATGAGGTGACGAAACCCGGTTGTCGGATTGTTGCTGTCGATAATTCAGAGGCAATGCTCACAAGAGCGCGAGCCACAACCAACGACAGGTTAGTCAATCCGCGGGCAATCGAATGGTTGCGTGAAGATATTACCGATATGAGCTTTGAAGCATGCTCAGTCGTTGTCCTAAACTTTACATTACAGTTTATCGGGATTGAAAAACGCGAAGATCTACTAATCAATATCAAGAATTCGTTGGTTCCCGGTGGCTTGTTGATCCTGGCAGAAAAAGTGCTACACGATGATACTAAATCACAGCAATCGTTGACTAATTTACACCATGACTTTAAACGAGCTAATGGCTATTCAGAGCTCGAGATAGCGGCAAAACGACAGGCTATTGAAAACGTATTAGTTCCCGAGACACCAAGCGCCCATGTGGCTCGGTTAACCCGTGCTGGGTTCTCGGAAATTACTGAATTTTTTCACTGTATCAATTTCAAAGCTTGGTTGGCAGTTAAATGATCACCATCGCTGATGCGTGGACAAACCCAGATCTACCCTGGCTTGCAGATCTGGTAAAACGACATCAGCATCTCATCAAACGACGATTAGGCCACGGTGACCTGAATCGATGGGCACAAGCACTCAGCGAAATACCTGAAATAGATACAAGTAACCGAACACTGGGGCCTAGCGTAGGCCTGACTATGATTCCGCACGCACTTGAGCGACCACTTGAAGAATCGCTTCTTGGACTCACGCCTTGGCGTAAAGGTCCATTCCAGTTCGGTTCTATTTACGTTGATGCAGAATGGAGAAGCGATCTAAAATGGGATCGTATGTGTAGCCACATCGCGTTAGATAATCATCGCATTCTGGATGTTGGATCGGGGTGTGGTTATCACCTCTGGCGGATGCTAGAGGCCGGTGCATCTGAGGTATTGGGTATCGACCCCAGTATTTTATTTCACTGTCAGTTTTCCGCAGTAAAGTGCTTACTTGGCCATCCAAAAGCCGCTTCCTTGCCAGTCACACTCGAAGAGTTTGATGCAGGACTTATGGATTTTGATACTGTTTTTTCGATGGGCGTCCTTTACCACCGAAAGGACCCAATTAATCATCTCGAGCAATTAAAACGCTGGATCAAACCCGGCGGACAACTAATCTTGGAAACGCTAGTGGTGGATGGTGATGAATATACCTGTTTTGTACCGCCAGATCGCTATGCGCGAATGAATAACGTCTGGTTTTTGCCTTCAGTGCAAGCCCTCAAACACTGGCTTGGTCGTATTGGATTTGTTTCAATCGGATGCGTCGACGTCTCTGTGACCACGCCTGAGGAGCAGCGGACAACGAAATGGATGCGATTTGAGTCCCTCAAGCATGCATTGGATCCGAATCATCAAGGTCATACTATCGAAGGCTTGCAGCGACCAATACGAGCGACTCTGCGTGCCCCCCTGCCACAAAATTAACTCAATCTCGCGTTTCAAAACCAATGTATGCGACAATCGCGCGGTTTTGCAACGACGTCTCTGGAGTATCCTTAATGTTCCATCTCGACTTGGCACCTGCCGATCCGATTCTTGGCTTAACTGAAACCTTTAATGCAGACACACATCCCGACAAAATCAATCTAGGGGTTGGAGTGTATCAAGATGCAAACGGTAGGACGCCGGTATTAGCTGCCGTAAAACAGGCAGAGACGCTTCTGTTGGAGACTGAGACTAGCAAGGGTTACCTACCAATACCGGGTGTACCTGAAATCGCAAGCTACACACAAGAGCTACTCTTCGGCGAACAGCATGCGATCATCGAACAAGCGAGAGCAAAGACAGCGCAAACACCAGGCGGGACAGGCGCCCTTCGTGTTGCTGCAGACTTTTTGAAGCGCGCCAAGCCTAATGCCACCCTATGGCTTTCAGATCCTAGTTGGACTAACCACCACACCATCTTCCAGGCAGCCGGGTTCTCCGTCCAGAGTTATCGCTATTACGACAAAATATCCCAGGGATTAGACGCAGAGGGCCTTGTAGCTGATCTTGAAAGAACAAGCAAAGGCGATATCGTGATTTTACACGGCTGTTGTCATAACCCATCTGGGATCGATCTCAACAAAGAGGCTTGGGAAACTATTGCGAGTCAGGCAAAAGTTAAAGAATTGGTTTGTCTTGTTGATTTTGCTTATCAGGGCTTCGGGGATGGCCTAGAGAAAGACCGTGAGGGACTACACGTTCTACTGGATGCAGGTCTGGCTGTTTTGGTAGCGAGCTCTTTCTCCAAGAACTTCGGTCTTTACAATGAGCGTGTCGGTGCAATTACGATCGTCGAAGAAACTGAAAATGATGCCACCAATACTTTTAGTCACATTCAGGCTGCCATTCGTGCCATTTACTCAAGCCCACCAGCACATGGTGGTAATGTCGTTGCAACCATCCTCGGTAATGCGTCGCTCAGAGACCTCTGGATTAAAGAGCTCGGTGAAATGCGCACGCGAATCAGTACGATGCGACAAGCATTTGTTCAACAGATGGCAGTTCGTCAACAAGTAGTGGACTTTGATTTCATCAACCATCAAAAAGGGATGTTCAGCTTCTCAGGTCTGACCCAAGAGCAAGTATTAAAACTGCGAGAAGATAACCACATTTATATTGTCGGCTCAGGCAGGATTAATGTTGCTGGAATTACACCATCAAACATTGAACCACTCTGTGACGCAGTGGCTAGGGTTCTGTGATGCCTAAATACAATCTCTATGGACTTGGTAACGCACTTGTTGATACCGAATACCAAGTATCTCAGGATTTATTACGAGCTCTTGGTGTCGAGAAAGGCATGATGACCCTAATCGATAGTGAGCAACTATCTGTACTCGAAGAAAAACTCCACAACCATGCAGAGCTAAAAAAACAAGCTTCAGGCGGGTCTGCAGCCAATTCATTGATCGCTGCTGCGAACTTTGGATCCAAAGTCTTTTACAGTTGCAAAGTCGCAAACGACGATCTAGGAGCGTTCTACCACAAGGATCTTCTCGAGTCAGGTGTCGCAACCAACTTAGATAAAATTCGTGAATCAGGTACTACCGGGCGTTGTATAGTAATGGTGACCGACGACGCTGAACGCACCATGAATACTTTTCTCGGAATCACAGGCGACCTGGGAGCACACGAGATTGATGAAAACGCCCTTAAGTCATCGGAGATGCTATACATCGAGGGGTATTTAGCAAGCTCAGAAAAAGCACGGGAGGCTGCTATTTACGCTCATCAATTAGCGAAGAAATCTGGTGTCAAGGTCGCCCTGACTTTCTCTGATCCCGCGATGGTGACCTATTTCAGGGACCAACTATCGAACGTCATTGGAGACGGCATAGATCTTCTATTCTGTAACGAACAAGAGGCGATAAC
>PAWX01000025.1:9603-28575 GCA_002714245.1 Gammaproteobacteria bacterium | reverse complement strand
CGAAATCTATTTTGACCGATTGGGTCTGGCGATTGTCGATGAGCAACATCGATTTGGCGTCGCTCAACGCCTATCGCTCCGAGAAAAAGGTCAAAATCTGACACCACATCAATTAATCATGACTGCGACACCAATCCCTCGTACCCTGGCGATGACACACTTTGCGGATCTTGATATTTCGGTCATCGATGAACTCCCCCCCGGCAGAACACCCGTTGATACACGCATTTTGAATCAGTCTCGCGCCACCGAAATAACTGACCGGCTCGATACGCAATTCAATGAGGGCGGCCAAGCATACTGGGTCTGCACTTTGATCGAGGAGACAGAACAATCTGTCGCGGAAGCTGCTGAAAGTAGGGTGGAAAAACTTAAACAACAGCTACCACATCGACGTATTGGTCTAGTGCACGGACGCATGAAACCTGACGAGAAATCAGAAATCATGAACGCGTTTGCTTCCGGTGACCTGGATCTTTTAGTCGCGACAACCGTGATCGAGGTTGGTGTCAATGTGCCTAACGCAAACATTATGGTTATCGAAAACCCTGAACGCCTTGGTCTTGCGCAGCTGCATCAGCTACGGGGCCGGGTGGGACGTGGTGCGCGTGTAAGTTTCTGTATCTTACTCGCCGGTGACTCGATCTCACAGCAATCACGTGAGCGACTAAACCTTCTAAAAAATACAAACGATGGATTTGAGCTAGCCGAGGCTGATCTGCGTCTCCGCGGACCCGGTGATGTCACGGGCACACGACAGACCGGGGAACTATCATTCAAGGTCGCCGACCTTAGCCAACACGCTCATTTGCTGGACCGAATCGCATCCCTCTCTGAAGCCATACGACTCAACGACGGGGGGACCCGAGATCAGCTTATTGAAAGATGGATCGGGCATGAGGAACACTTCGTCAATGTCTAAGATCCACACGCTAGCCTCCTATATACCGCTATGGATACAGGTCACCCGCCTTGATCGACCAATCGGATGGATGGTACTCATTTGGCCCACTTGGATCGCCCTCACGTTGGCAGGATTTTCCGCAAACGAATTCAAACCAGATACATGGGTCATATTCACGCTTGGGGTGATTATCACGCGCAGCGCGGGCTGTGTGATCAATGACCTAACCGACCGAAAATTCGATAAACACGTCAAACGGACAAAAGCTCGCCCAATCACAACCGGCAACCTGTCGGCCAAAAACGCTGTAGCCGTAACGATCATCTTACTGATAACTGCATTTTTATTAGTGCTCCAAACCAATCAGCAAACTATTTATCTATCGTTCATTGCGCTTAGTCTTGCGATCGTCTATCCCTGGCTCAAACGGATCACATTCTGGCCACAGATTGGACTGGGTCTCGCATTCTCCATGGCAATTCCGATGTCATTCACGGCCTATGAGCAACCAATAGACCGAATTGTATGGGCGCTGTTTCTTGGTAATGTCGCTTGGACACTGGCCTACGACACCCTCTACGCGATGGTGGACCGCGACGACGATCTGCTGATCGGTGTGAAATCGACCGCCATCGTATTCGGTCGATATGATCTGTTCGCCATTGGCTGCTGTCAGCTGATCGCCATCACTGGGTTTGGCTATGCGTTCTGGCTGGCCGAGCTCAATCCACTGAGTGCATTAGGTATATTTGCTGCCCTCGGACTTGCCCTGCATCAGCATACTATCGCTCGTTCACGGTCGCGTGAGGCATGCCTCAAGGCTTTTCTAAAAAGTCACCGTTTTGGGGCGGCCCTGTTTCTTGGAGGACTTCTGGGGACGCTTTAAAAATAGTCGAGCCCGGATAGTGGAAAAAATTTTATTCGTTAAATGTACCAGCGTGTATCCGATCAATTTTCTTCCTCAACATGCTCTCTCAGACTATAACTTTCCTTACCCATAGCCAGAGTGTGGTCGTGGTGTCTCAATGAATTTATATCTGGCATCACCGTCTCAAGCATGACGCGAAAGCAACCTGATAGAGCGTACAAAGGAGAAGCAGACTAAATCCAACAAAAATCCCCGATTNCTGGGTAACGAACCCGACGATCGCCGGGCCTAACATAATCCCCCCATAGCCNAGNGTCGCNACCCCCGCCAGGCCCTGGCCGGGGGTAACCAAGGGATCATTCGCGGCCCGCGCGCAGCCGAGCGGGAAAACAGGGGCNANACCAAACCCCACCAATAGGAACCCAATCANAACAACACCCAAAGAAGAAACAAACAAGACGATACANANNCCCAACGTGGCCAACAGGCCCCCAAACCAACAGACGCGGATGGCCCCAAACTGNCCTACCAAATTGTCNGCNAGCATCCGGCCCGTAAACATGGCCAAGCTAAACGTAACAAAACCACTCACTGCCATTGCCTCAGTGAGATTGAGTCTCTCTTGCAGGAATATTGCNGCCCAATCGGCTACGGCTCCCTCGGTAAGAGCGGCACAGAACATTAAAAAACCGACTAACCANAGACTCTGATGAGGCAAAGCAAACGCCGGNGTCGACTCCTTAACAATCGATCCCGCCCAGGCAACCCGGGACGCTAACCCCGCAAAACCGCCCATGATCGATACCACCAACAAAAAATGTTGCTCGATGGAAAAACCGAGCTTGATCGCCGTCAATCCGACCAAGCCACCAATGCCAGCGGATAGACTCCAGTGCGCGTGAAGTGAGGAAATAATCGACTTAACACCTCCCCGTTCGACTTCCGCACCCCAGCCGTTCATCACCACATCCAAGGCACCGATCGACGCGCCAAGTACCGCAACAGATAATGTTAAAAACAAAGGCGTGGGCGCGAACGATGTAAGGATTAAAGAGGCCAACGTAGACCAGGCAAGATATTTACTCACCCGTGCGGAACCATATAGGTCCATAGCTCGTCCAGCTAAAGGGAACGACGCAATGCTCGCTAACGCAAGAACCGATAAGATGGTGCCTAATTGTGCTGGCTCTAAATCCAGCTGATTTTTAAATGTGGGAATACGTGAGGCCCAGGTACCAAAACTGGCTCCAGAGATGGCAAAAATCGTGGCTACAGCCCCGTAAGGCGTCATAGGCTCCCCTACTATTTTGGTGCAAAAAACTCGCTATGCACTGAAGCCTGTCATCTTTCTGTAACATTACCATGTTTTTATCAAGCCTCAGTCGTGATTCAAGGTTATCCATGAAACAACCAATCCGCAGAGTATTAGTTGTCGATGACGAACCCGCCGTTCGTGGGATGCTGACAGTTACTCTGGAGATGGCTGGCTTTGAAGTTATTGAAGCAGAAAGCGCCTCATCCGCGTTAAACGAAATAGCGGACTCAATACCCGACCTTATGTTAATTGACTGGATGATGCCCCAAGTCTCTGGTCTGGAGCTGTGCCGGCGACTTCGCAGGAATCCAGACACTGCAGGCATTCCATTAATTCTGTTGACCGCACGGGAGGAAGAAAACGCAAAGATCACCGGTCTCGAGGTGGCTGATGACTACATTACCAAACCTTTCTCACCGCGTGAGCTTGTGGCTAGATTGAAAGCGATATTGCGCAGGACCACTCCGAAGGGAATCGAAGAAGTAGTTGAGTTTGCAAATTTAGCGCTGGACCCAATTAGCCAAAAAGTGACCGCGTCCGGTAACTTGGTCGTGCTCAGCCCGATCGAATATCGGCTATTGCAAGTGTTCATGACAAATCCTGATCGAGCCTTCTCTAGAGCCCAATTACTCGATCGTGTGTGGGGTGGTGATGTATACGTTGAAGAAAGAACCGTAGATGTTCATATCCGGAGGCTCCGCAAGGCACTGGGCTTAAACCTCGAGAGTACAATCCAAACAGTCCGCGGTACCGGATATCGATTTAGTACCAAAACTCTGAATCCCGTCAGATAGAACGCTCCCGAAAAAATAATTTTTCAAGAAAGTAAGTCTCTGGGTAATCAAATGATTTACATTTAACGCTTTAAAATTGGACGATTCTGCAAGTTCTAATGCGTAACGCCACCTCGACCACAATACTCGAGCTAACCTGGCTGGGGCTGCTCACGATCTTCTTAGGTGTCGTTTCTGGATACTTCGTCTTGTCCGCTCTATTTATTTCTAGTACCTACCTCGCAGTAACCCTGTGGAGAAGAAATAGTTTCTACCGCTGGCTGGAAAGTAACCAAAAAAATGAGTCCCTGATAACCTCCGATTTGTGGGTAGACATCGTACGGCGTGTTGAAATTGAACGGGATCAAGCTAAAGACGATAAAGCATCTGTCGCCAGAGAGTTCAACAATCTCAGACTTGCGCTTAGCAGTCTCAGGGTCGGCCTGATCCTCACCGACAAGACATGGAACCTCACCTGGTGGAATCAGATCGGTGGCGAATTACTCAATTTGAGGGACCCAGATGACATCAATAGCTATCTTTTTTCTCTTCTCAGATCACCGTCCTTGAAAGAGTACATCGACGAAAACGACTTCAGCGAACCACTGATTCTTGACAACTTCGCGACACAGCGGGCGGTGGTCGAGCTATATTTTGGGGATAGCCCGTCACACGGATACATAATACTCGTCAGAGATATCAGTCAGCTCAGGAAACTCAACGAAATGCGGTCGGACTTTATCGCTAACGTCTCGCATGAGCTAAAGACCCCGCTAACGGTCATCAATGGTTATCTAGAAACCTTGATAGATAATCAGCTGGTGGAGGGTGCCGCGAGGAACGCGGTCGAAAGCGCGACATCTCAGGGTCGCAGGATGGATAACATCATCCAGGATCTCATAACGCTGGCCCGGCTTGAGACTTCGCCAAGTAAAGATGTCGAAGCGATTAATCTTGTTGAATTAATAGAACAAGTCCAGCAACAAATAAAATTATTACGAGAAAATCTCGAAAAAAGTCAGACAATTATCAAGGTTTTGGTTGCCGAGAACTGGGTCCTCACGGGAAATAGAAATGAAATTTTCTCCCTCCTATCCAACCTGCTGAGTAACTCCTTGCGGTACTGCCCCGATGGCTCATTAATCTCGGTGAGGCTCGAACAAAGCGATAGCAAGGTGTCCATCTGTGTGGACGATGACGGTCCAGGAATACCAGAGCCACATGTCAGTCGTGTAACCGAGCGATTTTACCGTGTCGATAAAAGCCACTCGTCCAGTACAGGGGGCACGGGGTTAGGCTTAGCGATAGCCAAGCACATTATGGAAAGGCACTCGGGACGCCTACAAATAACCTCTGGTGAGGGAAAAGGTACCTGCGTTCGATGCTCGTTCCCGAAAGAGAGGCTACAGCAGGTAGTTACGTGAAACTGTTTTCGTTAACATCCGGATGGCGCACATCGACGCCCTGCACTAAATAAATAACGTATTCGGCGATGTTTGTAGCATGATCCCCAACACGCTCTAATGACCTAGCAATCCAGACTATATTCAGGACGCTGCCAATATTTCTGGGGTCCTCAATCATAAAGGTCGCGAGCGATCGGAGCGCTGACTGATAAACCTTATCGACCTTGCGTTCACGTTCAAAAATATCTCTCGCGAGATCGATATCGAGTCGTGCGAAGGCCGTCAAAGACTCCGACAACATTTTAGCGACCTGCTCAGCGATTCGCTGTATCTCGGTGATTCCCACGCTGTCAGCGCTATCGAATGACTCAAGGCTAAGCCTNCCTACCTTNTCNAGTTCGTCGCCCACTCGCTCNAGGTCTCNNACGATCTTCGAAACAGCGAGCACAAGCCGCAAATCTGANGCGATNGGCTGTCTCCGNACGATCANAGACTCTACCTGATCGTCGAGATCGATCTCGGCGGCGTTAATCTTNTGCTCAATNNNNTCNATNTCGCTCAGTANNGANGAGTCCTGACTAGCAAAAAACTTGAGCGCAGACGCGAGCTGNTCTTCAACCAATCCACCCATTTCTAAGGTAGACCTCCNAAGCGCCTCCAACTCCTCGTTGAACTCGCTGGANATGTGTCGATAGAAATCTTCGTTNANGTCTTTCATCTAGCCNAACCGTCCGGTGATATANTCTTGAGTTAATTCATGCAAAGGATTGGTAAANACCTGCTTGGTGTCNCCTACCTCAATCAACTTNCCTAANTGAAAATAGGCGGTCCGGTCAGAGACNCGGGCAGCCTGCTGCATAGAGTGGGTAACNATNACTATCGTATATTGCTCCCGCAGCTCAGAAATCAATTCCTCTATTTTTGCAGTGGCGATCGGATCCAAGGCAGAACAAGGTTCGTCCATCAGAATAACCTCGGGGCTCACCGCAATCGCACGGGCGATACACAGACGCTGCTGTTGGCCGCCCGACAGGCCCGTTCCCGGCTGATCCAGACGATCTTTGACCTCCTCCCAAAGACCAGCCCGTTGGAGTGAGGTTTCTACAATCTGATCCAGCTCCACCTTTGTTGTCGCCAGCCCGTGTATGCGTGGCCCGTATGCGACATTGTCAAAGATTGATTTAGGGAACGGGTTTGGCTTCTGGAACACCATGCCAACCCTCGCCCGCAGCAAGACCACATCGATCGAAGAGTCATAAATGTTCTGGTCATCGATCATGATTTCACCAGACACACGACAGGTATTTATCGTGTCGTTCATCCGATTTAGACACCGCAGGAACGTCGACTTACCGCAACCCGACGGGCCGATAAATGAGATGACCTGACCGGGCGCTATATCAAGACTGATATTGTCGATCGCGTGCTTATCACCATAAAAAACGTCAACGTTACGGGCCTTCATGCGGGGGTTGTCTGCATGGATTTGCCCAATAGCGCTGTCTGGAATCACCCGCGCCTCAAGGGTACTAGTTGTTTGGACCATTCGGCTACTCTCTGCTACCTGCATGACACTGACCCGCTCACCAACGTCGCTCTAGTTTTTTACGAAGAAGAATCGCGGTGGCATTCATACTAATCAGAAATGCCAGCAATACAATGATCGCCGCACTGGTTTTTTGAATAAACATACGTTCAGCGAAATCTGCCCACATAAAAATTTGCACCGGAAGAACGGTTCCAGGATCAGTGACACCTGACGGCACGTCGACGATAAAGGCGACCATGCCAATCATCAAGAGAGGCGCCGTCTCACCCAAAGCTTGGGCCATCCCGATGATGGTACCGGTCAACATGCCCGGCATAGCGAGTGGTAAAACGTGGTGCGTAATGGTTTGCATTTTCGAGGCGCCAACGCCTAAAGCGGCATCGCGAATGCTCGGTGGAACTGCCCGTATCGAGGCACGCGAGGAGATTATGATGGTGGGTAACGTCATCAAGGCCAAAACTATTCCGCCTACCAACGGTATTGATCGCGGCATCCCAAATATCACGATAAATATCGCAAGCCCCATGATTCCGAAAACGACTGACGGCACCGCGGCAAGATTATTGATATTGATCTCAATAATTTCTGTGAAACGATTCTTTGGCGCCATTTCCTCGAGGTAGACAGCTGTAGCTACTCCCAAGGGAAACGCGATCCCAATACATACCAGTAACGTGAGTATTGATCCCACCAGCGCCCCTCGGATCCCGGCCATCTCGGCGTCCCGTGACGCTGAGCCAAAAAATAAATAATCACTTATCTCATAGCTGATCCGACCCCTCGCCTCGAGTAGATCAACAAATGAAATCATCTGATCACTGACCCGTCTGTCAGCCTCAGGGGTGTCTCGTGAGATGAGGCCGCGCAAGAATGTGTCGACATCATCATCGACAGCAAACTGAAGCGCTACCGTTGATCCCATCTGATCTGGATTATCCAGCACGTGATGCATCAGTCGCTGGCCAGATCCAGATGAAATCAGCTTACGTGCCTGTCGTTTTGCCTTGCGCCCAGTGGGATCCCCAAGAACTTCATAGAGCGCGTCCCTGACGACCCCGTCAAAGTCGCCATCAGCGAGCGACTCGATGGTCCTCTGGCCTGACGGGTCAAGCCTCTCGGCGTCCAACTGAACATTAAGCGTGACGTAGTGCTGGAATAAACCGGGGATGCCCTTGCTTAGAATGCCAGCGAATAAAAGAACAAGGAATCCGAGGGCCACGGCGACCGCGAATTTCCCGAGAAACAGGAATCGATTTTCTTTCCGTCTGCGCAAGCTGATCGACTCGGCAACTCGCTTGGCAGCCCGCTCAGCCGACAATACGAAGGTTATCCTGTCACTCATACTGCTCTCGATATTTTTTAACAATCTGAAGCGCGTAGTAGTTCAAAGCCAGCGTTGTGACGATCAACATCAGCGCCAACGCAAAAGCCGATAACGTCTTCGCAGACTCAAACTCTTGGTCGCCAACCAAAATCGTCACGATCTGTGAGGTGACGGTCGTAACTGCGTCCAACGGGTTGAAAGACAAATTCGCAGCCAACCCGGCCGCCATCACCACGATCATTGTCTCTCCGACCGCGCGGGACACCGCGAGGATCACCGCCGCGACGATCCCCGGGAGCGCGGCCGGTAGCACGACCTGCCTAATCGCCTCGCTCTTTGTGGAACCCAGCCCAAAAGCTGCGTCGCGGAGGGCTTGGGGAACAGCGTTTATCACGTCATCTGACAGCGACGAAATAAACGGGATGATCATGACACCCATCACGAGGCCCGCGGCCAAAGCAGACTCTGACGCCACCTCAAGACCGACTGATTCACCCACAGATTTGACGACGGGGGCGACCGTCAATGCAGCGAAAAAGCCATACACGACGGTCGGCACGCCCGCAAGTATTTCTAGGAGAGGCTTCACGATGCCCCTCACCCTCGGGGTCGCGTACTCGGCTAGATAAATGGCGCAGAACAATCCCACAGGGACGGCGACCGCCAATGCTATAAACGAAATTAAGAATGTACCGACAAACATCGGGACCATGCCATAGGTCGCGGTTCCACCGCCAGAGCCGGCGCGCTCCGCGCCCTCGAACTGCGGGTTCCACTCCAGACCGAACAAAAAATCTTGGGGGGGGATTAATTTAAAGAATCGAATCGACTCAAAAAGAACGGAGAGCACAATTCCTATGGTAGTGAATATTGCGACCGTAGAGCTACCTATCAGCATCCATGTGAGGATCCTCTCAACATTATTTCTCGCACGAAATCCCACGTTAATTCTTTGGTAACCTAGTAGGCCCCCGGTCAGCGATATTCCCAACACGAGAATATTTGCGACGACGATGGTATTGGACTCCCAGCGGATCCACGCCTCACCGGCCGACTGAACCCACGGCTCCACCTCCCCAAAAATTATCCCGGCAACAACATTGGAAATTTTTGCTAGAGCGATTGCCCGATCAACAGCGTTACCTCCTGACACCTCCGGTGGGAAAAAATCACGGGCCCAATGTTGAAAAAGTAGATCCTTACCAAGACCTAACGCAACCAAGATTAATAACGCGGGGAGGGTCGAGGTAATTGCCGCCCAGATCCCGTGATAGTGAGACCTCGAGTGCAGTTTTATAGTACCAGTGGCTTGTTGACCCGCGGCCGCTCTTTGTCCGAAAACGAAGAAAGTGGCCCCGATGACCAGCACTGATAAAACCAGGTTGAAGAACGACAAGCGAGCTTTCCCTCAGATATAAAAAGACCGAACGGATTGTCCCGTTCGGCCTCCAATTTTTCAATAAACTTTATTGATTACTTCAAATCTGCGGCTACGAGAACTGGAAGATCTGTCATACGAGCTTTCATCTCTGCAGCTTCTTCAGCACCAAGTGGGATCATCCCAGCATCAGCAAGATTACCATCGTCGCCCCAATGCTTTAGCCACTCAGCCATATACTCCTCTACACCAGGAACAACACCGAGGTGCTGATGCTTGACGTAGAAGTAAAGCGCACGTGATGCTTTGTACGAACCATCCCCGATTGCATCGAATGTTGGCACAACACCTGACAACTCGGCACCTTGGAGTGTGTCAGAGTTCTGGTCAAGATACGAGAAGCCAAATATGCCGTAAGCTTTGGTATCTTCTTGGAGTTTTTGAACGATCAGGTTGTCTTGCTCACCTGCCTCAACATAGGCCCCGTCCGTGCGCATTGCACGGCACGCTTTAGCCTTCTTGCCGGCGGCCTTGAGCGCGGCCTTTGCGTCGGCGTCCTTCTTACAGTACGCCTTCTCGTTCACGATTTCCGCGTAAGAGGCACGTGTACCCGATGTGGTTGGCGGACCGTAAACGCGGATTTCCGTATCAGGTAATGAAGAATCAATGTCGGACCACTTCTTGTATGGATTTGCAACCATCTTACCGTCAATCGCCACCTCGGCTGTCAATGCCTTGCCAAGGTTAGCCAACGAAATTTTTAACTGTGCACCGTTCTTTGAGTTAGCCACCACGATGCCGTCGTAGCCGACCTTGATTTCGGTGAGCTTCACACCATTCTTATCGCAATACTCGAGCTCCGCCGTCTTCATGCGTGACGACGCGTTCCCGATATCAATAAATTCTGTACCAATACCATCACAGACACCTTTCTTGCCGACGGAAGAGCCGCCAGACTCGACGACAGGCGTCTTTTGGTTGACGTTCCGCCCCAATCGCTCCGCAACAATGGTCGCGAANGGNAAGACCGTNGANGANCCAGCNATNCTGANNTAATCACGAGCAACTGTTGGTGAGCTNAGGACAACCGCAAGANCTGCGGCCGTTGCTATACGAACAATCATAAATACTCCACATAGATGATTAAGTAACCACNAACCCTGAAATGGGTTTCCCAAATTTCTAACGNGTGTTTTACAACTGTTTTGTTACGGTCTTNTTACAAGTACTGGTTAAGATAAAAANTNTTTAATTTGANAAGGCTCNCAGACCCNCGNNGGGTTAGTTGCATAAATTGAGTAGTCGTGCGGAAATTACNTCATGCAGCTTGTCTTNTCCAATGACCTCAACACCCTCGTCGAGACCGTGGCGAACGTCCTCTCGGCCGAGAGTTTTAGGTCACCGCTGGNGCCCGATTGGCTNNTTGTTCCTAACCAAGACACGGGCCGCTGGCTCCAAATTGAACTGACNGANCGCTTGGGAAGCCTCGCCAACANAANGGTCACCACACTGTCTGAGTTCATGTGGAAGATCTCAGGCGNGCAACCCGACCGNCAGCTTGAGTCNGATTTGTNTTGGGCCATCGCCACTATTTGGCGGCAAAAACATCCNGACCTAGCCGAACCCGAGTATCTNCAACANATCAGCACCCTATTCGAGNTATTCCAACGCTATCTCGCCGAGCGGCCTGANTGGTTGGTCNACCCCGAGAAGGCTACCTTGCCGATNCAACNGTCTGACGCCTGGCAGATCNAGCTCTGGCGANAAATCGAANCTCGACTCCCAACCGCTCCNCATCGAAAANTTACAGATGCACTCAAAGACCCGAACTCTGAACATCTCGACTCGATCGCGCGCGTCNTCATTTTTAATCCAGACCGCCTGTCGACCCTCNCACTCNACGCCCTGAAATCATGGACACACAACACCCCATGCTTTTTGTGTATTCANTCTCCGTCACCAGATCCGTGGTTCACGCAGGGGGCGCTCGANCTACCTGANACNCACCCCNTNCTCGCGGATCTCTGCCGAGAAAAGGCNAAGGTCNTTTCANTNCTCGGCGACGATGAACCGGTCGAGGGCTATGTTCAACACGCACCAAAGAGCGCCCTTTCCNAACTCAAAACCCATCTNTTTCAGAACAAAAANGCACCCATAACGATCGATCGGTNNGTGTCTTTGGTGAGCGCGACAAGCCCGACNCAAGAGGTGACGGAGTTAAAGCGGTGGCTCATCGACTGGTTAAACGCCGATCCAAACCGAGACCTCACTCGAGTGCATATCGTCACACCAAGCCCGGCGCTTTACGGGCCAATCGTACAACGGATTTTCCACGCATCCGATCTGTTACAGCGGCTCCCGACCTCGCCAGACCCCTTGATCATGAAGCCGGTTGAGGTGACNGCTATCGAACTCTTNNCCGAGATGTCTCGTACCGGCTTTAAGGCCGGCCNCGTCTACACATTTCTGTCAGATACCACTGTGCGTGAGGTACTCCAGCTGAGTGACCAGCAACTCAGAAATATTCGAGACTGGGTTGTGCGGTCAGGCGCCAGACGGGGGCTATCAGGCCATAGACACACACTCCACGCCGCCAAGNCACGCCTATTGAGNGGGCTGATGGCCGACCCTGATTCAGCTTTTCAGACCGACAGCACCCCNACAGAGTCGATCGAACAGACCCACGGGCTTGACCGACTTATCGGNGTGCTGTCTGCGATAGATCATGTCCTATCTTCCCCAGANATTATGTCTCTTCAGACGGCGATCCGAGTCATCGAGCGCGCCGTCAACCGCCTCACATTGGGACAGATTCAGAGCCTCAATCTGACACCGTTCGTCTCACAGTTNGCNGAGACNGAGGTGAGTAAAGCGTCCGTGTTTCAGTGGATCCAACTGAACNANCANACNGGGCTATCNCGACCCCTGGCGCTCAATGATCAGCTGTCGGTCACNGCGCCACAAACGATCCGCAGTATTTCGAGTCAGGTGGTCGCGATACTCGGGGCCAACCACGATACCTTCCCTCAAGACTCGTATGAGCATCCNTGGGATTTGATTGCCAAGANTCCCCGTCCTGGNGACCTAATAGACTCCGAAAAAGAGCGTCAAGTACTCGCAGACATTGTCCTCAATACTGAAAATCAGTTGTGGATCAGTTGGATCGGAAAGCATCCCGTCCACCAAACTACGGAGCTCCCCGGCCCCGGAGTCGTCTCGTTGATCGACTGCTTCGGGGGACCCGACAACACGCCTCCGTTCGTTGAATTACCGTCAGGTATCAGCCTCNACAGCNATNCGGTCCCGGACCCTGTCCCGGACATCGCCGGACANGAGACTCAATGCGTGTGGACCGTCCAAGANTTCCTCGCGGTCGCAGCNGAGCCAGCTGTCGCCTTCCTGAAAGAAAAGGGTGCCCNAATTCATGTACCTGNGTTTCCGGAATTGAATATCGAACCCCTAACTATCGATGCCCTGAACGCGTTCAAAATGAGGCAGCGTTTTGTGGACCAATCCCTGACACAAGACACGCTAACCGATTTCCTNAGGCGCTATCCNGAGCTCCCNGGTGAGATCGACTTAAACGAGGCACTCGGAAAATACGCCCCCTCGCTGGTCGCGGAGGCACTNGAGTGCNCGACCGAGCCAGTGGAGCCATCTGTGATGACCCTGGGTGAGTTCACGTTACGGGTCGAGGGCCTCTCCACGATCGAGGCGCCCCGGGTAATCATCACATCCTCCGTCGATGGTGTGAGGGGTCTCCGTGNGCTTCTCGAGGGACTGGTACTCTTCGCTAGCGGGCCGACGGAGCGCAGCCTCCGTCTGGTGACCTTCAAGAATCGCGTCACACCATTCGGCCCAATCCCGGTCGATGAGGCACGACACCTTCTCAAGACCTGGCTNGAGGNAATCAGCGATCGCGAGACCCCATGCGCTCTGATTGGACCGCTAGCGATCAAGACAGCGAGGGCACTAGACAGGGACGACGAGACTAAACCTCGGATTCACTGGAATGATGAGGCACTTGCGCATAGGCCCGATTACCANCGGGTATTTCAGAATGACCCGGAGATTTCGGAGAAACACNTGGACCTCTCGAATCGCTTGGTCAAACCACTTGTTGGATACCTGGGGAGGTCCCGTGGAACGCTTTAAGCCAGAGTTGCTCCCGGGATCTGGGCGACACCTNATCGAGGCGAGCGCGGGAACGGGAAAGACTCACGCCTTGATGTCGCTCATCACACGCGCCCTAGCCGTCGATGGCCACCAACCTGAGCACTGTCTGCTGATGACGTTCACAAGGGCATCGACNCGGGAGCTCAGGGCACGGGTCCGTGAACGACTGGTGGAAGAAATTGATCTCCTGACCCGCGGANGCTCAGAACTAACGGTAGCCTATCCAAATTTTTCAGGGGACCAAGGTATCGAACGACTCGGGCGAGCGCTCCGGCGACTTGATACCATCGAGATACAGACCATTCACGGTTTTGCGATCCNTCTGGTCAATGACTTGGGACCAAGCGTGGGTATCCCGAGCTTTCCTGTNGAAACCGACATCGGAGGTATTCGCCAAGAGGTAGCGATCGACTGTTACCGGAGGCTTGTCACGGAGCACGGGGCACACCATATCGGCTCACTCACGGGNGGGCTCACCGCATTTGTAGGCCACGCTGAGCTTGCGTGGAGGCCGATCGACGATATCAAGCCATCCTCAACACAGTGTCCTGATCTCGNGGTCATCGGGTCTGAATTTATCCAGAGNAGGAATGAGTTNTTGTCGGATATCGAGTCACTCTTTGCCCTCAATGGGATGAATCGCAAATCACTCGAGACGCACACCAGGAACATAGAAAACGCGGACACCCGCCAGGACATTCCCAACGAAAGCGCAAAGTATTTTCTAGAACGAGAGGGGAAGTTTGGTGGGACCGTCTTCGATCAATGGGTGGAACTCATCAGACCGTCAGACGATGAAGTCAAATTCCGGGCCTATTGTCTCCACCAGTTACGTGAGCAACTCCGCCTCCGTTTAAACGAACTCGGAATCACCGACAATNACCAAGTTATTCGGGACGCGGCCGAGGTCGCNAGACGNCTTGGNAACGAGAGGCCNACACACACTCTGATCCTGGTCGATGAGTTCCAGGATACCGATCGTCATCAGTGGGCGATGCTCGATCACTTGTATCCCGACGAGCCCCAACGATTGATGGTCATGGTGGGGGACCCAAAACAAGCGATCTACCGGTTCCGCGGCGCAGACACCGCGTTCTATCACCAAGTCCGAAACACCCTCCCAGACCAGCGGCTGTGGTATCTGGATACAGTCTACCGCTCTTCACAGACCATGATCGACGGACTCAATACCTTGTTCGATGATAACCACCCGGTAGGCGATGTGTTGCGGTACCAACCACTAGAAACCGGACGCCCTGAAGACATCCGACCGCTGACCATGAATGACGCGGAAGCTGCTGGTTTTCAGTGGATCGAATCGCTGTCACCCCAAACCGTCGTCCAACTCACGGCGTCGCTTTTAGCTGGCGGCCAGCAGGGCTCGTGCCGGATCGGCACGCGACCGATCACCGAGAAAGATATCTGTATCTTGGTCCAGAGCCGTGCCACGGCGCAGAAGATTAAACGACTCGGTGGACAGTTTGGTCTCGCGTTTCACTACCAAAATAAGGCCAGTATTTTTAGTCGGCGGATCGCCCGGGAGGTAGTGCTTGTCCTCGAGGCGATTGCCAACCCCGATGATCTCTCGAGAGTGACGTCTGCCGCCTCGACTACCCTCATGGGTTTTGATCTTTCGGCACCCGGACAACTGAGCGAACGGGCACGATNCATCGAGTTACAGACCCAGCTATTCAACGCACGGGATCTTTGGAAATCGGATGGGCCGGCGGCGGCCATCGCGTTCTTATTTGAGGCTTGGTCGACGGCCCGGAGAATCTCTCATACACTCCACGGGCTAGAGGACTGGAGTGTCCTGAATCAGTGTCTGGAAATCTTTGGCGAGGACGCGAAGGGGTTATCACCCCTCGAGGCAGTGATCTGGTGGACANAGCAGGCAGCCTCNAGNAAGGAGGCGGACGNCCGCACGAGCCAACGACCNCCAACCGACTCAGGGGTTGTCACAATTAATACCATCCACGGCTCCAAGGGCCTGGAGTATGGCGTGGTCATCCTGGCAGACGAAATCACGGGCAAAGCACCCCCGAAGAACACTTGGGGGCTTGATTACTGCGATCACAATGGATCAACGATCGACNTGACAAAGAACGCCCTCAAACTAGCGCTCCAAGACCAGGAAGAGGACCTCAACCGACTGCTCTACGTAGCACTCACCCGCGCAAAACACGGAGTCTTTCTCGGGGTCCCAGAGTCCGACAGTGCCCTGAGTCGATTACTCAACGACCGTGACATCAGTGGTCTGGGCGGTGGTCACCAGGTGGTTGAGGCTCCGAGGATTGATGACCCCGTCGAACNATTCACAGTACCGACCGTCCAGGGCCCGGTTTTGAAACAACCAAACATTCCGTCATGGTTTTTCAGGAGCTTCTCGGGACTGATNAGGCACGAGNGANNCCATGAATTGATGCCCGGGGCGGGCGACGAAGANGATTCCAACGTTGAAACCAACCTCAACGAGAAATGGCACATGGTTCCCGGAGGGACAGGGACTGGTAACTTTATCCACGCCATCCTAGAGTGGCACGCAGATGGTGTCAGAGATGCTCTGGCGGTGGGGCGCTTCATCAAGACCAACTGGCCGACCCATCTCGATCCAACCCACGAACCTGTCGTGGTTGATTGGGTGCACCAGATTCTCTCCACGGAGCTTACCCCAAGTTCGGTGCTCGGCTCCCTGAGCCCGAAAAAGAAGAGGCCCGAGCCAAAGTTTGAGCTGCCCTTGAAGCCACGATTACGGCTCAGCGACTTGTTTGACGCGTGTGGTGCCTTTTCCTGGTGGAGACCGTTAACACCACCAATTGACCAGACAATAACAGGGCACTTGATTGGGTTCATCGATCTGGTTTATGANGCCGATGGACGGTTCCACATCGTGGACTACAAAACCAATNACCTCGGTCCCCGTGACCAAGCGTACACTNATGAGTANATCGAGTACGCCATGGGAAACGCGTTTTATCCAATCCAAGCCGCCATCTACGCNCTCGCGTTACACCGCTGGCTCAAAAGCCGACTCAAGGACTACGACCCAGATCGGCATTTGGGTGANGTCATTTATCTATTTTGCCGTGGGATCCACGCGCCCAACCGCGGCATATGGAGGCGACCGATTGAAGCAAATGGTGTATTGGCCCTCGAGGAGTGCTGCCTATGCACCCAATGACATCGGCAGACGTCCTNAAGCTGATTGAATCAGAGGGACTACCTCAGAGCCTACANACGTCGGTAANACAACTCTTCGAGGCAATTCATCAAGGACATACCGCACACCCCCTNTCTGACGAGGACNGCGATCTTTGGGCGCAGACCCTTACCCAATCCGAGCTTGATTCGCTGTTCGCCCTCAATCACGGCGCACTGCAAATTCATCGCCACTTTGCGCAGGAATCTCGTGTTGCCGCCGCGCTTAAAAAACGGTCGGCGCACCCTAGGCTTACGNCAACCATTGAACCAGGGCAGTTGATGCCCCACGCCGACGCATCACAACAGCGCGCGATCATCGGTGCGGCAAGCCAACNTTTAGCGGTCGTGACGGGCGGTCCGGGTACGGGTAAGACAACAACCGCGGCCGCNATCGTCGCGGCCAAGCTTTCTCTATTCGCTGGACAGCCGAATGTATCTCTGGTCGCCCCGACAGGAAAAGCCGCGGTCCGGCTAACCGAGTCGTTTCAANCGGCCATTACAAAAACGCCGATCGCTGGGCTCCAACCATCGATTGCCACGACGATCCATCGTCAGCTGAAAGATCTTCGTTCAGCCGACATCGTGCTTATCGACGAGGCGTCGATGGTCTCACTCGATTTATTTGATCAGCTACTAAAATCACTGGCCGAAGACACACACCTCATACTGATGGGGGACCCCAACCAACTGGCGAGCGTTGAGGCCGGGAGTATCCTCAAAGTAATCACCGAATCAGCCGCGTTAGAGAACAACTGCTTCCAACTCAATCAACGCCACCGAATCAAGGGCCAAGAGGCGCTGGCACAACTCCAAGACCTCTGTCTGTCGGGTGATTCCCGGGGCTTCATCCAAGGCCTGAGGGATCTGGAAATCTCTTGGGAGTCTAGCCAACAATCAGACAGCCTAGAAATAAAGCTGCTCGAGGGGTATCGACCCTATTTCGAAGACCTGCAAAAAGGTACTGTCCCTAGCTCGGTCAACTTCCAATGCCTGACCGCGATCAGCGAAGGTGTTGGAGGCCGGCGGTTTATTAACCATCTGGCGCAAGCCGAAACACAACGTNTCGGGCTCAATGGCTTCGGGGAGCGATTATTAGTNACCGCAAACCAACCGGGTATCGGGGTGTTTAATGGTGACACTGGTGTAGTCATTGATCCTTATCACTCACCAAACCCCCGCGTTCAGTTTGAAAACATCGACCAANCGCTTCTAAAAAACCAGCTGGGTGCCGTCGAATCCGCGTGGGCGATNAGCATCCATCGCTCCCANGGCTCAGAATACAGCTCGGTACTCATTTGCCTGCCCGAACCGGCCACCTCACGGTCGCGGTTCAGACCAAGCCGGGAGCTTCTCTACACAGCACTCACCCGAGCCAAAGAAAGAGTGCAGCTATTTGCAACCGAATCGATGATTGATCAGGCGGTCTCAAGGACAACCCACCGACTGACATGTCTAGACCACTTCTTGAACGCCTCCTGACCATGTAGACTCGGTGCCTTTCAGGGTAACNANTAAGGAAGTTNCGTGGANCTTGANGAACANGANCCAAATCCAGAGGGCGANNTNATTCTNNGGGTCATTGCNCATCCNNGATTNACNAATGCNCTCGGCGACATNTATGCNGGNTGGNTANTNGACCANATGGANCAGGCNGCNGCNCAGNTNGCNATGAAAGCNAGNGGNGGCCGCTGCGCGACCGTCTCGTTAGANAANGTAGATTTTATAGCACCAGTACCTGTTGGATCNGAGGTATCGATTTATGGNGAGCTNGAGGACNTNGGNCGNTCNTCAATGCANATCAGAATCGANGTGTGGATCACAGAGCAAGGTTCNGAGAGCTACAAATCGACNGAAACCCGGTTTGTATTTGTGGCGATTGATTCTAACGGCAGAATCCGGCAGGTCCCCGGAAATCNCTANCCNAGNGGCACGAGCTTGGCATACTGNAGTACNAGCCACTTTTTNGANTCATCATCAAAACGAACCTGTACCTTCATCTGAGGNCCGGAGCCCTCGAAGGCNAGGACNGTNCCCTCACCAAATAGNCCGTGATCNACGCGNGAACCAANACCAAGCCC